>JAFUIK010000006.1 GCA_017473955.1 Ruminococcus sp. | reverse complement strand
TTTCATCATAGCAAGTCTTGTTAAACCTAAGCCAAACGCAAAGCCTGTGTACTCGTCTGGGTCAATGCCACCCTCACGCAGTACCTCTGGATGAATCATACCGCAAGGACAGAGTTCAAGCCAGCCTGAGTGCTTACATGATGGACAGCCTTCGCCACCACAGATAAGACAGCTGATATCAAGCTCGAAACCTGGCTCAACGAATGGGAAGAAACCAGGACGTAAACGTACTTTAATATCTTTTTTGAATACTTCAGAAAGCATTGTTTTCATAAAGTAAATAAGGTTAGAAATAGAAATATCCTTGTCAACCATCATACCCTCCATCTGGAAGAATGTGTTCTCGTGACAAGCGTCAGTTGCCTCGTTTCTGAAACATCTGCCAGGGAAGATAGCCTTGATTGGCTTGCCGTCGTTCTTAAGCGCATCGCCGTACTTCTTTAAAATAGCGTTCTGAGCAGCAGATGTCTGGCTCTTGAGTAACTGGCCATTCTCAAGGTAATATGTGTCCTGCATATCTCTTGCAGGGTGGTTCTTAGGGATGTTAACTGACTCGAAACACTCGTAGTCTGTAACTACCTCTGAGTAATCCTCAACAGTAAAGCCCATTGACTTGAAGATTCTCTCACACTCACGCTGTACTAAGGTGATTGGGTGGTAAGAACCACGGTCAAGGTTAGTTGGGATAGAAACATCAAAGAGAGGCATACTCTCGATTTCTTTTTTGATTTCAGCTTCTTTGAGCTCTTCCATTCTGTTTGTAATCTGTTCGTTGGCAATCTGCTTTAACTCGTTAACAAGTGCGCCAACTGCTTTTCTTTCGTCATTAGATAAATCTTTCATACCTTTTAACAGGTCGGTAACAAGACCCTTTTTGCCAAGGTACTTTACTCTGATGCCGTCAAGCTCCTGAAGATTTTCGACAGCTTTGAGTTCTTCGTTTAACTGAATTTTCAGCTGTTCAATTTGTTCTCTCATAAATTCCTCCGATAAAATAAAAAAATCCCGTCCACAAAAGGGACGGGAAAAATTCCGCGGTACCACCCTAATTTCCGAATAATCGGCACTCAAGGCGACATATAACGGTGTCAGCCGTCAAAGCCTACTAGTTAGTCATTCAGCCTTGCCACTCGAAAGGGAACTTCGCTGTCAGATTTTAGTCTTTCGCTTTCAGCCTATGACGAAAAATCTCTTTGCAAAAATCGCTTGACAGTTACTTCCTTTGTCAACGTGTTATCTCCCTGATTTTATCACCAATAATAAAAATTTGCAAGACTTTTATTGAAAAAATTCATCCTTTATGATAAAGTATACAGTATACTTTTATGAAGGGTCGATTATTATGGATAATTTAGTTGAACAGGTTGTAAAAAGGGAAAAGAATTCAAAGTATTATATGAACATTGTGCTTATAATTCTTGTAGCAGTTCTAATTCCCCTCTCGCTTATTGCTTTAGCTCTTATTATTAAACAGGCATATATTATTTATATTGCGTTGTTTTCTGGGCTTTTTTGCATTTATTTTGCTTGGCTTTTTATAACAGGACTTAGCATTGAGTACGAATATTCATCTTTAGGCGGTACTTTCAGGGTTGATAAAATTATCGCTAAGCGTAATCGCAAAAATGTTCTAAAACTTGATGTAAAAATGATTGATGATATTTTTAAGTACAGCGATAGTGAGATGGGTAAGCGTAAATTCCACAAGGTTTACAACGTTGGTGCTACTGACTTCTCAGAAGATAATTATGTCTTCACATTTCACAGTGAGGCAAAAGGTAACTGTGCGGTTGTATTTTCTCCAAAAGAAAAAACGCTCGAAGGTATTCGTCCTTATTTAAAACACGAGGTTGCTCGTAAGTTATATTTATCTAAGTGATATGAAGTTTATTACATCTGATTTTGTAAAATCTAATCTACCTAAACGACCTGATGATGCCAACAAGGGAACCATGGGAACACTACTTAATATCAGTGGCAGTTACGCTATGGCAGGAGCGTGTACGCTTTCGTCTTTAGGGGCATTGCGAAGTGGAGTAGGGTTATTAAAGGTAGCGTTGCCAAAAAGTATTTATCCGATAGTAGCATCTACTGTTTATGAAGCGGTTTGTTTGCCTTTGGATGACAGTGATAGCGGAACAGTAGATATTAATTCGTTGGATTTTTTAATTGATACCGCAAAAAACAGCAGTGCTGTGTTGCTCGGTTGCGGGCTCAAGCTTTGCGATGAAACCACCCATTTTGTAAAAAGCTTTGTTACAGCGTGTAATACCCCTATGGTTATCGATGCAGATGGCATAAATGCAGTCGCGATGAATATAGATGTATTAAACGACTCAAAGGCTGATATAGTTGTTACACCACACCCTAAAGAAATGTCAAGGCTTACAGGCTTGAGCGTGGAGCGTATACAGAAAGATAGGGTAGAGGTGGCTGAAAAGTTTGCAAGGAAATATTCTGTCACCGTGGTGCTGAAAGGCAAGGATACTATTGTAACTGATGGGGTTCGTACAAGGATAAACAAAACAGGCAACAGCGGTATGGCGAAGGGTGGCTCTGGCGATGTGCTGTCGGGCATTATCGCCTCACTTATGGCACAGGAGGTTGACTCCTTTGAAGCTAGCTGTATAGGAGTTTATGTCCACGGTTTCGCTGGAGATTTAGCGTCAAACAATCTGTCACGTATTTCAATGCTCCCACGCGATATCATAAACCATCTGCCTCAAGCGTTTAAAACTCTGGAATAAAACAAAATAATATTAAATATAAGGAATTGCAAGGAATATGACTTGGAGGTTTTTATGAGAAAATTTTCGGCATCGCTACTTGCGATTTCTTTTTTTATGCTCATTTTATGTGCTTGCAATAAAGTCACAGAGCCGGTTACACTGAACACTCAATTTGTTTCAAAAGCAGTAATTGTAACTGATGAAATTACTATGAACGCAGAGATAACAGTTTGTGGAGGTGACGATGTTAGCATCACGTTGCTTTCACCCGAAAGCTTAAAAGGTCTAAATTATCACAAGGTTAACTCCACCTTATATATTGAGTATAATGGGCTTAAATGTACGACCGCTGATGATTACTTGACAAGTTATAATCCGTTCGAGGTGATTTTCGATGTGCTTTCGTCGCTTAGCAATGCACAGCTTAAGATAATAGGAGAAAAAAGTGAAAGTGAAGTCGCATATAAAGGTAAGACCGCAAATGGTGAATACACACTTTATGCGGATAAAATGAGCGGAAAGATACAAAAAATCGTTCCATCTTTTACTGATTGTGAGATAACTTTCAGCTATGAGTAAAACAAAAACCATCTGCAAGTCGGTGTAACCGAGCAACACAGATGGTTTCTTTTATAAGAAGAAATTGTTGCAGATATAGTAGAGATATTCATAGGAGCAACAACCGGTGTATAGTCCGATAAAGATATCATCCTTATCTTTTTTTAGGTAGCATTTTTTTGCGTATGGAGAATTAAACGCTGTTCTGTCAACGTTTTGCGGAAGATTTTTATCAAAGTGAATTTCTCTGAGGGCTGTGCAATCGGCAAATACATTTTTGCCGACCGTGTTGATTGTCGCAGGAATGGTAACACTTTTTATAGTTTGACAGTCCTTGAATGCCTCGTCACAAATTTTGCTGACTTTATTATAATCTTTTGGGAAGTCCACCTCTTCGTCGATACCAATATATTTATTAAGTTCGGTACCGTCTTTTGAGAAACTGAAAGCTAACTGCCAGTGTGCAGAAAAAGTAACGTTACCATCGTAGGTCAATTCTGACACTTCCTGTGAGTCGCTGAAAACATACGGCTTTGCTACGTGCTTTGGCTTTAGCCACGCTGGAGTGTCTTTGTCCTTTAAATAGCCGTAAACCTTACCATCGCAATCGCGTTGAGCTGTCCAGCCTGTAAAGATGTGGCCGTGGCGGGTCATATTGTGTTCATCAATTTTGAACACTTCGTCATAACGGACTGTTCTTGATGGCATAGTACCCTCACCGCCGTTAGCGTCGTAGTTAACCTGATATTCGTCGGCAATCCAGAATGCCTTTGCAGTTACATTACCGACGTTAGTAGTTTTGCTCACTTTGCCTTTATCCTTGAAAAGCGAGTATTCATAAACGTTTTCAGTCTTGAGCCACTGGTCTTTACCGTACGGAGATTTTTTTCCCAGTGTTGTTTTGTAGCTGTCACGCTCCATAATCCAACCGCCAAAGTGATAGTTCTCTTTTTCAAAGGTACAAGCTGGCAATTCCTTTTCTTTACCGTAAGTAACCGTAATGCTATCCATACTTCCGTTGCCGCCGTTTGAGTCAAATTTGATATCGAATTTTACAGCGGTTTTATCGCTGATACCTAAACGATTAACAAAATTACCATAGTAGTGCAGGGTAGTATATACAGTGTTTCCTACGTGGAAGATGTTTTCTATTTCAAGTGACTTGTTTACTGAAACTGTATCAATGAGGTTTCCGTGCCAATCGTAAATTACGATGAGATTTCCACCGCCACCGCTTTGGACAAAGTAAAGGTACTCGTCGTCACAATCACCACCCTGTCTTAGAAAGCCGCTGTCATAGCCTTTGAATTTTTCAACCTCTTTAAAACTGTTGTCCAATATTGCGAAATCGTAGGTTCCGCTTAGTCCGACAACATACTGATTATAATTTGCGTTATATGAGATAGAGTGAATCTTATGCTTGATTTTTCTTGTTTCAACAACGTTAAGTGAATCAGGGTCAACAAAGGATATTACATCGTAGTCGGGCGAGTTGTGAGCTACAACAAGCTTGTTCAGATATGGATTGAAAGTCATATCGTTAGCGTGTCCAAGGACGTTACCACTACTTTTTTTAACCAGTTCCCAAGTGTCTACATTGTATTTTAACAGTGTTGTGTAGCCTGTATTTACTGCAAAATAAGCGTACTTTGAATCGGTACACGCACCTTGCACTGTAGCGTAGTTACCTAGTCCACCGTCTTTTTCTATATGATTTTTTATGGGTACAACTGTAGCGATATCATAAAAGTTTGGAGCCGCGTCTGCTGTGATTATGTTAGCAGGGATAAGCATCGCAAGTGATAGTAGTAACGCTACAAGACACATTATATTTTTTTTCATATATTTCTCCTAAAACAATATAGGAACATTCTAACATTTTTAAATTATAAGTCAACAATATGTAAAGTATATAATAGTATTTGCGAACATAACTCAGATATAGGACAAAATAAGGATAAGATTTTACCAGTTAATGATGAATGTTGTGTTTGTATATAATAAAACAGGCACTTGCGATTAACAAATGCCTGTTTGTAAAATTGAATATTACCAGGTTTCAACGTTGAAAGAGTTTCCTGTTTTTGTATTTAACGGGTAGTATCTTACTACTCCGCCGTTGTATTTAATATCGACTGTCTGAGAACTGCCGTTTGTAAAAATTAAATATGTGGCATCACTTGGGACGTCAAAGGTGTAAAGTGTTTCGTTAAAATCATTTGTGCCCGAATTTGTCATTTTAACACCCGGCCACGAGGTCATGGTAGTGTTTTGGTCACTCCAGTAGTAGCAGTATATTGTACCGCTCCAGTTAAGTGAGTTTGTGAATGTAACTTTGTTACCTTCTGGATTAGTTGTTGGATTTTGAGTAGGGGCTGTAGTTGGAGCCTGTGTGGGTAGCTCGGTAGGTGGGATGTACTGTATGACCTTTCCTGTTTGACCACAGTTATCTTTGTGTGCAAGATATAGCTGAATGATTGTTGCGTCCATTATGTTAACGTCATTATTAACGTCACAATCAGCCATCTCGAGTCTTATTAAAGGTTCATCAATCTTGTTGGCAAGATAAAGCTGGATAGTTGTTGAGTCGATGATGTTAACGCTTGCATTACCATCACAATCACCGTACAATTTGTCGTATACGGTGAATGATAAGGACTTTTCAGCATATTCCTTGTTGCCATCAGTTGACGAAACAGTAACAGTGTATTCTCCTGCTTTTTCAGGAATGAAGCTCTGGTATATTTCGCTAGACCTGTAATTCATATTAAACTTATTGCTTTTTTTAGTTTCGTCAAAGCAGATGTTTGAGTTTTGGTCTTTAACAACAAATCTGTATTCATTAGTGGAATATCCGCGGAAATTGATTTTTTCATATTTTGTTATAGCGTTAAAGCTTACGCTGTCACCGACAAGTTGAGTACCCTCGGATATTGTTAGTGTGTTGAATTTGAAAGGCAAATCTTCTACTTTAACTTCCATTGATGCTGATACAACTTTGTCGGAATAGTCCATTACGTCTACGGTTACTTTGTAGTTACCGGCTGTTCTGAAGTAGAAACCTTGCTTTTCCTTTTCGTCATACTCCTCGACAGTCTTTTCACCTGTGTCCATATTTACGAATGTGAATTGATATAGATAAGGTTCATATCCTCCGTTTATAGTGGCGGTGAATTCGTTATAGTCGTTGATATCCACTGTATCGTCGGCACTGTCGTTAAGGGTAACATTAATCGGTTTTGCTTCGTTTTCTGTTACGTAGTAATTAATGCCTCTTGTAGCGGTAAAGTATTTGCCACTATTGTTGTCTGTCTTTTTGTCACCATCTGTGAAGTACACAGTTGCGTTGTCAGTGTTTTTTAAGTCGATAACATATTTGTGAGTGTAACCGCGTCTTTCAATGTTATAAGTCATCTCGGTTCCTGTAGATGAAATCCAGTTGCCGTCTGCAATTCTGTAATTAATATACGGGTTTTCATAACCTCTGTAGTAAATAACAGCATGGTTTAGATTTGACTCTGAACATAAAACAGTTTTTTCGTTGCCATCAAGGGTGAATGGATAAGTGTTGTTCGGTTTATAGGTGGTGTTGTTGATTTCATCAACAATTACTGCGTCCTTAACAGTAAATAAATTTGAGTCGTTAACAAGGTCAACGAACCTTACACTCCAAGTGTAATCGCTAAAACTATCTGGGGTGATGTCCTTTATCACGTTGCTCAGTAGCATTGTCATAGTTGCATCTGTCGCTTTTGTGCCACCATCATATGCGATTTTATCTCCAGAATATTGATTGGAAACGACCTCGCTTGAGTAGATAGTGCCGTCTTTTTCGGCTGTAAGATATACCATAGTCTGGGTTCTATCTGAGGTGTTAAGTGTATATTTAAGATACAGCTGTGCATCTGTATTGTAAGGACGAACCTCGATTCTCACAATCTCACTGAATATCGCTTCTCGAGAAGGGTCAGCGACAACACCCTCGACACACGACTCTTCGTTTAACGCGTCGTATGCGACCCACATATAGCCGTTGTTGCCGTAATCTGTGCCCCAGGAGTTAGCAATTTTGAATGCACCGGTTTCACCGGAATCGACCTTATCGTTTGCGTTTATATCAATCCATAGGTTATCGTCATAACCAACCAGTGTCATTCTGTGAGCACCGTCTTTTCCAATCTGCGATGTGACCGCGTACTGCCCTGCGTAATTGCTGTTGTAGGACGCACCTGCGTTAGTTTTAAGTTTGGTTGTCTGCCAACTGTTGACGTATGTGGAGTAGGTTAGAACCTCGCCGTTATGTAGGGCGGATTTTATTAGAACAAGGTCACTGTCTTTTGGTGAGGTTATCTGTGTTTCCGCAGTTCCTATGGCTTCAAATTTCTGGTAGTCTTTGATTCTGTATTTTAACGCTGTTTTCCATATTTCTTCTGTAGGAGAAAATGAGCTTACGTTGAGGTCGTATGGTACTTGGTTTAAAAACACGTTGCCTTGCTTTTGCATAAACGCAAATAAGCTGTAGTAAGGACCTATCATTTCAGCAGTGCCCGCTACGACATTGTATGCCCATTGTGGAGAAAATGTGTTATCCTTAGTTGTAGCAATGCCCAGCTCTTTGTTCATCATATAGGTGAACTGATAGTAAACCTGAGCCCAAGCAGTACACGAACCAAGACTACCTTGATTGCCGATTTCAGGAAAATACTCGTTTTGGCTGTTGTCTATTGAGTCGGGAAGTGGGGCGGTTGAAACAGATGCTATATCCTTTTTAGCATTTGTTCTTATATGTGAAAGCTCATTATACTCGCTTAAAGAACTGATGACATCTATATCTGTCAAAGTGGTGTCTTCAACTGGAGAGTCACCGGTTACTCCGTAAAATTGTACACTGTTTTCATCTTCGATTCTAATAAAAGATTTTCCGTCTTCAAAAGCGTGGTTTTCAATATCGTAAGATTCCTCGGCTTTAACATAAAGCGGTGCGATGATTGAAAGCAAAAGCGTCAGCATTAGCACCATGGCACAAAGTCTTTTTGTTCGTTTTTTCATTGTTGTTTCCTCCAAAAAATCCACAATTAACCTTAATATAATGACATTATATCAGTTATAAAAAATATAATCAATAATAGGTATACAAAAACAGCGACCTGATTTCACAGATGTGAATCTGCGAGTAAGTCGCTGTTTGTTTATTAATTAATATTAGTTAAATAAGCCCAGCAAGTTTTAGCTGAATACCTGTTGCATCCATAACGTCGACGCTACCTTCCTGAGTGAAGTCGGCAATCAGCTTTTGTTCTTCGTCAAAATCAAAAAGTCTTGCAATATAAAGCTGGATAGCCGTCGCATCAAGGATGCTTAGGTTTCCGTCGCGGTCTATATCGCCGAATTCGTAATCAGGGGCAGGAGGAGCAAGCTCAATAAACTCAAAGTCGTTTTCTAAAGCGTACTTTTCTGCTGCTGAATTTTTGTAGCCGTAAATTGTAAAGCCTTTGATTTTGCTCGATGGTGTGTCAGCAGTAGCTGCGGTGTAGCCGAAGGCTTCTTTGCCAATGCTTGTAACAGTTGCCGGAATAGTAACACTTGTGAGCTGTCTGCAACCGCTGAAGGCGTAATCATCAATTGTTGTAACTGTATCACTGATGCTTACAGAATTCAGTAAATAGCACGAGGTGAAAGCACCTGCTTTAATGTGTGATATACCCTCAGGGATAGTGACTTTTTCAACAGCACAAGAGTAGAATGCACCTTCATCTATAGCTGTTATTTTGCTGTTAATAAGCTCTGATGGAATAGCTAATTGGGGTTCTTTGCCAAGGTATCTCTGCAAAACAACAGTATGGTCTTCGAGAAATTCACACGAGAAGTTGTCGGTTATCAATACTCCCAAAGGATAGATGTAAACAGTGAGCGAAGTGCTGTGAGCGTTATGATTGCTGTCACCTTCATAGGAGGCAGTCACAGTGCATTTGCCGTAACGCTTTGCGTAAATACGTCCGTAATGGTCAGTGATAAGAATGTTGGTGTTATCACTTACAAAATCGATGTCAAGCTCATTAAGGTCAGATAGATTGTTAAGCGGGTTGTCAAAACCTATAGTGTTGTCACCTTTTGAATACCAAGGAATACTTATACTGTCGCTTTCAAAGCTGAACGAAGGGGTCGCTTTGTTTACAACAATATCAACAGTGCCGAATACAGGCTGTGAATTACTGCAGTATACACAGTATGATATCGGATAAGTACCACTGTCTATAAGGTAACCTTTGATTCTGTCGTAGTAAGATGCTCCGCTTCTCCAGTATTCTCCAAGCTCTTTGATACTGTTAAAGCAGGCATTGTAATCAAATACTTCGCCCCTTGAGAATCTTACTGAGTAGTCACCACTTGTGTTTATAACATTGACGGTAATATCATCAATGATTGGGTTTCCTGAATAGGTAGTGGTATAACCATTTGCGGTGACACTTGGCTTGAAGCCTTCTATAACAACGAATTTTATGCTATTAGTTTTGCAGTAGTTTTCAGCAGAGCTGTCGGCAAATCCGTAAATGGTTAGAGCAGAGGAAGTGTTGTCAAAAACACTTTCCACACTGATGATGGTTGTCGGATTGAAAATAGTTACCTTTGATAGTGATGAACAGTCTACAAATGCTTTTTTATTAATCTCAGTAACGCTACTTGGTATTGCTATTTCTTTAATGCTTGAGCAATTAATAAAAGCTAAAACACCTATAGTTTTCAAGTTTTTAGGCAAGTTGATTGAAGAAAGCTCATAACAGTAAGCAAAGGCACTTTGACCTATGGATTCAACATTTTCAGGAATAACTACGCTATTTAATTTGCTGCAACTGTAGAACATATTTTTTGATATAGCAGTGAGATTTTCAGGAAGTGTGACCTGTGTAAGCTCGCTGCATTTATAGAAAGTGCTTTCTCCGATTACACAAGCGTTTGGTGGTAACGTAACACTGCTGAGCTTTTTACAGAAAGCGAAAGCATCGTTACCAATTTTTGTAACGCTGTCTGGAAGCTCCACGTAGCTAAGCTCGCTGAAACACGCAAAAGCTGAATTTCCGACATAGGTAATACCGTCTTCCACAACAACCTTTTCAACCTTATCAAAAGCGTCAGCCCATGGAATGTCGGTGCTGACTAAGCCGTTTTTGTCATACTTGGTGTTGTAGTCGTACATTTCGCCGTGTCCGCTGAATGTAAGTGTTTTGTTATTATATTCCCAACTTATGTTATCTCCGCACTGGTTACTTTGATTCTTGCCAAATTTTTTGACTTCAATATTTTTAGTTAGAGTAACAGCGGAGTTTTTTACGGTCAGTGTAATATTACCCTCGTTTATAGCGGTTATTGTATCACCCGAAACTGATATAACGTTCGTGTTACTACTGGAGTAACTAAGGGTTGACGGATTAACAACAAAGTATCTGTTGTACATACTGTTCTTTCCGATGACCTGTACTTTATCAGTATCAGTTATATATGTTTTGTCAGGTATTGACAAAGAAAGGTTATATGACTGGTTACCTAAGTATATTTTGAAACTTTTTTTAACATTTTGAGGTGGGGTAGTAGTGCTGTTTGAGTTAGAGGTACCGAATACCTGTACCCAGTAGCGGACTCCGTTGTGAATAATCGCACCAACACCAGTTGATGTAAAACGGCTAGATACGATATTTGCGTAATGACCAGATGAGTTAAGCCAGCCTTCAAAAGCCTCGTTTGGGCCGGAGTAGATAATTGCTATATTCTCACCATGAACTTCTGAGCTTATATCAAAACAAGATGAGCCATCAGGACGAACATGGTCAAAACAGATAGCTGTTTCAGCCGCACGTTGCATAGCTATCTCAAGCAGGGTTGAATCCATTATAAGAGTTTTAAGTCCCTTGGATTTTCTGTGGTCATTAACTAAATTGAAAACCTCAAAAGCATCGTCATAAAGACATTCAGCTTCAATTTCAATAGTAGCCTTAGCGTTAGTGCTTGCTGCGTTAACTGATGGAACAGCCCAAAACATACTGACTATTAAAGTGAAACTGAGTATTAACGACAGAATTCTTTTAGATACGCACATAATATCATTCCTTAAAATCGAATTGATACCTTGAATTTTGTATAAATAAGGTATCTGTACAATAAAATTATACAACTGTGTTATTTTTATTTCAAGGATAAAACGGTATTTTTTATCAGGGGGTTAAATTTTATAAGCTGAAAGAAAAAAACGGATACCCGTTAAGGTATCCGTTTTGAATGCTATTAAGTTAAATTATACTTCAGCTTCTGCGATAAAGGACTGAATCCAGGTAACGTCAAAGATGTTAACTTTACCGTCACCATTACAGTCAGCAACATACAGAGCATCGTTGTTAAGAGTAATCAATTCAGCTATATGTAACTGGATTTCAGTTGCATCAAAGATGTTAACCTTGCCGTTAAGGTCTGTATCGCCCATAATAAGCTGGTCGTCGATAAGCCATACCTGAGTTCCGAAGAATGGGTTAGCTGTACCAACACAAAGACCATTGTCAGTAATAGCGAATACACGGCAACCGTGGTTGTAAGGATCGCCCATACCATCGCGTGTTAATGCGTAGAAGTTGATGCCATCGCTACTAACAAGGAGGTCATAGCCTCTCTCTGACTTGCTCATATAGTACAAGGAGCATACAAAGTACTTGTAGTTCTGAATTCTTTCGTCAGCAAGGAAAGCGTCGATTCTTTCTTTAGCTTCAGCAGAGAGGTAATCTCTAACAGCAAGGTACTGTTCTTTGATTTCAAGTAAGAGATCAAGGAACTGCTGTCTGTAATCTAAAGTAACATCAGTCTCTTCAAAATCTTCGCTGAGATCTTCGAGAGTGTCAAGGTTATCAGAAATAGAAGCGAGTTCTACATTTGCACCTGTTGATGCAATATCCTTGTCACTTGCAGGAATTAATCCTAAGTGGTCGATTACCTGCTTAATATAATCAATCTGTGAAACCCACTCTTCTTTTGTCATCTTGAAGATGTCGCCATTTGTAAACTGAGCGATAGGGTGTAAAAGACCTGTTAAGTCGAGTGTGCCGACATAGAGCTGGCCGTGATAGTTTTCCATACGCCATACGTACTGGTTCATATTTGAGCCGAAGCCTGCTCCCATATTGCCGATTGGACCTTCAGGGAATACTTCGTTAGCTTCGCCTGCAACCATTTCGATATCGTCGTTTTCGTCAAGTCTCCATAAGCAAACAGGTGAGCTTAAGTCTTTGTAGAGAGATTCAAAATCACCATTTAAAACATCAGGGAGAGCAACCATAGGGTCATTGTAACCGCCGATATAGAGGTAGCCGTCATATACCATAAGGTTAGCAGCACCTGAACGATCTGAACCTAAGCCGAATGGATATTCAGCACCATCAGCTTCGTTACCAGCGATAAGGTCGTAAGACCATTCACCATTTTCGTCAGGCTCACCGCTGAAGAGAGCGAATGCCTGCTTGTTACCGTTTTTGCCTGTAACTACTGTGATGTAGAGCTTGTCGTTGTACTCGATGATATCCCAAATGCTACCGCCGAAAATGCTGTCCATATAGTGGTAAGCAGGGTAGTCGAGAAGGTCTTCTTGTGTGCAGATAGTCTCAAATGACTCCTGACCTGCACTTGGGTTGCTTGATGCTACCATATAAGCACCGTTATTGCCAATCATAGTAGCTACTAACATACCGTTGTATGTTGTAAGACCGCGGATACCTGTTGAGATTGATTTGTCCTGAGGAGTTTCGCTACGACAAACGATATTAGTAGCGTCGCTATTATTTGGGTCGATTTCAAGGAGATAAGGTGTAGCACCTGTTGCAGCAAAGTAAAGCTTGTCGTTTAACTTTGTAGCAGCACGGAAACCGCCAACCTTTTCAGGACCGTAAACAATTGAAGTTTCGTATGTTTTTGTGTTGATTTTTACGATTACACTTCTTGATGGTGTGTTAGATACACCCTCGTCACCTGTGTACAGTGAGCCGTTGTAAAGACAGTCTAAGTACAGCTTAAGCTCAGAGAAAGACATTCCTTTTTCTCTTGCGATAATCTGTAATGTCTGGTAGATAGCACCAAAGCAGGTTCCTACGTAAACATAGTCACCATAACCTACAGAAGACCAAGAATAGTTCTGTGCTCGGTCATTTTCGCCATTGTGCTCAATAAGACCGTCAACTTCACCAACGCCTGTTTCAGGATGTGAAATCTTTGTTGCTGAGTAACCATTTTCGCAGTCGTATGTAAGGTTTGTGTTCTGTGCTGATACTGATACAGTAACAGAAAGAATCATTACAACTGCAAGAATTATTGCTAAAATTCTTTTCATAGTTTTTCCTCCTAGGTTTTATTTATTAACCACGTTTATATATTATCACTAATATACAGAAAATGCAAATTAATTATGTAAAAATATGGAGAGGATATTTGTATGATTTAACGAAAATCTCTTTTTGTAAAGGTGTTTCGTAGCTTTTTTGTGATGTTACTTTGGCAAGATTACTAAAACACATATATCGCTTATAGCGAGTTTAGCTAAAAAGTGGTGTTAATATTGATAAAGATTCCATTTTGTTGTATTATAAAATAAATAGAGAAGATGTTCTTAATAGTTTATACATTTAAAAAAGCACCTTAACTAAATATAGGATACATATAAGGAAGGGACGTGAATTTATGAGAATCACCGATAACAAGGTCTGGCTTAAGTATTATTCAAAGGAAGCTTTAAGCGAAAAGCTCCCGGAGTGTACAGCTTACCAGTATTTAAAACAAGCTAACAGCGACCGACTCGATGAGCCTGCTCTCCATTATTATGGGAGAGATATTACTCATCGTGAGCTTTTGAGCCGTATAGAAGAATGTGCGAGTGCATTTGTATCTATGGGTGTCAAAAAAGGCGATATTGTGTCGTTTTTATCAGTAGCTCTTCCTGAAACAATAGCGGCTGTTTATGCACTGAATAAAATCGGTGCTGCTGCTAACACCATCGACCCAAGAATGGATACTAACACTATCAAAAAGATGATCAACGCATCCGGGTCCACAATTTTAATAACAATTGATATTGCATACCCAAAGGTTGAAAAAATCAGGAACGAAATAAATATTGATACAGTTATAGTTCAGTCTGCATCAGCATCGTTGCCATTTGTCAAAAAAGCTATGGTGAGTATCGCTACAAAGAGTAAGATTCCTTATTCTGATAAGCTTATGAAATGGAAAACATTTTTAAGCAAGGGCGAAGGTGTCCAGGCTGAAGAAGTGCCTTATCAAGGAGACGCCACTGTTGCAATAACATATACTGGTGGCACTACCGGAATCCCTAAAGGAACAATGCTTACAAACGATTCGATGAATGCAGTTGTTCTCAATTTTAAGCACTGTGGTGTTGACAGGAAGGATAACGACAGGTACTTAGGAATTATTCCGATCTTTTCAGCTTATGGTATGGTATGCGGAATGCATATGCCTCTTTGTATGAGGCTTACACTTGTGCCAATCCCTAAATTTGTACCGACATCTATCGGAAAACTCGTGAAAACGTTCAGACCACAGGTTATTATCAGCACTCCTGTTTTTATTGAGCTTTTGATAGGAAGTAAAGAAGTCAAAAATATGGACCTTTCGTTTTTACACACACTTGCTTCGGGTGGCGATACAATGAACGAGGGTTTGGAAAATAAGCTACAACAGTTTATTAAAGAACACAATATGAAGTATCCGCTTGCTCAGGGCTACGGTATGACAGAGCTGTCTGCGGCTGCTTCTTTCTGTGCGAATAAAATATACAAGCCTCAAAGTGTCGGTATACCGTCACTTACGACTACTGTCAGTATTTTTGACCCTGAAACAGGTGAGGAACTCGGGTATAACGAGATTGGTGAGGTCTGTGTAACAGGACCATCAATGATGAAAGGATATTTCGAGTCGCCTGAAGAAACCGAACACATTATGCGTAAACACGATGATGGCAAGGTATGGATACACTCCGGTGATATCGGTTACATAGACGACGATGGCTTTATATTTATTAAGGGCCGTATCAAACGTATGATTACCAGATTTGACGGACATAAGGTTTTTCCGATAAATATGGAGGGGCTGATTGGTGGTCTTAAAGAAGTTAAGAATTGTTCGGTAATCGGCGTAAATGACAGAGTTCATTCGCAAGGACAATATCCGCTCGCTCTTGTGGAATTTGTTCCGGGTGTTGATAAAGATACTGCTTGTGCCGATATTTTCCGTTACTGCGACGAGCAGATTGAAGAGCGTGGAAAGCCTGTAGCTGTAATTGCAGTAGATGAAATACCGCTGACAGGTATGGGCAAAAATGACGCAAAAGCACTTGAGTCGCTCTATGCTGATTTTGACTACACTTTATGGAGCCCAAAGAGTAAATAGCTTTAACACGCATTTTGCGATTAGTAAAGTATATAAATTATTGCTGCACAGAAATACTTTTGTGCAGCAGTTGTATTAGGAGGCAATTTTATGAAAAAACTATTCAAACAGAGCTTATCCATTTTGATGGTACTTTGTCTTTTATTTTCAATGTGTCCTGCTGTTTTTGCGGCAGAAGCTGAAGAGAAAGTCAAGTACGTATCATTTGGCGACTCGATGGCTAACGGCTACGGTCTTACAGGCTATGGTGATGTTAACGGATATTTAGAGGAATCACCTGATGCTTACCCATACAAGGTAGCTGAACATTTTGGCTGGGACCTTACTCATCAGCTTGCTATGAGTGCTATGCGTGCTGAGGATTTACACTACATTCTTGAGTATGGCAAGGAGGGTGCATATCCTGGTGACGATTACACAAGATCAGAGTTTATTAATGGTCGTTTTAAGAATGACTGCGGTGGAGTTGAGAATGCTGCACAGGTATACCAGAGTGCTACAGCGGACGCGGATGTTGTTACACTAGGCATTGGTAACGCTAACTTCGGTGTGTTTTTACTCGGTCGTATTACTAACGCTCTTGGTATTTTAGGCGGTAATCCTGCAGGAGATGCGTGGATTGACTTTGAAGATGCTATGGCAGAATGTGATGAGCCTACAAAGGCGTTTATCCGTCAAATCCGCGAAGAAGTTAAGGCTAAGCTTTATGAAATTGTTCCTGTGGAGTCTCAAGAAATTATCGCTCCTATTGAGAACGCTATCTCTTATGCCGTTGTAAGCTATATGATGAACTACGCTGGTTGCGTTGACCGCATCGTTGAGCTTAATCCCGATGTAGAAGTAATCATCGTTGGTTTGATGAACACATTCACAGGTATGGACCTTTCATACGAGGGTAATGTTATATCTCTGGGCGAGGTTGTAGGTGAGGCTGTTGAAGCTGTAAATATTTATCTTTCAACCCAGCCTGTTGTTCTTCAGATGATGGGAAAATACCCTCAAGCCAAGTTCTACTATGCTGAGAATCCTGATGTGGATATTATTGTAAATACATTTGCTTCTCAGATTAATAATCCTGATTCTGTTCTACGTGAGCGTGTTTATACTGAAATTATGGATATGGTATGGCCAATGCTTTTACAAATGTCAAGTGATTATGTCAACATAACATTTGATGAGATTCTTGAATATGAACAGGCTCTTAATGATAGCAATAAGGCATACGCTGACTATGTGACAAATAACACATCAAAAATTATGTCAATCGCAGTTTATCTTGCTTTCGAAAAAGCGATTATCGACGCTTCTGACTTAGATGTGCTCGACGCGGCGGCTTTAATCAAGCTTGCAAGCGGTATTGGCGATGTGTTCAATGGTTTGCAGGAAAAGGTTGAAGCCTATATGGGCGAAAACATTGATGCTGAACAAATGGCAAAAGCGGCTATGGTTGCAATCTATCTTCCAAAAGAACTTAAAACAGAGGTTTACAAATTCCTTGCTCTTCCAGATGCTATGAGCAGTGTTTTAATTCAGGATAAAACTATCGAAGGTTTGTTTAACCTATTTGCTCGTATGCTTATCGGTAACGGCATCGGTTGTCATCCAAGTGCGGTTGGCCACGATTCGTTGACACAAGCCATTGTTAATACATACGAGAACAGCTATAAAGCATCGGATGCTTCAGCACAGAAGATAGAGCTTGCTGTTGAGAAGATATTGTACGCTCTTGAGAAATACGGTCCACAGGATTCTAATTATTATGAAGTAACTGATGACTCGTATTATGTAGCAATTGGTGACGGTTCTGCTACTTCTACTGATTATGTCGATTATGTTGAGCAGTTTGCAAAGGAGAACCATCTCGACTATAAAAACTTAGCTCAGAGTGGTCTTTTAATTCAGGATGTAGGTGCTGTAATTGCTGAAAACTACGCAGATATTGCAAAGGCTGATCTTATTACTGTAGGCTTTTCTAATGTAACACTTATGGAAAAAGCTCTTGAAGCGGCAATTAATTCTGCAATCGGCAAGCCGAATCAGTATGACTGGAGTGCTTTAGTTACACAAGAAGGCATTGCTTATGTTGAGAGTCTTAAAGAAATGGTCAGAGCTGAGCTTGTTTCGTCAGGCGTCAGCGGAACATTCTCGTACAGCTTAGGCGGTTTGTTCACAGTAGAAATTGACACAACAGATTTTATTCTTGCATTACTCGAAAACTATGCGTATAACGCACTTGCTTATGCATGTACAATGCCAGAGTATGTTAATGCAATCCGTGAGGTTAACCCTGAGGCAAAAATACTTGTTGTTGGAACGTATAATCCGTTCAAGGGCAGAAGTCTTATATTTGATGGCAAAACAATTCCAATTGGAGAGTATCTTGACAAGGTGGTTGAGTTAACAACACTCCATTCAACAGTATACAGTTCTCTTACAGAGAACGTAATTTTCGTAGAAGCTCCTGATGTTGAGAATGTAAACAAGGGCGAGCAGATGGAAATCGTTGAGTTCGTTGGTGCAGTTATGGCAAAATTCGGATTGTATCCAAATGAAAACGGCCACACATACATTAAAAACCAGCTTGTAAATGCACTTGATATAAAAATTACAAAATCGCTTATCGGTGACGCTAACCTTGACGGTAAAATAACAGTTTTTGACGCTACTGAAATCCAGCTTAAGGCTGCTGAGTATCTCGAGTTCACAGATGAGCAGACAAAACTTGCTGATGTGGACTCTAATGGCGAGGTTAATATTTTCGATGCAACTTTGATTCAGATGTATCTTGCAGGTTTAGTTGAAATTTAATAAAGCCAGTTATAGTTTAAAGGCCGCACTAATCGTGCGGTCTTTTCTTCTGGGTATCTTAAAGCAAGACAATCAAAAGCAGATACCCATTCGGATATCTGCTCTTTTGGTGCGGATAACAGGACTTGAACCTGCATGAAATTGCTTTCATATGGACCTGATGTACACGACCCCTCGGTGAGAGGCAGTTCTAAGAGTCCAAAAAAGTCACGCTTAATCAGTCGTCTTACTATGTCTGCATTTTAACATAAAACAAAATAATAGCAAGAGGTTTATGATAGATATATAATCTCAACTTTTTTGTTTATATATTTCTTTTAGGTTCTCAATAGCCATAGTCGGATCCATTGTATGAAACATCATATAGTTTCTTGCTTTTGTTTTTACAGAAGATTTGCAGTCATTGTCTATTTTTCTTTTACTAGAGAAAAGTTCAATGATTTTTCAATCTTTTATGGTATAATGGTCATATGTGGAGGTGTCGGTATGCGAATATTACTCGTTGAAGATGAAAAAAGAATGGCACAGGCACTGTGTGAAATACTCCGCCTTGAAAAATATGAAGTTGACCATTATGCAAATGGTTTTGATGGCTTAACTGCTATTGAGAGTAACATATATGACATTGTGATTCTTGATGTTATGCTTCCTGAAATGAATGGTTATGAGATTGCAAAACGTGCTCGAAGTTGTGGTATTACTACACCAATATTGATGCTTACAGCAAAAGCAGAGCTTGACGATAAGGTAGCAGGTCTTGACAGCGGTGCGGATGATTACTTGACAAAACCTTTTATGACAAAAGAGCTGTTGGCACGTCTTCGTGCTCTTTCAAGAAGAACATTGGGCACAACAAACAACGTGTTATCTTATGGCGATATTGCACTTGATACAAACACACTTGTACTGTCTTGCATAGCAAATGGTCAGAGTGTCAGGTTAAGCGAAAAGGAATATCGTATTCTTGAATATTTTATTGCAAATAGTGGACAAATCCTTACCCGTGAACAGCTTGCAGTTAAAATCAGGGGATTTGAAAGCGATGCTGAATATAACAATGTGGAAGTTTATATGTCCTTTACTCGCAAGAAACTCGCCTTTGTTGAAGCTAAAACCGAGCTCAAGTCTGTGCGTGGAGTGGGTTATGAATTGAGGTGCGATGATGTTTAAGAAATCAAGAAGAAAAATCGTCGCCGCCATTATGTCTGTTCTTGTGATTTTATGGGTAGGAACACTCGGTGTTATTTATGCATCAAGCTATTTTGAAATGAAAAAGCAGAATGGGGAGATGCTACAGGCTCACGCAGATATGTATACACTGCCTCGTGAGTTTGAGAAAACGATGCCACCAGACAGACCGTTTCCAGATGGAAAACACGGATTTAAGCGCGATTTTGACCCTCAGTCTCCAATGTTTCAGTTATCAACTTTTTATACAGTAGCGGTTTCTTATAATGGTGAGATTCTGGAAATTAAAAAAGATTCAAATGCGGTGCATACCGATGATGAACTTACTACGTTAGCTCTAAAAATTATAGACAGCGGAAAATGTTCAGGAACAGAGGATAACCTTGCTTTCTATAAAGCCGATAAAGACGGCTACATGCTTGTTTCTTTTATGGACAACACCGTTATTAACGAAAACGCAATTACATTGTTTCGCTATACTCTTATTTTCGGCGGTGTTGCTTTAGTTTTGTTTTTCTTTTTGTCGGTGTTCCTTGCAAGAAAGATAGTAAATCCGCTTGAAGAAAGTTACCAAAAACAAAAGCAGTTTATTTCTGATGCAGGACACGAACTTAAAACGCCTGTGTCAGTTGTTAGTGCAAATGCAGAGCTTTTATCTCGTGAAATAGGGGATAATCAATGGCTTCAAAATATTCAATACGAAAACGAAAGAATGGGAATGCTTGTCAGTCAGCTCCTTGACCTTGCACGAACCGAAAACGTGAAGCCACAGATGGAACATCTTGACTTTAGTAGGTTGGTTGCAGGTGAGTCACTCCCATTTGAAAGTGTAGCTTTTGAAAAAGGACTTATTCTCAACAGTACCATAGCAAATAATATTTGTGTTGAAGGTAATAGCACTCAGCTGAAACAGCTTGTTTCTATTTTACTTGATAATGCTATCCGTCATAGTAAAGATAAAGGCGAAGTGTATCTTAACTTAACTAAAGAACACGGATACGCAAAGCTTTCTGTTATTAACAAAGGCGATGAAATCCCCTTGGAACAGCGTGAACAGATATTTGAACGCTTTTATCGTGTGGATACTGCTCGTAATAGTGAGGACAAACACTATGGTCTTGGACTTGCTATTGCAAAAGCAATCGTGACCTCTCACAAAGGTCACATTGAACTACAATGCTTTGACGGACTTGTTGAATTCAAAGTACAAATTCCTGTAAAATAAGTTAGAAAAATTCAATAAAACTTCAATCTTCCTCCTGTACAATGATGACATAATGTGTACAGGAGGTTTTTTATGGCTTTTCAAACGGTCTTCAAAAGATATGAGTTGAAATATATGCTTACACTAGAACAAAAAGAAAAAGTGCTTAAAGCTATGGCACCGTATATGAAGCTTGATAAATACGGCAGAACCACCATAAGAAACCTTTATTATGATACGGATACATATCTTTTGATTCGTCGTTCTATAGAAAAGCCTAAATATAAAGAGAAACTGCGAGTACGCAGTTATAGTCAGGCAACTGATGATAGCACAGTGTTTGTCGAACTTAAAAAGAAACACAAGCATATAGTCTATAAACGGAGAATATCACTTCCATATAAAGAAGCGACCAGGTGGCTGTCAGGAGATAAACACACCGATAAACATACGCAGATTTCAGAAGAGATTGATTATTTTCTCGACTACTATGGCACATTACATCCTACTCTTTTTCTGTCATATGAACGAGAAGCATATTATTCGAATGACGGCAGCGATTTTCGTGTGACCTTTGATGATACCGTTCTTTGCAGACAGAATGATTTGTCACTTGAATCTGATGTCTATGGAACTTCCATTCTTGAAAAAGGCAAAGTTTTGATGGAAATTAAATGTAGCGGTGGTATTCCTCTTTGGATGACCGAAGTTTTGTCAAGAGAAAAAATATATAAAACATCATTTTCAAAATACGGGACAGCATACAGAACGCTGATTTTTCCTCAAACTCATACACTAAACTCATATAACAGGCTGGAGGTAAATTTTAATGATTGAGAATTTATTTAAAGGTTTATTCGATACAGATTTAACAACGGTTATCAGCGTAACCGACTTTTTGCTTTGTATTTTTGTATCATTGGTAATAGGTATCTTAATGACATTTGCTTATATGTATCGTACTCGCTATACTAAAAGTTTTGTTGTAACACTAGCATTACTGCCTGCTGTAGTTTGCGTAGTCATTATGATGGTAAACGGAAATGTTGGAGCAGGTGTTGCAGTAGCAGGTGCGTTCAGTCTTGTTCGTTTTCGTTCAGTTCCAGGTACTGCAAAGGAAATATGCACCTTGTTTTTAGCAATGGGAGCAGGACTAATCGCAGGTATGGGATACCTCGGCTTTGCGATTTTGTTTACTGTCTTGATGTGCCTGATGTTTGTTCTTTACAATCGTCTTGATTTCGGTACAAAAAAGAATTCAAAGAAGTTTAAAACTTTTACAATTACTATACCTGAAGATTTAGATTACACAGGCATTTTTGATGATATTTTCTCAGAGTTTACGGTTACCCACGACCTTACCTGTGTTAAAAGCACCAATATGGGAAGTATGTTCAAGCTTACATACAATGTAATACTTCGTGATATTACCCGAGAGAAAGAAATGATTGACAAAATCCGTTGCAGAAACGGAAATCTTGAGATTACTGTTTCAAATCAAGTAACTACTTCTGAGCAGTTGTAACAGGAGGTCTTTATGCAAAAAATAATATCCTTGTTACTGGTTTTAATACTTATGCTCTCGCTACTTTCAGGATGTGCAAAAGAAACCGAAAGCGAATCAAAAACTGAAACTCAAATTGATACAGCAACAGCTGATTCTGTAACTCCTACGGATGTTGAATTTGAAAATCCAAATTCAGATATGTTTACCGAGCGAGATTTCAGAACCGAATACGATGAGAACAAAGCGGTTTCAATTAAGCTAAACGGAACATCGGCAAGCTCAAGCTCTGACAGCGTTAAAATTTCAGGCTCGACCGTAACTATTACCGAAGAAGCCACTTATGTTGTAACAGGAGAGCTCAATGACGGTATGCTGATTGTAGATGCACCGGAAACTGCAAAACTACAGCTTGTACTTGATGGTGTTAATATAAAAAGCGAAACATCAGCCGCTTTATATATTCTTGAAGCTGATAAGGTGTTTTTAACTCTAGCAAAGGGTTCAAAAAATACTCTTGAAAACGGCGGTAGTTTTACTGCAATAGACGATAACAACATTGATTCAGCTCTGTTTTCAAAACA
>JAFUIK010000005.1 GCA_017473955.1 Ruminococcus sp. | reverse complement strand
TCACTCAAATGAGTGTATACAAATGCTTTGGGAGGTGCTTAAATGAGTGCCATCAAGGTAGAAAATTTGAGCTGTGTGTATGGTGTGAAAACACCGTTTGAACAGCACGCGGTTAAAAACGTTTCCTTTGAAATTAATTGCGGAGATTTTGTCGGACTTATCGGGCATACAGGTTCGGGTAAGTCTACACTTGTCCAGATGTTAAACGGACTTATAAAGCCGACATCAGGCAAGGTGTATGTTGATAACGTGGATTTATGGGAAAAACCTAAGGAAATCCGTAAATTCCGATTTAAAGTTGGTCTTGTGTTCCAGTACCCAGAGTATCAGTTGTTCGAAGAAACGGTATATAAAGATATTGCTTTTGGTCCATCAAATATGGGGCTTAGCGAAAGTGAAATTAAAGATAGAGTAATCAAAGCTGCCAAGTTTGTAGACTTAAAGCCTGAGCTTTTAAAAAAATCTCCGTTCGATTTATCGGGTGGTGAAAAACGCCGTGCCGCTATCGCTGGTGTTATAGCTATGGAACCCGAAGTTCTTATTTTAGACGAACCGACCGCGGGACTTGACCCTGTCGGCAGAAATGTACTGCTTTCTCAAATTTCGCAGTACCAAAAAGCAAGGAACAATACCATAATTCTTGTATCTCATTCTATGGAGGACGTAGCCAGAGTTACGAATAAGGTTATGGTTATGAATAAAGGTGAGCTTTCTATGTTTGGTGATACACAGGATGTATTCGCTAGGTCAAAAGAGCTTTCCTCAATGGGACTCAGAGTTCCTCAGATTACCAAGGTTATTGATGCACTAAGAGAAAAAGGGGTAGCCTTACCTGAGGGCATCTTAACAGTAGACAGAGCGGTGCTTGAGATTACCGAGCTCCTTAAAAAGGAGGGCAAGCTGTAATGAGAGAAATCGCATTTGGTCAGTATTATCCGGGGAAAAGTTTATTACACAAGCTTGATCCTCGAGCTAAAATCCTTCTTCTTATTGCTTTTATTGTACTGGTGTTCTGTACATCTAACTATGTGTCATTAGCAGTTGTAGCGGCATCGGTATTTTCTATAGTGCTCTTATCGCGTGTTCCGCTTAGAATGTATTTTAAAAGCCTTAAAATGATTATCGTGATTGTTCTTATCACATCAGCACTCAATTTGTTCTATGGCACAGGCGAGCCTATTTGGCAGTGGGGCGTGCTTAAAATTACATTAGCTGGTGTTAATAACGCTGTTTTTGTGTCCGCACGCATTATCAGTCTGATATTAATCAGTTCAGTGCTTACCTTTACAACCTCGCCTAATGATTTAACAGACGCAATTGAACGTCTTTTAAAACCACTTACTGTATTTCACGTAAAGGTACACGAAATCGCGATGATGATGACTATTGCATTAAGATTTGTACCGCTGTTGCTTGAAGAAACCGATAAGATTATGTTAGCCCAAAAAGCCAGAGGAGCTGATATGGAGTCCGGGAATTTAGCACAGCGTATAAAAGCTTTGATACCTGTTTTAATTCCGTTGTTTGTATCAGCGTTTCGACGTGCCTATGAATTAGCTGTTGCGATGGAATGCCGTTGTTATCAAGGCGGTCAGGGCAGAACACGAATGAAAATTTTGAAGCTGTGCAAAAGAGATTATCTTAGTTGTGCAGTTGTTGTAATCCTTATCATCGGAGTAGTATTATGCAATGTTTTTCTTCCTCAGACAGTGAGATGAGAAATTTAAAAATTACAATTTCATACGATGGTAAAGACCTCCATGGCTGGCAGATTCAGCAAAACGCGATTACTGTTCAGGAGCATTTTCAAAATGCCGTGAAAAGCGTTATAGGGTATGCTCCTGATATCAAGGGTTGTAGCCGTACCGATACTGGAGTTCACGCGAAGATGTACGTTATATCTATGAAGACCGACCACAAAATTGCGTGCGAAAGACTGAAATCTGCACTTAATCGTTATTTACCGCTTTCAATCGTTGTAACTGATGTCTGTGAAGTCGGCGACGAGTTTCACGCTCGTTACAGCTGTAAGGGTAAGCGTTATGTGTATAAGATTTTAAATCGTGAGGTGCGTGACCCCTTTTGTGAGGGCTATGCTTTGCATTATCGCTATGAGTTGGATGTCGATATGTTAAATAAAGCCGCACAAGCGTATGTCGGCACGCACGACTTTACATCATTTTGCACTCTTGATAAGAGGGAAAAGGGTGACTTTACACGAACAGTCAAGAGCTTTTCTGTTTATAGGGAAGGCGAGTTTGTGTATATGACAGTGGAAGCTGACGGCTTTTTGTATAATATGGTGAGAATTATGGTAGGCACTTTGTTGAAAATCCAGCAAGGTAAGCTAAAACCTGATTCCATTCCTGATATTATAAAAGCCGAAAATCGAAAAGAAGCGGGTCCTACAGCTCCTGCTTGCGGTCTTTATCTTGACGAAGTTTTTTATTGATAGGTGTTAACTTATGAAACAAAAAGGAAGACGCTTTTATGTAGAAGAGCCTACTAAAAAAGCTAAAAAAACCAAGAATAATATACAAGCTCCTGTTGAACTAAGTGAGTCCAATTTTGATGAAAGCGGTGTAGAAGAAGTATTTCCTAACAGCTTATCTCAAAAGAAATCAACCGAAAAATCTGACTTTAAACGTGAACAGCGTATGAAGCAACAGGTTTCGAAAAAGCTTGAGAAAAGTCGAAAAAAAGCATTGAAGGACAGTAAAATTCACGAGCCTGATACCTTTGAGTCTAGTGAAAAAGTAGAAAACAATAAAGTTATTGAGTTCAAGGCCGATAAGAAAAAAAGTAATTCTTCTAGTTTTGGCGACTTTATGAACAAGTTGCAGTATAACAAAAAGACTATAGTATTGTGTGCTGTGATAATCCTTGTGCTTTTGCTGTCAGTTTTGATTTTTTCTAATCGTGACCGCTTATCTTTTTCAAGTATTAAGAACTGGGTTGAGTATGGTGTGCTTAATAAAAACAGCGAGGAAGCTTTCCCTGTTTCAACTGACGGCGATGTTATAAATAATGGCAATTTCAGCCGTATTGATAGAAATCTTGTCTATGCTTCCGATACAAAGTTTGCCGTGCTTAATAATTACGGAAGAACTGTTTACTCAAATCCGCAGGCATACTCAAGTCCGGTGTTAGCACAGGCTGCCGACAGTGATTTATCGCTTGTTTATAACTTGGGCGGCACAGGTTTTTCGATTTACAACCTTGATTCTACAATTTTTACAAGCGAGGCACAGGATAATATCGTGGTAGCCGATATCGCAAAAAACGGAACCTATGCTCTCGTCACCGAGAAAGATGGTTACCTTTCAAAGCTATACGTGTATTCTGATACCAATAAACAGATTTACGCTTATTCCTTTGCTGATTATTATATAACCTCGGTGTCTTTGGATAATAAAGGTGAAAGTGCTGTTCTTACAGGTGTTTCAGCACATGACGGAAACCAAATCAGTGCTGTTTATGTCCTGAGTTTTACGAAGGAAGAGCCTGTTGTTTTCAAAGAGTTTGAAAATAATATTTTATACTATGCCGATCATTTATCAAACAACAACATATGCATTATCGGTGAAAGTGCTACTTATACATTGAATATGCTGACAAAGACGTTCAAAGAAACACTATATGATGGCAAAACCTTAACAGCCTTTGATGTTAATACAGACACTAATACATATGCGTTGTCACTTTCTCGTAGTGGCGATGGCAGAAAATGTGATATTTTAGTATTTACAACTGCTGGTAAGCTTAGAGATACAATCTCAACTGAGCTTATGATAACATCTCTATCTACCTATAAAAACCGAGTTGCAGTTCTTAGCGATGGTACAGTTTACTTATATACCAAAGATGGTGCCGAGTTATCTAAGACCAACGCTGGACTTGCATCTGGTGCTGTTGTGCTATATTCTACAACTGACGCTTATATTCTTGGTGTTAGCGAAATCAGGAGGATAGACCTATAATGTTTTACGATATTATAGTTATCGCTATAATAATTATTTCTATTGTTATCGGTTATAACAGAGGAGCCGCTAACACCTTAGTATCGTTATTTGGGTTCATTCTGTCTTTTGTAATAGCAGTTTTCTTGGGCGACTTCTTATCTGAATTTATTTACAACTCGTATTTAAGTGAAGCTATTATTAATAGCGTATCGTCCTGTATGGTAACAAGTGGTACAGGAGAGCTTATAGTAACCGACCTGCCACCCTTTGTTGATTTTGCTATGAAGTTAACAGGATTTGATTACAACGAAGCCTTACAATCATCTATTAGTGATTTGTCGAACTCAATTGCTGTTGGATTTGAAACAGCCATAAAGCCTGTTGTGCTATCTGTACTCACTTTTGTTTTGACAGCTCTTGTGTTTATAATCATTTACTTTGTGTTCAGGTTAATCCTTAAATCTGTGTTGAATTTTGTGTTTAATCTTCCGCTTCTTCGTGGAATAAATAAGACCTTAGGTGCTGTCTTTTCACTATTAAGTTCGCTGTGCTTTGTAAGCTTTATGGCATTCTTGCTTAATATAATTATGCCATATATCGAGAATATTCCTTACTGGCTCTCTGAGTCAACAATTTACAATTCATA
>JAFUIK010000004.1 GCA_017473955.1 Ruminococcus sp. | reverse complement strand
GCTCGGCAGAGTCAATAAGAATGGACGGTTCAAGCTCACCATCGGACGCTTCTTCAATAATATCACGCGATGCAGAAATGAGCATACGAACATCATACTTATCCCTTACATACTGGGCATAAATCTCGATATTGGAAATTGACGGACAGCTCTCGGCAAGCTGCATAAGATAAGTCTTGCCGCTGGCTTCGTCAAAGGCTTTCTCGGTTTTTAAGGTTTCAAGCACAGTAACTGCGTCAATCACTCTGCCCTGTGTAAACATAGAGAGCATAACAGAGTAGATGATTCTGTGTGTCGAAACGTAGAAGTAATCAGATTTTGGCAATATTTCTGCAACACGTGCGATTGCGTCAGGCTCCATCAAAATAGCACCGATGACCGCCTGTTCAGCCTCCGGACTGTACGGAAGCTTCAGACCATCGTAGCCTGCTGTGATTTTCTTGTCTGCCAAAATAACACCTTCTTATCTATAGTGTAATGTGATTGTGATTTTGAAGGCATAGCCTCTCTATAATTTATTATCTGTTATGTCGGGACAAAGAACCTGTCCCCTACCAGTTGAAAGGCTCGAACACTCGGTCGCTTAGATAGCTTTAACCTCTACCTGCACCTTTGCTGTAATAGCTGTGTAGAGTTTAATCTCAACATCATAAACACCGCAGGTTTTGATATCGGAAGAAAGAGTAATCTTTCTTTTATCTACGTCGATACCCTTCTGCTTTTTAATCTCGGCACTGATTTCCTTAGCTGTGATACTGCCGAAAAGCTTGCCGTTTTGACCTGCTTTTGCACTCATAACAAATGTAGAGCCCTCAAGCTCCGACTTAGCTTTATTCGCAGCAGCAACTGCCGTGTCGATTTTATACTGCTTTGAAGCCTCAGCGTTTTTAAGCTCATTCATAGCCTGAGCGTTAGCTTCCTTTGCTAAATTCTTAGGAAAAAGGAAATTGCGAGCGTAGCCGTCACTTGCGTTTACAAGCTCGCCTTTTTTACCTAAACCTTTTACATCCTGTAAAAGTACAACTTTCATAAATATACCTCCAACGTACTTTATATTGACTTAATGACAGAAATCAACTGCTCTTTCGCTTTTTCGACAGTTGTGTCAGTAAGCTGGGAGGCAGCCATATTCTGATGACCGCCACCGCCAAGCTTTTCCATAATGAGCTGGACGTTGATTTTGCCGTAACTTCTTGCTGAAATATTAACAGTCTTTGCATCTATCTGGGATATTACAAAGGACGCATAAACATCCTCAATTGTCAGCATTTCATCAGCCGCCTGAGCACTTAACAGTCTGGCATTCTTAACTATGCCGTCAACCGTTGATATAGCACAGTGGTTCACAACCTGAGCTTTTGCAACAATCTTATGTTTATCTTTATATGTGTCAATTGAACTACTAAACATACTGCGAACAGTAACAGTGTCAGCCGCTTTCTTTCTGAGATAAGCTGCTGCCTCGAATGTACGCACGCCTGTATTAATAACAAAATTTTTGGTATCAAGCATAATGCCTGAAAGTAACGCTTCCGCCTCGATTTTTGAAAGTCCATCGTCACCGAGGTAAGAGATAAGCTCGGTTACCATTTCCGATGCTGACGAAGCTGTCGGCTCATGGAAGAAAACGTTGGCATTATCAATAAAGTTCACCATCTTTCTATGGTGGTCAATAACGATAACCTTAGAACAAGCTTTATAAACCTTAGGACTTTCGACAAAGTCAGGTGAATGTGTGTCAACAACAAACAGCAGGGTTTTATCGTTAACCATCGACTGTGCTCTGTCTACTGTAATAAACATATCACGGTTACGCTCTGACAATGTTTCAATCAGCGGTTTTGCCATAGACTTATCTATATCACACACAATGTACGCACGCTTCGAAAAAGCCTTAGTAACGGTGCTATAGATACCCGTAGCTGCACCAATGCAGTCAAGGTCAGAAAACTTGTGTCCCATTATGAGCACCTTGTCACACTGAGCTATCGCATTCTTAACCGACTCGGCAATAACACGCACTCTTACCTTGCTGGTTTTTTCAACACCCTTTGACACACCGCCAAAGAATTCATACTCGCCGTTGTGGAGAATAGCAACCTGATCACCACCCCTGCCTAAAGCCATATCAAGGGCTTTTTTAGCACAAGCGTGGCTTTCTGTGAGAGTATCACAGCCTCTGCCGATACCGATAGAGATAGTGGCATTGGTAGAGCCTACTCCAATCTGTCGCACCTTATCTAAAATTCTGAACTTCTTCTCAATCTGAGTTCTAAGCACCTTTTCATCAAAGATGATAAGATAGCGGCTATCACTCAGCTTTCGATAAAGGCTGTTATGCTTTAAAGACCAACGCGAAAGAAGGTTTTCGACAATAATCATTGCCTGTGTTGCTTCTTCCTCACTGTCGGACATAAAGTCATAGATATTATCAAAAACAACCAAAGCCACTGACTTACTGGTATCGTTGTATTCTTTTTCCAGAGTCTTAAAATATGTATTGTCAACAATGGTTAATGTGTAACCCTTGTCAACTTTATTAGCATAAACAGTGAGCTTTTTACCATCGTAATCAGTATCCACTCCTCCGACACTATTGCACAGAGAGTCGATAGTATCGTTTTTGAAATAGCTTAAGATACTTTCTCCAACAGCATCGTGAGACTTACAGAACAACTGTTTAAAATGTCTGTTATACATAAGTATTTCGCCGTATTCGCCAACAACAGCAGTAGGGAGCTTCAGCGACTCAATATAATCATCCGATATATCGGCAACCGACATAACAGAATCTTTGACCGACTGTCGCAGGTAATTCTTAAAGTTCATCATCAAAACAAGAACTACGGCAAACAATAGTAGCGAAACTCCCGCTTCGATGAAAAACAATATTTTATTGTATCGTAGCGATGCAAACGCCATAGCAAGCATCGCTACTACAAAAATCAGGTATACGGGCATTACTGTCCAGATACGTTTTTTCAACTTTATACCCCTTATCTAAAGTAAATTCTCCTTTACCCCTCAGAGATTTATACTTCCATCAAAATAGGTAAAATCATAGGACTTCTGCGTGTACGCTGAAGGATAAGCTTTGCAACATCATCCTTGATTTTATTCTTAATAACACCCCACTCGTGGATGTTTCTGCGAGCACAATCCTCGAGTATCTCAAGTGCTCTTTCCTTAACTTCGTCAAGCAAGCCCTCGCTTTCCCTGACGTATACAAAACCACGCGATACGATATCAGGACCGCTGATAACATGACCGTCGTAAACATCTAAAGAAGCAACGATGATGATAAGTCCGTCCTGACCGAGGTGCTTTCTGTCTCTTAATACAATGCTACCTACATCACCTACGCCCAAGCCGTCAACGAACACCTTTCCTGCCTGAACAGGAGCACCCTCTTTCATTCCGTTTTCAGAAAGCTCTAAAACCTTACCAATATCACCGATGAAAATGTTTTCTCGCTTCATACCTAATGAAAGAGATAAATCCATATGCTTTCTTAAATGCTTTTGCTCACCGTGAACAGGGATAAAATACTTAGGTTTTACAAGGCTGTGTAAGAGCTTAAGCTCCTCCTGACAAGCGTGACCCGAAACGTGAACCTCGTACATAGACTCGTGGACAACCTCGCATCCTCGCTTTAAAAGCTCGTCAACAACATTGCCGACGGTACGCTCGTTGCCAGGAATCGGATTAGCTGAAATGATGATAAAATCACCTGCACCAACGCTTACCTTGCGGTGGTCAGAATAAGCCATACGTGACAAAGCACTCATCGGCTCACCCTGTGAACCTGTTGTAACAAGTACAACCTTTTCCATTGGATAATCCTTTAGCTGGTCGATATCAATAATAAGGCTATCGGGAACCTCTAAATAACCAAGCTCTTTTGCAACGTTCATATAGTTGACCATACTTCTGCCCGAGAAAGCAACCTTACGGTCAAATTTAACGGCACAGTTTATAATCTGCTGAACTCGGCTGATGTTAGAAGCAAATGTTGCGATAATAATACGGCTGTGTATTGCTCTTCTAAAAAGTGTGTCAAAGCTGTCGGCAACAGTCTGCTCTGTAGCAGTAAAACCGGGGCGTGATGCGTTTGTGCTGTCAGCCATAAGGGCTAAAACACCCTCGTCGCCGAGTCGTGCAAAACGTGACAAGTCAATCATACCGCCTGACATCGGTGTGCAGTCGATTTTAAAGTCGCCTGTGTGAACAACAGTTCCTGCAGGTGAGTGAATAGCCACACCAACTGCATCAGGGATAGAGTGGTTAACGTGGATAAGCTCAATATCAAAGCAACCAAGCTTCACTCTGCCACCTGCATCAACTGCGTGCAGGCTGACCTTATCTAAGCTATGCTCTTTGAGCTTATTCTCAATAAGACCAACTGTGAGTCTTGTACCATATATCGGCACATTAACCTTAGAGAGAAGGTAAGGCAGACCGCCGATGTGGTCCTCGTGTCCGTGAGTTATAACAATACCCTTCACCCTGTCTTTATTCTGCTCAAGATAAGTAAAATCAGGGATAACAAGGTCTACTCCCAGCATATCGCCGTCAGGAAACGCCATACCGCAGTCAAGTATTACGATATCGTCGTTGCACTCAAAAACTGTAAGGTTCTTACCAATCTCGTTAAGACCACCCAAAAAAGCTATCTTAATCGGTGGCTTATTAACCTTTGGTTCTTGTTTTCTTCTGTACTGCTTTTTAGACTTAGAGTTTTCTGCTGATTTAGTATTTTTGCTTTTAAACTGAGCATTGTTCTTTTTTGTTGTTGGTTTTGATGATGACTTTTTCATCTTTGCTTTAGCGTTAGTATTCTTAATATTCTTCTTATTTTCTCCGCTCAAAATATTACCTCCTGTAAAAAATGTTATGTATATGTTCTGTTTGCACCTATGCCGTCCGTGCAAACTTAAATCCTTAAATCGCAATACTTCCCGATATTAAATATATGTAATCATATAATACCGCAAATAAACATTAAGGTCAAGTAAAATAAAACAATACTTTTGACGATATTCAGAAAGTGCCCTATGATTTTATATTAATATTGTTACTACATCTGTTTACAGCTAATATTATTGACCCAAAAGCAAAGAATAATCACTGAAAAAGTGTTGCAATCCTTAAGTTGTGTGCTATAATATAAGTTACATTTATGCTAGGAGAGTATGGCTTGAAACAAGTTGAAATTTTCACAGATGGTGCTTGCTCGGGTAATCCCGGACCCGGCGGCTGGGGTGCCATCTTAAGGTACAAACAAACCGAAAAGGAAATATCAGGTGGCGAAAAGCTCACTACTAACAATCGTATGGAGCTGCTCGCTGTTATAAACGCACTTAAGTTGCTTAAGGAGCCGTGCGAGGTCACCTTGTATTCGGACTCGCAATATGTGTGCAACGCCTTAAAACTCGGCTGGGCTAAAAAGTGGAAGGCAAACGGATGGATGCGTAATAAAAAAGATCCTGCGTTAAATCCCGAGCTCTGGGACGAACTGCTTAAGCTTTATGACAGCCACAGCGTAAATGTTGTTTGTGTAAAAGGCCACGCAGGTCATCCCGAAAACGAGCGTTGCGACCAGCTCGCAGTAGCTCAGGCACAAAAATTTTCACAAATATAAAGGTGATAACATAATGAGATGAATTTATGCAGACAATGCTGCTACAACAGCTCTCTCCCCTATTGTACTAGACGAAATGATGCCGTATCTTACAACTGTTTACGGCAACCCATCGTCGCTTTATGGTATCGGTGCTGAAGCTAAAGAAGCAGTTGAAGAAGCACGAGCAAAAATTGCTACCCTTATCGGAGCAAACTCCCCTAATGAGATTTATTTCACATCAGGTGGTAGCGAAGCCGACAACTGGGCTATCAAGGGTATGTGCAAAGCTTTAAAGAAAAAAGGCAAAAACCACATCATAACATCAAAATTTGAGCACCACGCTGTGCTCCACACCTGCAATGCTCTTGAAAGAGAAGGCTTTGAGGTAACATATCTCGATGTATACGAAAACGGTATTGTAAAAGCAGAAGATGTAAAGAATGCTATCAAAGACACTACTGCTCTGGTAACAATTATGTATGCCAACAACGAGATTGGTACAATTCAGCCGATTAAAGAAATCGGCGAAATTTGCAGAGAAAACAAGGTTATTTTCCACACTGACGCTGTTCAAGCAGTTGGTAATGTAGAGATAAACGTTGAAGAGCAAAATATCGATATGTTAAGCCTTACAGGTCATAAGTTCCACGGACCTAAGGGTTGCGGTGCTCTTTATTGCAGACGCGGAGTACGTCCTGAAATTCTTATAGACGGTGGTGCTCAGGAACGCACTCGCAGAGCTGGTACAGAAAACGTCGCAGGTATCGTAGGTTTAGCGAAAGCGTTAGAGCTTGCTCTCTCTACAATGGAAGAGCGTAACGCTCGACTTACTAAAATGCGTGACAGACTTATGGACGGCTTACTTACTATCGAGCGTTCACGAGTAAACGGCGACAGAGTACACAGACTCCCTGGCAACATCAATATGTGCTTTGAGGGTATTGAGGGCGAAAGCCTGTTACTCAGACTCGATATGGCAGGCATCTGTGCTTCTTCAGGCTCAGCGTGTACATCGGGCGACTTAGACCCGAGCCACGTACTGCTTTCAATCGGTCTGCCTCACGAAATTGCTCACGGCAGTATGAGACTTTCTTTCTCTGACGATAATACTGAGGAAGATGTTGACTATATTTTAGAGCAGGTACCAAAAATCGTTGACTATCTTAGAATGATGTCACCGCTTTGGGAAAAAATCAAAGAAGAGGAAAGGAACAACTAACAATGGCATATACAGAAAAGGTTATGGACCACTTTGCTAATCCTAGAAACGTCGGTGAAATTAAGGATGCTTCAGGTGTAGGCGAGGTTGGCAACTCCAAATGCGGAGATATTATGAAAATGTACATCAAGGTTGAGGGCAACGTAATCGTTGATTGCAAGTTCAAGACTTTTGGTTGCGGTGCGGCTATTGCTACAAGCTCAATGGCAACAGAGCTCATCAAAGGCAAAACAATTGATGAAGCACTTAAGCTTACAAACAAAGCAGTTATGGAAGCACTTGACGGTTTGCCACCTGTAAAGGTTCACTGTTCAGTGTTAGCTGAGCAAGCTATAAAAGCTGCTTTAGCTGACTATTACACACGTCAGGGTATTGACCCGGAGCCTATCGTAGGCAAAATTCAGGAATGTGACCACGACCACGGCTGTGGCTGTTCGGATTTCTGATAACAAGTTCATAAAAGCTCAAAGCCGACAGAAAAAATCCTGTCGGCTTTTTATATGCACTAAATTGCGGCACGATGTAGGCTTCATCCTCTAAACGGACCTCAAACACACAAATATCACGCCTCGTTGTCCTCCGTTATTTCTCAAACGCACAAAGCTTAAGGCACCCGAGCGACCCGAGTGCCTTTTAGCAAAACATCTATGAAATACTTTAAGAAGGAGGATATTATTTCTCGTTTAATAACTTGTTGAGCTCTTCCATAAAGGTGTTGATGTCCTTAAACTGTCTGTAAACTGATGCAAAACGAACATACGCAACCTCGTCAACATTTTTGAGCTGATCCATAGCAAGCTCGCCGATTTTGCCCGATGTAACTTCTCTGTCAAGGCTAGCCTGAAGAGATGACTCGATGGTATCAACCATTTTTTCAATCTGGTCAATAGACACGGGACGTTTCTCGCAAGCGTGCAAAAAGCCTGCTCTAAGTTTATTTCTATCAAACACCTCGCGTGATTTATCACGCTTAACAACAATAATCGGAACAGTTTCGATAACCTCGTGTGTAGTAAAACGCTTTGAACAACTTAAGCACTCTCTTCTACGTCTGATACGTTCGCCCTCGTCAGCAGGTCGGGAGTCGATAACCTTGCTTTCTTCGTAGCCACAATAAGGACACTTCATTTGTACACCCCACATTTAGTTAATATATTTCTCTACAGAAATTATAACACAAGATATAGAGAAAACAAGTTATAATTTTGTAATATATAGTTACATCTTGTATATAAATACCAATTATCATAGTAACGTATTAAAATTTCACCTTATTAAACTGATAAAAAATATTGAAATTTGCCCTTTGAATATGGTATACTGTCCTTGTTTATAATAATTTCGCACAGTTTAATTAACATTAGTGCGTGAAAGGGGTACAATATGACTAAAAAAAGAAGCAGTTTTTCCGGAAAAATCGGCTTCGTGCTTGCTGCGGCAGGCTCAGCAGTAGGCTTGGGTAACATTTGGCGTTTCCCTTACCTTGCCGCTAAGTACGGCGGAGGAATTTTCCTGCTCGTTTATCTCATTCTTGCGGTTACATTTGGTTTTGCACTTATGACAGCGGAAATCGCAATCGGTAGAAAAACAGGCAAAAGTGCTATACACGCTTTCGCAGACCTTGACAAGAGATTCGGTTTCGTCGGCATATTGGCATCAATCGTGCCTATTATCATACTTCCTTACTACTCGGTTATCGGCGGTTGGGTTGCAAAGTATCTGACTGTTTTCGTTTCAGGTGGAGCTTCTGCCGCCGCTCAAGACGGATACTTTGAGGGTTTCATAGCTCAGCCATTTGAGCCATTAGGCTGGTTTTTACTGTTCATAGGCTTAACCGCCATTGTTGTACTTTTCGGTGTCGAAAAGGGTATTGAGAAGGTTTCTAAGTTTATGATGCCTATCCTTGTTGTTCTCACAATCGGCATCGCTATCTACTCAATGACGATGCCTGGTGCTATGGAAGGCGTAAAATACTATTTCCTCCCTGACTTCTCAAAATTCTCGGCCACAACTGTGCTCGCTGCTATGGGACAGCTTTTCTACTCTATGAGTCTTGCTATGGGTATTATGATCACCTACGGCTCATATATGAAGAAAGACGTATCTATCAGTTCATCTGTTTCTCAGATTGAGATATTTGATACAGGTATTGCTTTCCTTGCCGGCTTAATGGTTATCCCTGCTGTATTCTCATTCTCAGGCGGTGATGAATCTGCTTTAGGTAAAGGCCCAGGTCTTATGTTCATCACACTTCCTAAGGTGTTCAACTCAATTCCTGGTGTTATGGGTTCAGTAATCGGTGCTCTGTTCTTTATTTTAGTACTTTTTGCGGCACTTACATCATCTATTTCTCTTATGGAAACAGTTGTTTCAATCTTCAGAGATAAATTCGGTTGGGGCAGAAAGTTCACCTGTATCGTTGTTGCTATCGGTTCAATTTTACTCGGTATTCCGTCATCTCTTGGCTTTGGTGTATGGAGTCACATCAACATCAACGGAAACACCTTCCTTGATATGTTCGACATCTTCTCTAACTCAATCCTTATGCCGATTGTTGCCTTTCTCACTTGTATCTTCATTGGCTTTATTATCAAGCCACAGACACTCGTTGACGAGGTTGAATTAGACGGCAAACCATTTAAACGTAAAAAGCTCTTTACAGTTATGATTAAGTATATAGCACCTGTATGCATCGTGCTCATTCTCATTTCATCAGTTTTAGACGTACTAGGTATCGTAAAGATTTAAGTAGAATACTGCAAAAGTTAAGGCACTCTTCGTTTTGAAGAGTGCCTTTTGTTTTTATTTTGGAGCTACGGACCTCGGACGCTTAAAACACAAATTGAACCAAAGCCATATAGCTTAGCGTTCCTGCTACAATCGACAGCAAGGTGTTGCGTTTCCAGATGTGGAGTAACACAACAACGGCTCCTGCAATTATATATGGCAGAAAGTGTGACACAGCATCAAAGCTTATATCCTTAACGCAGTAAACAACGAGCATAGCGATAATCGCACACGGCAAAACCTTGCCCAGATACAGCACAAACTTCGGTGTTTCCTTACCTGAAAAAACAATAAACGGAAAGGCTCTTAGTAAATACGACACAACTGCCATAACCATCACCAAGCCTATTGAATGTAAGGTGGAACTATCCATCATACTTATCCCTCCTTACAAAACGCAAAACAGTCAGCGATACTAAAATAGCAATCATTGTCGGAATAAGCATATTCTCGTGGAAAACAGCAGTGCATAAAACCGCACAAACAACTCCGATTACAGCAGAAGTATGGTCCTTGCTACTCATCCACTGCTCGACAAAAATTGTCAGAAACAGTGCTGTTAATACAAAGTCTATTCCCTCACTGTTAAAGTTAACGTTAGTGCCGAAAACCGCTCCCAAGGTGCATCCTGCTATCCAGTAGCAATGGTCTAAAAGCGACACAAGAAAATAGTAAAAATGCTTGTTTTCTACATCCTTTACCGCATTGTCATTGCACACCAGTGAGTAAGTTTCATCAGTTAACGCGTGTATCATATATATCTTTTTAATTCCCGAACCGCGGTATTTATCGACAAGCGAAATGCCGTAAAACAAATGTCTGGCATTAATGATAAGTGTCATCACTGCCGCCGACAAAAGGCTGATGCCATCAGCCAGAAAGCCTACCGCTGCGTACTGCATAGAACCACCAAACATAGTGATACTCATAAACAATGCCCAAATTGCCCCATAGCCCTCGGTGCTTAAAAGCACACCAAAGCCAAAACCAAGTGCCAAGTAACCTGCAAGCACAGGAATCGTAGCTACAAAGGCTTTTTTTGCATCCTTTTTATACTTCATTTTATCCCCTACCTTAATTTTATCAAGGGATATTATAGTCCTTTATTATACAATTTTCAACCATAAAATTAAAGCCGACAGCGTTAAACTGTCGGCTCAAACCGGTATTGTATTACTTCATCGACATTGAGTTATTAAGAAGTAAAGTTGAGTACAAAAACAATACATCAGCATTTTCAAAATCAACATACTCAGATAAGCTTTCGCTCATAATATATCTTAAATCAATCAGCACAATTTCGCTGTAAGCTGTACTCATAATCGGAGCGATAGAGCTACCAAAGGAGTCCCTAAAAATCACAAGTCGCTTTTCGTTTTCGATTGTTTGGTTCTTGATTTTGACAATTGATTGATTACCTGATAGAAAAACATCATAAGGGTCGTCATCGTAGAACTTATCAACATCATAAACAGCGTTCGCTCCCTCCAAAAGCACAGCATCTAAGCCGTCCCATTCAAGATAGTTAAGCACATCGCTACTGGTATGCAACCCTGACTGTTCAACGTACACACCGTTATACGGAGCATTTATACTAATAGTCTTAAACTCAGTATCAACACTTGTCCCCATACTTTCACACAGTGTTTTCGCCACGTCAACAATGCACTCTTGTTTCCAGTGAGGATCAGTTTTGTAATAATCGGAGAGCGTGAGCAGTTGAGCTATTTCTATAGTTTCTGCAAAAGGCAGAGAGCTTTCCATATACTTTAGAAAGCTTTTGTAATCAACCACACCATTTACTATTCTGTGCTTATCGGGAATAAGTGCAAAGTAAACGTCATTGCTACTGCTTAGCTGTTCTTCATATACTCGAGTAAAAAGCTGTGAAGCGTAGTCAAGCATCTTCGCGTTGTACTCGCTCTCATTTTTTACAATATAGTCGTCGTGAAGATAAAACTCGATATCTTCAGTTTCTTTATCGTCTGAAACAGCTACAAAAGCACAGCTAAGCATAAGCATAACAAAGCCCAGTACTAAAGCCACTACTCTTTTCACACACTCTCTCCCTCTCTATAAAAATTCAGCACGATTTCCACCGTGCTGAAAATTAAATCAGATTTACAGTTTCTTAAGCTATAAGCTTATTCTTCGAACTCATCAACAAACTCGCCACCATATACAGGGACCTGTCCCTCGGCCTCGAATTTGTTTGGTGTCATAATAACGATAACCTTGTCGCCCTCACTCTCAACAACGAGCTCGTCAGCTTCAGTGCAGATATTCCATCTAAGGTCAGCGTTTTCTTCTAATGTCTGCTTGAAATCATCAACATCTGTATCCTCGTCAAGAGTGAAAACATAGCCGATGAAAGGAATAGTACCAATTGCCGGTCCAAACATTACGCCTTCCTTAAAGCCCTTGATTTCAGCATTACCAAAGCCGTTCAAGAGTCCTTCTTCAACAACCATTGTTGCACCCATAAAGCCTAAGTTAGGGTCTTTGAGCAGTTCATCAGCAATCTCCTGAGCACTCTTGTCACTGTTTTCCTCAAATGTAACGACAAGCGGTTCTCCAACAGGACCATAGGTTGGTCTTTGTTCCTCGCCACAAGCAACAAGTGACATAACCATTAATATAGTAAGAATTATCGCAAAAAGCTTTTTCATAATAAACCTCCGTAATTTTAAGCATCTTTCTTTCATTATATCCGTTATAACTGTACATTACAATATGTAAAACAAATTTTTATACTGAAAATAATGTAAAGTCTGATTCGAGTATACCTGACTCAATCTAACAAAAAGCACGCCCTCTCAAAAATACGAGAAAGCGTGCTTTTTTATTGTTCAGGGGATTATTTTATGTTATATACTACTCCGACACCGCCACCTGAGAGGTCTGTTAAATCAACCTCAACAGGACTTTCGCTGATAAGCTCATAGCAACAAGCTACCTTAATAGACTCGCCAACCTCAATTTCCTGAGAATAATTATCATCCTCAGTAACGCTGACATCAGCATAACCTGTATCAAGACCAACACCATCCTGATAAACAATCGGACTAATATTCATATGAAAAGCTGTTGCTTCATCAGAGTTGTTTTTGAAATTAAAGTAAATTCTAATCAACTTTTCACCGCTATAACTTTCAGTCAACTCGAATTTTTCAATCTCTACATCATACAAATCACCAAAAGCTTCATACTGACCCTTTTCAGGATAGCCGTCTAACCACTTCGGGTCATCAATTGTAGCCGGTACAAACTCCTCTTTAGGTGCACCCGGAAGATTTTTAGGGTCAAGCTCAACAGTAAAAACCTTTTCTTCATCATAAGAGTCAATAAAACTAAGTGTTATTAATCCTCCGTCAGGTTTCATAACAACCTCTTTAGTAGCTCTGACTGTTACACCCGGTCGAACATCTCTTATATCGTTGCCTTCTTCTTTAACTGTGTATTCTATACCAGAGCTTGTATCTACTAACTCGTAATCGTCCTGAGTAGCCTTGAACTCGTATGTCCAAGCAAGATATTTTGATTCTTCTGTTGTGTTTGTTATGTCAAACCAAACTCTCAGTGCGTCCTTTTCATCGTAGTCAACAATACGTTCTGCACCAACAACAACTATCTTGGATTCAGAAAGCTCAATAGTTGTCTCCTTGAAGGCTCCTGACTTGTTTGTGTTGTTATTGTCTGTATCCTGTTCTCCACCACAAGCTACGAGTGAGAACACCATAAGTATTGCTATCACAATCGCTAAACTGGATTTAAAAAATTTCATAAAAATCTTCCTTTCCTAAACACATTCAAAAGTATTATCTTACATCATTGTAGTCAATCGGGTCACCGCACATCGGGCAGAACTTTGATGGTTCTTCGCCCGCTTGAGGTTGCCAACCGCATTTATCACAAACCACAGTCCTTTGCTGAATAGGCTGATTATATGCAACCTGCTGTGGCTGTATTGGCTGTTGAGCATATGTTGGCTGGCCATATGCAGCTTGAGAATATGCAGTCTGACCAATTGGCTGTACATAACCACTACCAAGCTGTTGACCTGTTAATATATACTTAATCTCAGAGCCCTGAGCTTCATACTGACGATAAATGTCGGTATAAGGGCTGTCAGGACGGTCATTATAACCTGTTAAGTCAAAAGTAATTTCTGAAAAATACGGAGAGTTTACACAAATCTGCATTTCAAACTCATATTCAACCTTATATCTTGGCGGATTATAGCTTACATCGTTGCCTTGTGCGTCTTCTCTAAAAATCTCTTCTCTGTGCTCTTTAATATCAAGATTACAGGACATTACCTGAGAAAAACTGATAAGGTCAGGATTTTTCTCTCTCCAGTTGTTTCCTCTTGCTAAACAGAACTTCTGTGCATTTACGTCAATGTATAACTTCTCATCGTATCCGTAGGTTCTAACAGGATTAAACATCTTGAGTTGACGTTCATTTTCCTCGCGATACTCAAGCTGTTCCCTAATCTGTGCAACTGTCGAACGCTTTCTCTCGCTAAAAAGCGGCGAAAGCTTTTTATTACAATTAGAGCATATGTTGCCATCCTCGACCTTCCTGTTACCCAACAAGCCTATCTTTTCACCACATATATCGCAGTATTTCTTATCAAATAATCCCATAGTTAAAACCCCTCTCTATATTGAATGTTTAATATTTTAATAATCGTATCAGACACCCAAAACCAACTTTTCTACTCAACACTCATTTGACTGAATTTTTACGCTGTGGTATAATGAAATGTAATTGTTGGGTGGTCAATAGTTTCAGCAAAACTTTTGCAACTATCCTCTTTTTGAATACTCTTACATAATTATTATACCTATCATTGTTTTGTTGTCACCACACAAGCCGCGTTTTTTAGTGTGGGAAATCATCTTACTCGTTTAAAAGTGTGGTTTTTAGTGTGGGATTTCAAAATTTCAATAAGGGAGTTACTTATGAAAGCAAAAAATATATATGCAACCTTTTCCTTACTTCCGCTGCTGTTTTTAAGCGGTTGCGGAGCAATAGGTGCAAAGTCAATGAGTGTGTCAGTAGTTTATGTGGCAACAACAATACTGTCACTTTTATTACTTATTGGCTACTGCTCGCTTGTAAAGAAAAAAGACCCTTGGTTCACACCGCTGTTTGCATCAGTTTTTATAGTTAACGCAGGATACTTTTCACTTTCGATATCCAAGACGTTGGAGGAAGCTTTGCTTGCAAACAGGATAGCTTATCTGGGCTCGGCTCTTCTTCCTCTTGCGATGCTGATGATAATTAAAAACTCCTGTAACATCAGGTTTCCTAAAGCACTTACCACCCTGCTTATTACAACAAGCATACTCGTATTTTTGATTGCGGCAAGTCCGGGTTATCTTGATATTTACTATAAAGCCGTAACTTTGGAAACAGCAAACGGTGTGTCTGTACTCAACAAAGAGTACGGCAGTTGGCATTGTGTGTACCTATTTTACCTCTTATCTTACTTTGGTGCGATGATAGCAACCATCATTTATTCTATAGCAAAACGCAAGGTTAACACCGCTATTCAAGCAGTTGTTTTGATTATTGCAGTGTTTATAAATATAAGTGTATGGTTTCTGGAACAAATAGTAAAAATAGATTTTGAGTTTCTTTCAGTATCGTACATAATAAGCGAGCTTTTCTTACTTGCACATTATCTACTAATTCAGGAAAACGAGTGGTTTTTATTAGAGGATAACAAAACTGCTCAAACAGCCCAAACAGATACTCAGATTTCAAACGCTAATATAGAACCTCACTCTGAACCCGAATCGCATCCGGAACAAATACCAAAGGACGAGGAGCATCTCTCTCCTGACTTAGTTCATAAATGTGAATACTTGACAAGCCAACTTCCTACTCTTACTGCTACAGAAAAAACTATTTATAAGCTACATCTTGAGCGTAAATCGACGAAAGAGATTTTGGAAGAACTTGGCATTAAAGAGAACACACTGAAATATCACAACAAAAATATATATTCTAAGTTAGGCGTTTCATCACGAAAACAGCTTCGAGAAATTGCCGAGCTTGCTTTTGGTAACAATACAAACTAAGCTGAGCCTGTCACACGACAGGCTCTTTTCTATGCAAAAAGGACAGCCTGCAAAGCTGTCCTTTAAAAAATCCTATTATCAGCCGTAAACCTCTTCCATAGTAGGAACAGGAAGCGGACGTTTTTTGTCTAAAACCTCTGATACATTGAATAGGTCCTCACATCTTTCAGGGTTGTGATACATTCTGTAGCCGTCAAGATTTCGTCTGCTCATTCTGAAATAATTGTCGCCCTTTTGTTGCCAATACGGTGTTGAATCAACAGGGCAATACATATGGAAACCCTCAGAAACGAGGTAGTTAAATCTCTCGATTGAAGAATCGTAATTTTCAGTTCCAGCCAAATCAGAGCCATTTGGGAAAATCAACACATCAGTCTTGCCGACAATCGACTCAACATATGCTTTCCACTTTTCAGTGTCACTTTGAACTCTATCCATATCGGACGCAGGCACGGTCATATGACCCCAAGTGTGAGATGCAAACTCCCAGCCGTCTTCCTTCATTTTATCGGCAACCTTCTTAGCCTCTGCTCTTTCCTGCTCATAATTGAAATTCGGATTATTCTCTAAAAACTCAATCTGGTCAGGGTCTAAGTTCGGGTCATTTATATCAGCGTAAACGCTGTCTGTACGGTAGCCTAAAACTCCGTTGTAACCTGTTAAAGCAAGTATGCCCTTATGTCCTTTATATGAAAAATCAGGGTGCTTTTCAACAAAGCGGTCGATAAGCGGAACAACGTCAAAGTCGCCGTAGGATACACTACCGTCGAGCTTTTTGTACTCGTTTACAACCTTGCCGTTTTCATCAATAATAAGCTTAGTTGCGATACCGTCGCCGTCCTGAACGTGGTAATAGTTAAGGTCGTCTTGAGAAAGCACAAATGCCTTTTTATCAGGAGGGAGCATAATTTTATGGTCAACGCGATTGCCCTGTTCATCAAAGGTGCAGATATCGTGCATACTAACCATAACGTAACCCTTGTCATACATACTCTGGATAATCGCATTAAACTCATCAACAGTAGTCATAACAAGGTTATAACCGTCAGCCTGATTACCGTTTTCAGGGTCGAACGCAAGCTCCGGTTCGTATACTAAAGAATGGAAGAAAATATGTGTAATCTGCTCGTGAGGGAACTCAACCAATGTAGACATTGCCTGCTCCCAAGAACTGACAAGCGATTGAAGCTCTGTATCAGTAGCGTATTTTTCCAGCCCCTTAACGTCAGCAATCGCCTTTTCGTAGTCATACTGAGCGGCAGAAATCTTAGCGTTTTCTAAGATCATTTCTTCAACGCTCATCGCATTTTGCTCGTTATCCTTTTTATTCTTCTTATCGCCTGATGAAGCACAGCTCACTAAACCGAAAACCATTAAAACAACGAGCAACAACGCTACAACCGCAATAACAAGTGTTTTAACGGGAATGTTCGGCTTTTTCATTTGTGGTGCCTGAATCTTTGGCAATTGCAATTTAGGCATCTCTTTTTTAGGAGTTGTTTTATCTACAGAATGTCTTTCTCTGCTTCTACGCTCAGTGTCTAAAGACACATCAAAATTTTCAAAATGATAGTTTTTCTTCTCGTTCACAACGCACCTCAAGCATTACAAATTTCTACAAAATTCGCCAATCAGCCACATTATATCACATAGTTTTCACAAAGCAATAGTTTTTGCAAAAAAAATAAAATAATACTTGAAACTTGTCAAATTCAAGCTTTTTGGCATAAAAATAAACTCCCCTGATAGCTGAAGTTGGCTAAGCGAGGCGAAGTCGGGAGGATTGTTAATACATACAATCATTAAACAATCCCTCAGTCTTTTGCTTCGCAAAATCCAGCTCCCTTTACACAAAGGAGCCTTAAAACGCAGAATTCATTCGGGTTCGAACATAAAAAAACCGCCTTTAAAAAGACGGTTTTTGGCACCCCTACTATGACAGAACGCATAACTAATCCTTAGGAGGGATTTATTCATACGAACAAAGTGAGTATCAAGGTTTTGTACCCCATTCAAAATCTATGATTTTGTTAATGGGTCGGGTTCTTATATCCATTCTAAGATTATGATTACAAAAAAAGACACCGCTTGGTGTCCTCTTTTGTTGGCGTTCCCGAAGGGATTCGAACCCCCGACCTACTGCTTAGGAGGCAGTCGCTCTATCCTACTGAGCTACGGAAACAAATATGTAATTGTAATTTACACGCAGGGCGATTGCTTTAACCGCCCTGCGTTATTTCTTTTAAAGAACTTTCAGTTTCTTGTTATTATTCTACCAAAGAATTATTACCTTGTTCGTTTTTCTTAAACAGAATTATACAGGATGAATCATATTAGCTTTGTCGAGCTTGTCGCCGTTGATTCCGCATTTCTCGTTTCTTCTCTTTTCAAAGAAGTCGAGAGCAACCTTCTGGAACATACCGTATGATAATACGTCCTCTTCCTGCTCAATCCACTCTGGGATTTCTGCTCTTAACTTCTCAAGCTCCGGCTCGAGTAAATCAGCAGGACGGCAGTCTACAGGCTCCATATCGCCGATAATCTTCTTTCTGAACTCTGGGTCGATAGGCATTGGTGTTGTACCGTACTTGCCTGCTACCATATCCTTGAATTCCTTTGTGCACATCTTGTAACGCTCGCCTGTGATAACGTTGAACACAGCCTGTGTGCCGACAATCTGTGATGTTGGTGTAACAAGTGGCGGATAACCTGAGTCTTCTCTAACTCTTGGTACTTCAGCTAAAACTTCGCTTAACTGATCCTCTTTGCCAGCCTGCTTGAGCTGAGAAAGAAGGTTGGAAAGCATACCGCCAGGTACCTGATAGATAAGAGCATTAGCATCAGTTGCGAGCATCTTCTGGTCAAGTAAACCACTGTCCATATACTTAGTTCTCAAAGTCATGAAGTAATCTCTTAATTCTGTGAGCTCCTCAAGCTTGATGCCTGTGTCGTACTGTGTGCCCATAAGAGCCGCTACCATTGACTCAGTTGGTGCGTGTGATGTACCTAAAGCGAGTGGTGAAATAGCTGTGTCGATGATGTCAACGCCAGCCTCGATACCCTTTAATAAGCACATTGAAGCAAGACCTGATGTGTAGTGAGTGTGGAGCTGGATTGGTAAATCAACCTCAGCCTTGATAGCTTTAACAAGGCTCTCTGTAGCGTATGGAGTTAAAAGTGCCGCCATATCCTTGATACAGATTGAATCAGCACCTGCATCAGCGATACGCTTAGCGTACTCAACATAGTACTCGTCAGTAAATACAGGACCTGTTGTGTAAGAGATAGCAACCTGTGCGTGGGCACCCTCTTTTTTAGCCGCTTTGATAGCAGTTTCAAGGTTCTTGATATCGTTCAACGCGTCGAAAATACGGATGATGTCGATACCGTTAGCAACAGAGCGCTGAACAAAATATTCGAGCACGTCGTCAGCATAGTGACGATAGCCAAGCATATTCTGACAACGGAACAACATCTGAAGCTTTGTGTTCTTACAATGGTCACGAATTACTCGGAGTCTGTGCCATGGGTCCTCGTTTAAGAAACGAAGACAGCTGTCAAATGTAGCACCGCCCCAGCACTCGAGTGAGTAAAAACCAGCCTTGTCCATTTTGTCGAGGATAGGAAGCATCTCGTCGAGTGTCATACGTGTAGCAATCAAAGACTGATGAGCATCACGCAGAGCAGTTTCGGTAATCTTAATCTGTTTTGCCATAATAACTCACCTTTGATTATGATAATGTAACGAGTGTCTGACCTGAGTCAACAGACTCGCCCTTTGATACGTTTACAGTAGCAACTGTGCCATCAGCAGGTGCCTTGATTTCGTTTTCCATCTTCATAGCTTCTAAGATAAGGAGAACGTCGCCCTTCTTTACAGCCTGACCTGCAGTTACGTTAACTGAAAGAATTGTACCAGGCATTGGTGATGGAAGTGGCTTAGCATCTGCAGGAGCAGCGGCTGGTGCAGGAGCTGGAGCCTCAGCAGGTGCAGCAGGTGCAGCGGCAGGAGCCGGAGCAGCAGCTACAGGAGCAGCGGCAACAGGCATAGCTGAACCATTTACTTCCTCAACCTGAACATCGTATGTTGTACCGTTTACGGTGATTCTGAGATTTTTCATAATAATCGTCCTTTCAATATATCAAGAATTAAGTCGAATTTTTATCAGATTGTGCCGTGCTTTTTAGGCAGAGTCTCAACACGCTTTGAAGAAAGCATAAAGAGTGCCTGAGCTACTTTAGCTCTAAGGTCAGCCTGTGTGATAACGTCATCAACATAGCCATTTACAGCGGCATTTACTGCTGAAAACTCACGCTGAGCGAACTCGCTAGCTTTAGCGTCCTGTTCTGCTACAGGAACCTTCATACCCTCTTCGTCCATAATGAACGCAAGAGCCTTAGGATTTACAGGGGAAATAACAGCATTTTCAAGAGCAAATCTCATATCAGCACCGGTTGCCTGTCCGCAAAGTGCGATGTAAGTAGCACCAACAGCCTCGCCCTTGATAACAGCAACCTTAGCAGTTGTAGCTTCAGCGTAAGCGGCTGTAACTCTGCTTGCACTCTTAAGAGAACTGAAGCCCTTAGCATCAACAACTGTTACAACAGGGATTGAAAATGCATCGCAGAAACGAACAAACTTTGAAATCTTCTGACCTGCCTTGCAGTCGATAACATCACCACAAGTCTCAACAAAGCCGACTGTTTCGCCGTTAACTCTGCCGAAAGCTGTTTTAACGATGTCTGTAAACTCCTCGTTTACAAAGCAAAGTGAATCTGCATCAGCCATAGCACATACAGGGCAAGAAGCATCAGCAATTGGTGCAACTGCATCATCAATAGGAGCACTTTCCAAGTTGTTTGATGGGAAGTAAGTAACGAGGTCCTTAGCTTTTTCAATTGCTTCATCAACGTTTTCACAAACAAAGTTTGCGATACCCTTCTTAGCGTTATAACAAGCATCAGCACTCTTTGGTGCAACCTCGATTGAAAGCTCTGCGTCCTGTGTCATAATGATGAAGTCAGAAGCAGCAGCCGTTAAAGCAGTTGTAGAAAGGCAAGTGCCAAGCACTACTGCAATCTGTGGAACAACGCCTGAGATAGATGAAGCCTTTGATAAAATCTCACCATAAGCGTAGAGCAAGTCGTTCTTCTCGTTTAGTCTACCGCCCTTGCTGTCGTAAAAGCCTACAACAGGAGCACCTGTAACCTTAGCAAGGTCATAAAGTCTTGCAATTTTCTTAGCCTGAGCTTTACTCATTGCACCTGATGCTACGTCAGAATTCTGTGCAAAAGCGTAAACAGGCATACCCATAATAGTACCGTAGCCTGTAACAGCCTCAGCGAAATCGCTTTCTGATTTAAGCAGTGCATCTGTTTCACAAAAGCTACCATCGTCGAAAAACTTAGTTAAAATCTCGACAGCGGAAGTTTTGTTGAGTTCTTCTCTAAGCTTGTTAACATCTGAAAAACTCATGTCATTTCCTCCTAAAAATATGTTGAATTACGTTAAATAACATCCTATTTTTCGTCATTATATAGTATATCTCAAATACCAATAAAATACAAGAAAAAAGTGTGCAAAACTTAATTTTTGCACACTTTGAATAATTGTTGAAGATTGGTTGTTAATTTCTTGTCATTTTGAGCAAACGAGAATTTTAAGAGTATATCGAATAATTCTTTTTTAGAACATTCAATATAAAAACAAGAATGGTTCAAAGCATATGAGCCAAGGCTTTTTATAAGAGTATCCGCTATTATGTAAGACTCGCCTGTAAGCTCCTTGTCGCTATAGTAAACCTCAAAACCGACAATATCGAGTACATATCCGTTTTGAGCAAAAGCAATGTAGCCCTTTTCAACTCCGTCATCATCGCACATCAGCACGTTGGCGTTTTCGCATCCGCATTTTGATGCTATAATTTTATCCTCTTTAGGTGAAATAGAAAGCATCGTACCCCTCCTTATCTCTGGTTCTTTGTTGGATTAGGGTCGTGCGACAGACGCTTGATTTCATCTGCTGAAAGGTCACGATACATACCCTGCTTTAATCCGCCGAGCTTAACGGTACCAACCGCAATTCTTTTAAGACGTGCTACTTCTAATCCCAAAGACTCACACATACGTCTAATTTGACGGTTTCTGCCCTCACGTATAACAATTTCAAGCACGACTCTGCCCTCTTGCTTTGTAACAACACGAACCTGTGCAGGAGCTGTTTTTCTGCCGTCAAGAACAATGCCTGTCTGTAATTTCTCAACCATTTCCTCGGTAATAGCAGGACGCACGGTAACCCTATACACTTTATTGATATGCTTTTTCGGGTGCATAATATGGTTAGCAAATTCGCCGTCATTTGTTAAAAGAAGCATACCCTCGGAGTCCTTGTCGAGTCTACCTATTGGATACACACGCTCCTCGATATCCTCTATAAGCTCAGCAACACATTTTCTGCCACGCTCATCACTCATAGTTGTAACATAGCCACGAGGTTTATTGAGCATTATGTAACGATATTTCGGTTTAGCCGCCGCAGTGACACGCTTACCCTTAACGTAAACTTTATCAGAATACGGGTCAACCTTGTCACCTATTACAGCCACCTTGCCGTTAACCTTAACGCTACCTCTTCTTATTAACTCCTCACATTTTCTACGTGAATCAACACCGCAGTCAGCGAGCATTTTCTGCAATCTTACAAGTTCTTTTTTCATAATTCCTCCGCTTTCATTGAAAGCTATATTAAATATATCAGAACAGTTTCCTGAAAAATCCTTTTATCTTACTGTCATCCTGTTGTCTTAAAATCTCCACACAAGCATAAAGAGGTGTTTGTGTTATAACCTCGTTATCTAGTTCATAGGTCACCATACCAACACACTGTCCTGCTTTTACGGGAGCGTAAACAAACTGAGGTATGTATACAGTTCTACTGACCTTATCAACATCTTCGTTTAAAAGCACAGCCGAAGGAGTTTCCTCGCAATACAAGGCGACTTCGTCTTTTTCTCCGCCGACAACATTGCAATTATACTGTTTATTTTTATCATCGGTTTTTACAGCAGAATAACGCTCAAAACCATAATTATAAAGTGAGATATGGTCATTCCAATCAGACGGTGCGTTAAACGTCACACAAACAAGGGTCACCCCGTCTTTTTGGGCGGCTGACACAAGACATCTGCCTGCACTTTTGGTATAGCCCGTTTTACCGCCGATGCAATATTCATAGAGCGACAAAAGCCTGTTATGATTGTTATAAGTCACCTGCTTACGCGGATTAAGAAATTCAACCGCCATTGAAGTGTTTTTCGTAATCTCACAAAAGCGTTCGTTTTCTAAAGCTACGCTCATTAGCTTAGCCATATCGACAGCCGTTGAGTAATGATTATCATCATCAAGGCCTGAAGCAGTTACAAAGTTAGTGTTCTCCATCCCGATTTCCTTAGCTTTTTTGTTCATCAAAGCACTGAAATCTTCAATACTTTTCGAAACGGTCAAAGCTGTTGCATTGGCGGCATCATTACCAGATGCCATCATCATACCTGTAGCTAAATCGGACAGATGCAAGCTATCCCCTACTTTTAGATACATAGAGCTTCCCTCAGCTATCATAGAATCGGTAAACTCAACTATAGGGTCATTCTTTTCACACGCTTCAAGTGCCAATAACGTTGTCATAATCTTGGTAGTAGATGCAGGCTTCATCCTGTCACTACCGTTTTTCTGCAAAATCACCGTATCGTTTTCGACACAATACAGCACATAAGCCTGTGCAGATATACTAAGCTCTTCGGCACAGGCTGTTACATTCATATTTAATATAATTAAAGCAAAAATCAAAGCTAAACTCATAGCTCGTTTCATAACATCACCCTGTGATATATATGAAAATTTTGCTTAATTTATACTATTATCAAAGGTCGAACTCGTCGATATCTTTGTCAAGGTCAGAGGTATCAATACTAGAACCTTTATCCTTTTTAAGCATATCGGAAACTTTGTCGAGTACTTCAGGCACCATACCGACAATTCTGTCAACAGCACCATCATATTTCTCAATCGGTATGAGCTTAACGTTGCCCTTACTTACATAGAGAAATGCAACAGGGTTTATAGTAACACCTGCACCGCTACCGCCACCAAAGCAATCCTTGTTATCCTTCTTTGTAGGGAGGTCAGAACCGCCTGATGCAAAACCGTAGCTTACCTTGGATACAGGAATGATTGTGGTACCGTCAGGTGTTGTAATAGGGTCACCGATGATGGTATTAACATCTATCATCTCTTTAATCTTCTTCATAGTAGTATCCATAAGACTGTTGATTGGATGGTCCATAATAATTCTCCTTTACTTTATCTTATCTCTTATATCTTATAACAAACAATTTAAACAACGCTTTAAGAGCGTATTTTAAAACATAAAACACTCTGATGTAAAACTTAGCATCTGCAAAGACTTTCATCTTAGCTTCATCATCGAAGTCAGGTATAACGTTAACGTTATAATCCTCACATTTAGCTGTTGAGCAAATTACAGAAACCGCAGAATATACAACACCACACAATTTGCCGTATTTCAAGGCTGTATCAGCGGCATCGTCACCAACAACGGTCAACTTCAAATCAAAATGCTTGATAACAATATTCGTAAAAATACCTTTTAACGTTGTACCTATTAGCTTTACAATTTCAGTAAGCATTGATATAAGCCCCTCAACGCCCTTTTTGTCGCTAAGTTGCTTTAAATAAGACGGTTTTTTAGTCTTTTTTTCTTTTGTTCCGTCTTCATCTTTTTTCTTTTTAAGAATTTTCTTCTCGCGTTTTTTCTTTCTCTTCTTAGACTTCTTTTCAAACGGCACTAGTGTATATTCAAAAAACAGCACCCTTAACTTTAGGGTCAGCTCGTTTTCATAAACCGCCGTAAACTGAATTTTAATAAGACACAGAAATGTTATAAGCAACGCAAGAACTAAAAGGATGTATAAAGCAATCACTTGCTAACTCCCCCAAAGCTAGTTATTCAGCAGTAGCCTGCTCGATAATCTCGCCGACAGTTGCGGTGATTGTATCGTCAGTATTCTCTGGGTTTTCACCACTATTACTTTCTTTTGCATTCTCATCTTCGAATATAGAAAGCTGTGAATCGTCTTTATCAAGAGCGTTTTCATCAGGATTATGCTGTTTTTGCGGAAGCTCAGGAAGCTCGTCGAGCGAAGAAATAGAAAAACATCTTAAAAAGTTCTCGGTAGTACCGTATAAAAGCGGTCTGCCCGGCAGCTCAAGTCTGCCCTTTTCTTCAATCAAATCCTTAGTGGTAAGCGAGCCGATAACACCCGAACAGTCAACACCTCTGACCTGCTCAATAAATGACTTTGTTACAGGCTGATTGTAAGCAACAACAGCTAAAACTTCCATCGCTGCCTGAGATAGCGGAACATTTCGTCTTAAATCCATAGCAGTTCTAATTTGCGGTGCGTATGCTTTTTTAGACACCATCTGGTAGCTTTTGTCGAGTCTTATAACCGTGATGCCGTGCGAGCTTTCTTCATACTCCTCGCAAAGCTCGTTAGCAAAATCTGTCGCTTTTTTCTCGGTAATCTCCAAGGTCTGTGCAAGTCTACTGACAGGAACAGATGTACCCGACGCAAAAAGTATTGCCTCAATAGCCGCTTTATATTCTTCTCTTGTCATTTACTGTCCCTCTCAATCATTGAAACTTTCGCATCGTCGCCGTTACCATCAATAACAACACGCTTACCTTTTACAAGCTCGAGCACCGCAAGGAAGGTTGCGACAAGCTCGCTTTTCTCCTTACTTGCAACAAACAGTTCTTTATATGTAACTGTTTTGCCGTGCCACAGCCTACGCATAACATGGATAATACGTGAGCTGACAGACACGATTTTTCTGCTTACAATACCCGAAAAGGCATCTCTTGGCGGTGGCAATCTGCGTTTTCCTCTGCCAACTGCCCCAACATATGCAACAGCTATATCATTAGGCTGATGTATTCGGTTATATGTTAAGTCAAACTCAACAGGCGACGGCTCTTTTGAAAATGTATCAAAAGATACTAAAGTAGAAAGAATTTTTGCAACACGTCTGCACTCCTGATATTCAAGCAGCTGTCCTGTGAGCTCTTTCTTAAGCTCTTCTGCCTCTTCCTCATACTTAGGCAAAAGCATAACCGACTTGATATACACAAGTCGTGACGCCATCTCAAGAAATTCGGAAGCTATATCCATATCTTCCTCTTTCATAGCGTTAATCTGCTCCATATACTGAGAAAGCAGTTCTTCGATACAAATATCGTAAATATCAATTTTATTTTTTGTAATAAGGCTTAGTAGCAAATCCAGCGGACCCTCAAAAGCCTCAAATTTATAAGTTAACTTTAAGTTTTCGTCAGCAACTGTCGCTTCTCCGTTATCGGGCAACAAAAGGCTGTCGATATTTTTATTTTCGTCCATTCATTACCCTCCTTAAAAAATTAGCCGACAATCAGCTTAAACGGGAATGAGCACACAAACTCAACAATCTTAAGCACCAGTGATTGCAGGAAATTAAGCGGAATATCAAGCACACCCACAAACAACAATGCAATCAGTGCAATAGAAAAATACTGTTGATACTGATAGAACTTGTACACAGCCTTGTCAGGCAAGAACGCAAACAAGATTTTTGAACCGTCAAGCGGTGGAATTGGAATAAGGTTAAACACCGCCAGTGAGCAATTGAGAACAATATAATACTGCAAAAACATCATAAAGTAGTAACCGATTTTGTTCATAACAACACTCGGAGCTAAATACATAAAGCCATAGAATATGAATCCGCCTGCAATACCCGCAACGATATTTGCAACAGGTCCCGCCAACGCAGTTATTGCCATACCAACCTTAGGATTTTTAAAATTACGGTCATCAACAGGCACAGGCTTAGCCCAACCGAAACCGAACAAAAGCAAACACAACGCACCCATATAGTCAATATGCGACATAGGGTTTAACGACAAGCGTCCACGATATTTAATTGAAGTATCACCTAAAAGCGAAGCCACCCACGCATGAGCCCACTCGTGAAACGGCAAAACCAAAAATATGACCATCAAAATAGCAAGGATGTGAATAACGACGGAGAAAAAATCCCCCTGTCCTCTAAATAAAGAGATAAGTTCGTATACCAATTACATAGCCTCCAAAACGGCAAACTGCCACATATAATTAGACATAATACATTATACAGTATAGGCGTAAAAAAAACAAGTAAAAAAGAATTTTAAAAAAGGTATTGCATTTTTGTTTCATTTCTGTTATTATGGACAAGTTAACAAAGCATTTTGTAATAAGCACTAAGGAGGTGTGGGAAAATGGCAAAATGTGATTTCTGTGGTAAGGATGTTAAGTTCGGCATCAAGGTTTCTCACTCACACAGACGTTCAAACAGAACTTGGAAACCAAACGTACAGCGTGTAAAGGCTATCGTTGACGGTTCTCCAAAGAGAGTACACGCTTGCACACGTTGCTTACGTTCAGGCAAAGTTACTCGTGCAATCTAAGTTACATTGAGAGTTAAGCTTCCGTTTCAAACGGGAGCTTTTTTCTTTATACTAAGCGTCCGAGGTCCGTAGCCCTCAATCGGCTCCCCAACTCCTTTTGGCGGTTCAACGCTTGCACAAAGGAAATTTTGTTAGCGGCATCTGTATCAACAATATAACAACACACAAAAACGGCAGAGCCACATTATAGCGGTTCTGCCGTTTGTTCTTATAAAGAATATTAAACTCAGTGATTAAATCTCAACATATTCTGCCTTGAGACCAGCAGGGAGCTCGCCCTCTGCTGCACTAAGGAGCATTGTGATGTTAGCCTGAGCTTCATTTGAAAGAGCGTCGAGCTTCTCAATGAAGTCAGCAACACCGTCTACGCCCTCTTCACAAATCTTGAATGTTGAATCAACGAAGATGTCAGTAACGTCGTAGTTACCTGCACAGATACCGCTGATAAAACCTAAGAGCATATTGTAGCCTTTGATGCCGTAAACGTCTGTATCAATAAGTCTTGCCTTGTGAGTTACATCGTATGTAAGCTTAGCACCTTTCTCAATAACAACAACGTTGCCCTGAGATTTAGCAACAGCCTCGTTAGCAAGCTGGATAAGTTTCTTTGTTTTTCCTGAGCCTTTTTTACCAATAATTAATGTTACCATAATTATATAGCCTCCTGTGTTTAGAATGTTGATTTAAGATGAGTAAAATCATCTAAGCTTTCACGTCTCACCTTCCCAAAAAGGAAAGGCTAAGATAGATTACTGTAATCTAGCCTCGAGCTCTGCTTTTGCGTCCTCGTAGCCAGGCTTACCTAAAAGTGCGAACATATTCTTCTTGTATGACTCAACACCAGGCTGGTTAAACGGATTAACACCGAGTAAGTAACCTGAAATAGCACAAGCCTTTTCGAAGAAATAAATAAGGTAGCCAAGCTCGTATTCGCTCATGTCAGCGAGTGTGAGTACAACGTTAGGTACACCACCGTCGTTATGAGCAAGCACTGTGCCCTCAAAAGCTTTTCTGTTGACAAAGTCCATTGTCTTGCCACTTAGGAAGTTAAGACCGTCAACGTTTTCTTCGTCAGTGCCTAAAACGATTTCTTTCTTGCACTTGTCGAAGAGAACTACTGTCTCAAAGAGATTACGTCTTCCGTCCTGAATATACTGACCCATTGAGTGTAAGTCTGTTGAGAAGATTACACTTGCAGGGAAAATACCTTTGTTATCTTTACCTTCACTCTCACCGTAGAGCTGCTTGAACCACTCGTTCATCATTGTGAATGCAGGCTCGTAAGAAACTAAAACTTCGGTTGACTTACCCTTGCGGTAAAGAATGTTGCGGATTGCTGCATATTTGTAGCAATCGTTTGTGAATAAATCATCGTTGTCAAACTCGTCCTGTGCAGCCTTTGCACCATTCATAAGTGCGTCGATATCAGCACCGGAAACAGCGATTGGAAGAAGACCAACAGCAGTTAAAACTGAGAAACGGCCGCCTACATCATCAGGAACAACAAATGTTTCGTAGCCCTCTTTGTCAGCGAGCTGTTTAAGTGTTCCCTTAGCTTTGTCAGTTGTGCAATAGATACGCTCTCTTGCACCCTCTTTGCCGTACTTCTTCTCGAGTAATTCTCTGAAAACTCTGAAAGCGATAGCAGGCTCAGTTGTAGTACCTGACTTAGAAATCATATTGATGGAAACATCCTTGCCCTCGCAGATTTCAAGAAGCTCAGCTAAAGCTGTTGAGCTGATGGAGTTACCTGCGTAGTAAATCTGTGGTGTGTCCTTAGCTAAAGCGTTGTAGTTAGGTGACTTAACAAACTCGATAGCAGCACGTGCACCGAGGTATGAACCGCCGATACCGATAACTACGAAAACGTCAGTATCTTTCTTGATTTTTTCGGCAGCAGCCTTAATACGTGCGAACTCTTCCTTATCGTAATCAGTTGGCAGTGTGAGCCAGCCGATAAAATCGTTACCGAGTCCTGTTCCTGTGTGGAGTGCTTCGTGAGCTGCCTTTACCTGAGGTGCGATACCTGTGTATTCTTCAGCAGACACAAAGCCCTGTAAATGTTTATCACTTAGTGTTGTTGGCATTAGTGATCCTCCTTTTAATAATTCCGTAAAAGAAGTATAACAACTTATAGTTATACTGATGGTCATATTATACAATAAATTGAGTTTTTTTGCAATAGGCTTTATGGCAACTTTATCTAACTAAAGTAACGATTTTATGACAAAAATTTTGTGCAATCTGTCATTTAAAAGCGTGTATCCAAGCGGTTTTAGAGGGCATGCAATGCACAAAACAGCTCATAAAACACTGCTTTGAAAGTTATTTTTTTAACATCTTGCGTTGTCACAATATCAAAGGACGCGACCTTCTCGTCGCCTAAGCTAAAGCTTAGCGTGCCGACTTTCTGTCCTTTTTTAACAGGAGCTTCAAGGAAGTCTTTTACACTTATTATCTGCTCGACATTTTCTGCTCCTCCCTTATTAACCACCATATTTTTTGCTCCGCTACACTCTAAACGTGCGGTTTTTGTCATACCATTTTTGACTTCAATCTCTGTTAATTTACTGTCAGTTGCATCAAAGCTAACTATCTCGTAATTTGCAAAACCGTAGTCAAGCAGTGTGGCGGCGTCTTTAAAACGCTCGGTACCTGTAGAAGCACCAAGCACAACCGCACACAGAGACATACCGTTTCGTGTAGCAGTTGCAGAAATACATGAGCCTGCATCCCCTGTTGTACCTGTTTTTAGACCTGTAATGCCGTCGTAGGATTTCAGCAGTTTATTAGTGTTTACAATCTGGGTTTCACCACCACGCAGTGTATCAAGCCAGATAGTAGTATAGTTAAAAATATCTTCGTGTTTCATAAGTTCAACGCTCATTAAAGCAACATCATAAGCGGTTGTAATATGCCCCTCTTCATCCAGTCCGTTACAGTTTTTAAACACCGTATTTTTCATACCTAATTCTTTCGCTCGTTCGTTCATAAGCTTTACAAATTCATCCTCTGTACCGCAAAGATGCTCTGCTAAAGCAACAGCGGCATCGTTAGCCGAAGCAACAGCAGTGGCTTTTATCATCTCATCAACGGTCATCTGTTCACCGACCTCAAGCCAAATATCCGAACCGCCCATACTTTTAGCGTGCTCAGAGGTTGTGACAACATCATCATATGAGATTTTCCCCTCATCAATCGCTTCCATAACCAAAAGCAGAGTCATTACCTTTGTGATAGATGCACAAGCACGTTGCTCGTGAGCATTTTTCTCAAAAAGAACTTTAGCAGTAGTCGGCTCCATTAACACAGCAGACGGCGAGCTTATCTCATCTTCACCTAAAGCGAAAGTTGACACACTGGTGCAACCTAAGATAACCACCAAACTTAACAGTATTGCAATACATCTTTTTTTAAACATAAAAAAGCACCTCTTTCATTACTACAAAAGTATGAAAAAGGTGGCTCTTCTATTCATATTTTAATCAATAAGACATACAGCGTGAGCGGCTATGCCCTCACCCGCTCCCGTAAAGCCTAAATGCTCCTCGGTTGTGGCTTTAACATTAACACAATCGACATCAACTTTACAAGTGTACGCGATATTCTCACGCATATTTTCGATAAACGGCTTTAGCTTTGGAGCCTGAGCGATAACTGTCGCATCTATGTTGACGATTTTATATCCTTTGTCCTTTAAAAGAAAAACAACTTCTCTAAGCAACATCATACTGTCGGCATCTTTAAAACGCTCGTCGGTATCAGGAAAATGGTAGCCGATATCGTGCATAGCGGCGGCACCCAGCAGTGCGTCCATAATCGCGTGGAGCAAAACGTCAGCATCGGAATGTCCGAGCAGACCTTTTTTGTATGGAATTTGCTCGCCGCCTAAGATGAGCAACCTATCCTCTACCAGCTTGTGTACGTCATAACCGTGTCCGATTCTCATATTTACCTCCGTTTATTTCTAATAAAGAATTCTTGTAAAGAATTATATCTCTCTTGATTTCAAAATCGCCTCTGCGAATGTTATGTCAGTAACCGTTGTGAGTTTTATGTTTTCAGCACTGCCGAGCACGATTTTGACATCCACATTAAGTGCCTCAACCATCGAGCAATCATCGGTAACAGAGAGCTTTTTTGTAACAGCGTTATCAATAGCTTTCAGGTACAATTCACGTTCGAAAACCTGAGGTGTCTGCACCGCTTTTAGGGTTGCTCTGTCAGGTGTTGCGATAATAGTGTTGCTATCATCAACCACCTTTATTGTATCAGTCACAGCATTACCCAGCGTACACGCTTTATTCTCATAAGCAGATGTTACTACCTTAGTGATATCATCAACCCTCACAAGCGGACGAGCTCCGTCGTGGATTGCAAAAAACTGTGCGACATCCGAGCACGCTTTCACTCCGTTTGATACAGACTTGTCACGTGTGTCGCCACCTGTCACAACTGCTTTGAGTTTAGAAAACTTTGTAGCAATCGCCTTGATGCTGTCCATATCACATTCACGGCAGACAACAACAATCTCGTCGATAACATCGCAGTTTTCAAAAGCAGACAAGGTATGCTCAATAGTAGGCTTACCGCACAAATTTATAAGCTGTTTTGAAATCTCAAGCCCCATACGGGTAGAGTTGCCCGAAGCGGCAATTATAGCACTGGTGAAAAATTTCATACTGCACCTTTACTTTGCACATATATTTTATCCGCAATACAAGCGTACTGCGGATAAGTCAAAAAATTATACGTTTTCTAAAGCCTGAGCAAAGTCAGCGATGATGTCCTCAACATCTTCGATACCAACTGACAGACGAATCATATTAGGCATAATGCCGGCGTCGATAAGCTGCTGGTCAGTAAGCTGACGGTGAGTAGTGGACGCAGGATGAAGCACGCATGTACGAGCATCAGCAACGTGCACAACAATTTTAGCAAACTTTAAGCCTTCCATCATTTTAGCAGCCTCAGCCTTACCGCCTTTAACGCCGAATGAAATTACACCGCAGGTGCCATTTGGCATATATTTTTTAGCAAGGTCAAAGTATTTATTAGATTCAAGTTCAGGAAAGTTAACCCACTCTACCTTCTCGTGGTTCTCTAAAAACTGTGCTACTTTCAGTGCATTCTCGCAGTGACGAGCCATTCTCAGGTGCAGAGTCTCTAAACCAAGGTTTAATAAAAATGCGTTTTGTGGTGACATCTGAGTACCTAAATCACGCATTAAGTGAACTCTTGCCTTAGCGATATAAGCCGCCTTGCCAAAATGCTCTGTGTATGTTACACCGTGGTATGTTTCGTCAGGAGTTGTAAGCATAGTGTATCTGCCGTTATTCCAGTCAAAGTTACCGCTGTCAACAATACAACCACCCAAAGCTACTGCATGACCATCCATATACTTTGATGTAGAATGAACAACAATATCAGCACCCCACTCAAATGGTCTGCAATTAACAGGAGTAGCAAATGTGTTATCAACGATAAGCGGACAACCATGAGCATGAGCACACTTAGCGTAAAGCTCTAAGTCGCAAACGTCGAGTGACGGATTTGAAAGAGTTTCTGTGAATACAGCTTTTGTATTTTCTTTAAAAGCATTATTGAGTTCTTCTTCACTCGCTGCAGGGTCAACAAAAGAGAACTCGATGCCTAAATCTCTCAAAGTTTTATTAAACAGGTTGAAAGTACCGCCGTAGATAGCAGCAGCACAGATAACGTGGTCGCCTGTTTTACAGATATTTGTGATAGAAATCAAAGATGCAGCCTGTCCTGCGGATGTAAGCATAGCACCAACACCGCCCTCTAAAGCGGCGATTTTCTTTTCAACAGCGTCTAAAGTAGGGTTAGCAAGACGTGTATAGAAAAAGCCGTCTTCTTCCAAGTCGAACAGCTTGCCCATTGTTTCAGCACTGTCATAAGCAAATGTTGTGCTCTGGCAGATAGGCACTACTCTTGCTTCACCGTTTTTTGGCTCATATCCAGCCTGTACGCATAATGTATTGATTTTCATATTATCAACCTCCAAACAAGTTCTTTATAAGTTCCATAACATAGTCTGTCCCGAAAACCACCAATGCAACCAAAATTGCAAAAGCGATTGCTGACAGAACTTTTACAGTGGTGCGTTTAGCGGCACTCATCTGTTGTGAATCATCTTTATTCATATTAAGCTTGTACTTTTCGATGTCCGATTCTACCAAAGCTAAGATTTCTTCATCAAATCTAGGTTCAACACCCACTGATGTGATAACCTCATACGCTTTTGGCACAGCGGAATACGGCACCTCGACAGCAATATTGAGTAACTTTGCATCGTAGCCTGTGACTATTTCATTAGAAACGCCCACTTTTCCGTACTGCTTTTCAACAAACGGAATTGAGGCTTCCCTTAACGCTCCGCAGACAACGTTTCTCTCAACACCGCCGATTACACAAAGGAGCACAGGCTCGTTGATGTCAGCGATTTCCTTGTATTTTTTATTACAATCGGTACAGATGGTATCCGCACCGCTACATAGCTTTTTGCACACGCTACAGTATTTCACTAAAACACCTCTTAAAATACATAGATAATGTAATAATATACCACACCTGAAAAATCTTTTCAATAAAAGTTTATTAAAAAAACGAAAGGTCGAGCAGTAAATTAACCCGACCTGTCATTAAATTATTCTATTATAGAATTATACCGCTTAACTAATCAACGAAAAACCGGCTGAAATTGTTCGCCCTTTAATGCACGCTCTACACACTGCGGAATAAGCTCAAAATGCGACACAAGGGAATTCGGCTTATTCTCAGGGTCATCCTGTGACATCGGCACAAAATACACATTCTTTGTGTTTAATAATCTGCCGATATTCTGAGCCGACGCACCGAGTGCATCGTTTGTTGCAACGCACAGTAGCAGTGGTCTTAAAATCCTGAGATGAGATTTCACCGCCATAGTCACAGGGGTATCGGTAATACCGAGTGTTATTTTCGAGAGCGTGTTGCCCGTACACGGAGATACAAGCATCAAATCGCACATTTTCTTAGGTCCTACAGGTTCAGCCTTAGCTATCGTATCAATGATTTTCTTTCCCGTTATTTCTTCAATCTGTGATATAAAGTCCTTCGCCTTTCCAAAGCGTGTATCAGTTGTTGAAGCGTTTACTGACATTATCGGCAACACATCAAAGTTAAGCTCAACGAGTTTTTTCATCTGAGCCAGAGCTTTTGAAAAGGTGCAAAAGGAACCGCACATAGCGTAACCTATGCAAGTTTTTGACACCTGCCATCCTCCTCAAGCATATTTGTTATCGTGTCTTTTATTGTTTCGCCCGCAGTTTTCGGAGCAGCTTTACCGGGGAGCGATAAAGCGTGGATTGCACAAATTCCCATTCGCCCAGCCGATGGAAAATCCACTCCGCCCGGGGCTGACGCTAAATCTATGACAATAGCATTTTTTGCTATGTGTGACAGTAATCGTGAGTCAAATATCAGCGACGGCACGGTGTTAAAAATTATATCAAAGGACTGTTGTGTTTCAAGTTCAAACGTACTAACTGCTTTTGCACCGTTTATATTTATCCATTCAAGGTCGCTTCTCTTCCGTGCACTTACTGTAACAAGAGCGTTAAGTGACGAAAGCATAGAACACAACACCTTGCCTATTCTGCCAAAGCCACAGACCAAAACTTTAGCACCGCTTATAGTTCCCTCAAACTCACGCATCGCAATCTCAAGTGCTCCCTCGGCTGTTGAAACCGCATTTCTCACAGCAAATTCTTCGCGTGTTGAGTAGTCATAAACAAGACAGGTGTTCAGTTTCGGAGCTAACTCAAACAGGCCGTGTTTCATACCGCAGAATATCTTTTTACCGCTCATTGCGGTGATTAAGCCGTCATCTAAATAAACGTCGTTTTTATTAAGCGGAGCGTTCAACTTACCGCCCTTTACACACGGCAGTGATAACACAATAAACTCACTGCACAATGCCGCTTCAAGCGGTGACGTAATTTCGAGCTCGCCCTCGCTTTTTAATTTATCAAAGCCACCGAGTGTGACTTTCAGTCCATCGTTTAAAAATGCCTTCGCACAATAAAGCTGACGTTTGTCACCGCCGATTACACCTACGCTGTTATACAATAATACCGTCACCCCTCAAAAATACTACACCATATTTTATGTAACGATTTATATTTTGGTTCACAAAAAAGAGCAGACAGGTCCCCCTGTCTGCCCAGCACTTATAATATTCATTTATTCAGTAAAATCATTCAAGTCCTGCAAGTTTGAGTTGGATAGCAGTTGCGTCCATTACAGAACGACTACCGTCACCATCGACATCGGATACATATATCCTTTTCGGTCCGTATCCGCTAAATGATTCATAATACGAAAAAGTATCAAGTCCTGCAAGAACCAACTGAATTTTTGTTGCATCAAGAATTGATAATTCGCCGTCGAAATCTACATCCCCGCATACAAAAATCTTGTAGTAAGGTGCAATTTTTTCTCTGTGATTATCCAAAAAGTCTTTTAAATAATTTTTAGCATAAATCTCCGCTTCTTCGAATGTATATATTTCTTTATTTTCTACATCGTATATATAAAGTCCTATTGTAGGACTATAAATCTGAGGACTTCTAATGCAATAATCTAAATATCGTTCCCCTATTATAGCATCACTGCCAACACTAAAAGACCAGTTTACATACACATAGTCTATGGTGTTTTTATCAGCAAAATGGCAGTAGTAATCCCATATATCTATATAATAAATTTCATCAAATACTAAATTATGTTCCTGTTGATATTCCAAAGTTAACTTATCAAATGCTTTTTCAACTTCTGCCATAACCTGAACTTCGATGTCAGATGGTTCTGTAAGTGTATCAACTTCCAACGCAGTTGCACTTATAGCACAGAGGCTAAATATTATAGATAACATAATTATAACACTAACTATTCTTTTCATAAAATTGCCTCCCTTAATATGAACTATATGTTATAGAATAATCAATAATGTTATTCGAATTGGATGTTCCCTGTCTGTAAACTCGTATTGAGTAATACCCATTTTCAGTTGCATTAAATGTAACTATTTGTTTATTATCATGCATAAAATTTGATGTATAGGTTACTCCGCTTGGTGTAACAACCGTTAAACTAAAATTATCTAATGCAGATGAATTTGCCTCATTACTTTCGTGATCCTCGTTAACTGTATTATATTTTTCCCAAGTTAAACAAAATCTTAGGGTTTTATTTGCAACTTTAGTTATATTTCTACTAAATATTGCACCTGTTGAATTGCTCGAACTAGAACTTGTTATGTAGTTTCCTTTTCTTATAAATGTTTCATACGCTTTTGTTAAGTTCAGCCTTCCTGCTCCATACTTCCTGCTCAAAGCTATTGCATCCGAGCCAACAACTGAATACATAGATTCATTTTGCATACCACTAGTAATTTCTGACGAAGAAATTAGCAGTGATTTCATTAAAGTAGGATTTGCAGCTAATATTGGACTGGATTGGGCTAGCTGTATAACTGCCGAAGTAACAAGTGGTGCAGAGAAAGATGTGCCTGTTTCTCCATTGATAATAGGGTTAAATATACTAGTACCTGGTGCAACAATATCAGGTTTATAAGAACAATTCGTTCCCCCTATATATGAAGAACTATCGTAGATCACTCCATACTTATCACAATTCCCAACAACAATAGCATTGTATGCCGTATTCGAGTCGCATACACCAGTTACCCCTTTATTGCCAGACGATAATATTAGGTGAACATTATGTTGCAATGCAATATGATCGTACCATTTAGCAAAATCTCCGTAGGTATTAAATTCGTTTGATTCGCCTTTAAATGAAAAAGAACAATTAATCGCATTAACCCCATACCCCAACATCTCCTCCATATTTTTCTTTAGACCACCAGCTACTAATGAGTAATATAGATGTGCGTTGGGTATCGCACCTATAAAATCAGAGCGTTTAGATACCATAATACCTGCCACAAGATTTCCGTGATTATTATAAGACGGACTTGGAAATGAAACACCCTCTTTTAATATGGTTATATTTTCGTTTTCAAGTATTTCAGGTGTTAACTTTGCTGCATCTTCAATTACACCTACTTTCATACCTTCTCCTGTTAAACCAAACGCGTCTCTTCCTGTATCAAGTCCAGTAACATGAAAGTAAGTATCATCAAGTTCAATTGTAACGGCTTCTTCAACCTCATCAGTTGACACATTACCTTCATCCATAAACACTTCCAACTCAGTGTCAACTAAATAAATATCTTCTACATTTTCCAATTCAGAAACCCTTAACACATCTTCTTTTGACATCTCCGCTTCAACATTAGGAGCGTATTGGGAAACAAATGTAACCACCGCATCATTTTCTAAAATATCTTTTAATCTATTCAGCATATTTTGATTATGAGTTTTGTACTCACTTTTGTACGCTTCTCGTTTTCTTTCGCTTACATACTGGAAATCTTCCTGAGTAATGTCTTTGTAATACTCTTTAGCGTATGTTAAATAATCGCCTCTATATCCTACAGGAACATCACAAACTTCGCCAAACAGCAACTCCTCAGATCTGCCATAAACATCCGTACTTTTCTTATCCTTACATTTTTCATATAGTTTGTTTTTAACTTGTTCTTTGTCAACATCATCGAACCAAATTGACACAGTCAGTTTTTCTTCTTTTTCGATCTCATCTAGCTTCAACGCCAATTCATTATCCAGCTTATTTGAATCATAGCTGTTGTCCAACGCGAAAGAAGATACAGCTGATACAGACACTATAATCAACACTAAAAATATCGATAATATTTTTTTAACTTTTTCATAAAATAACCCCTTATATAATCTTAATCATTTAGCAACTACCAAAAATCAAACTATTAAACTCATCTTAAACATCTCCTTATGAAAGGTTATTTTGTCATTTATATAATAGCATAATTTTATAGATAAAAACCAAAGTGGTATAATATGTATGTTTTCTGGTAAAATCAGCACTTTTATTTCTCTACTCGAATTATAAAGCGTAATTTATATAATTATTACTTAAACGCACAATATACTTAAGCATAATTTATAATTAAATTATAATATGCATACTATACACCGTCAATTGTGAATAACACCATATTTAGACAGCTTGATTTATACACTTTCACAAGCATATAAAAACGGAGATGCTCCCTTTGAAACATCTCCGTTTTCCCTGTCGATTTAACCCTAATTACATACAGCCTTTGCAGTTGTCCTTGCACATAAAGCTTGCACAGTCAGTACACTCAACCTTTGTTGGGTTTGGCTCGTGTGTCTGCACGTTAATACTGTCAAGTGAGCAGTAGTTTTCCTTGTCATTGTGGAACTTACAACTGTTTACTGTGCAGTGGATACTGCGGTTTGCATAAGTGTTATCCATTTTGTTCACCTCTTAAATTTTTGGCATAATAAATATACGCCACAATTATTATCGGTTACAAATCACTTTTTATTCGTCACCAATTTTAAAATTTGAGATATCATATATTGAGGTGATAAAATGAAAATCGTGTTTTTTGTAATCTTATCATTTTTAGCGATTGTAGGCGTTTCACACATTGTTTTTGAAATATACTACCGACTTACAAAGCTAAATAATGACAACGTGTATCTGCTGCTGACACCAAAAAGCAGTAGTACTTTAGACCTCGAATTCGCTGTCAAAAGTATGGCATCAAAAGCCAGGATGCTTAAAACTACAAATAACATAATTTGTATAAGTGACGAGCTTGACGATTACGCAATTAAAGAGCTGTCGCTTTTGCAAAAAGACTACTCTTACTTAACGCTTATGCAAAGAGAAGAATTCATTAAAAAAGCAGGGCTGTAAAAACAGTCCTGCTTTACTATATCAGTATTTATTACTGCTTTTTACGGATAAGGATTAAAGGAGTTGTCTGCTGACCCTGACCTGTAGGGTTATCCTTAATCAGACCTAAAAGCTCTTCCTCAGTTAGCTTAATATCGGAAGAATATCCTAAAATCTCCTGACCTAAATCATTAGCATCAACAATCATACATGAGATGCCGAGCTTCTCCTTAATTTCGTCACAAACACCTGATGGATTTTCAGGGTTTTCGATACCAATATCGCGGTACTCGCTCCATACGTGGTCATAGAAACCGTCAAGACCTGCTACATCGCTACCAACGATTTCATAGAAAACTCCACGCTTGCCAAAAAGCTTGCACACACCGCCTGCAAATGATGCCCATAAAACCTTGAGCAAACCGCAGTTTGTGATAGCGTACTGCATTTTGATAGTTTCACCAACGCCGACACCTGTGTCAGGATGTGACGCAAATTTTGATAAAAGCTTTGCCCAGAAACCGATTTTGAGCTCATCACGTCTTACAACACGGTTTTGGCAAAGTGCTATAATTTTCTCAGCAGAAGAAACAATATCGCCCTCTTCATAAAGCGGAGAAACATACTTTTCAAAAATATCAATGTAGCTCTCGCCCTGCTTAACAAAGTGAGTTTTGATAGCGTGACGCATATATGTCACACCGTTAACTTCTATCTCAACATTTTTACCTTCGTTTGCAATAAATTCCATTTTTATTCCCCCAAAAGTATATCTTTATTTTTCACAATATGTTATATTATAAAGCACATAGGCAAAAATTTCAATCATTATTATTATTTTTCTATACAGGAATTATTATGAACATCAATAACAACAACGAGCTTTACGAATTGAGCGGTCAAGTTGAGGCTGTAGTTTATCGAAACGACGAAAACGGCTACACAGTTATAGAGCTTGCAGGCGATAACGAAATGATAACCGCTGTCGGCACAATGCCACTTGTCAATGTCGGCGAACAAGTCAAGCTTTACGGTACATATAAAAACCATCCGTCCTACGGACAGCAGTTCTCAGCTACTGTATGTGAGCGTAGTATGCCTGAAAATTTGGACGGCATTTTAAAATATTTAAGTAGCGGTGCTATCAAAGGAGTTGGCCCTGCTACAGCTCAGCGTCTTGTAAAAGAGTTCGGAGCTGATACATTAGCAGTATTAGAAAATGACCCTGTAAGAGTTGCTAAAATCAAAGGCATTTCTCAGGATAAGGCACTGGATATCAGCAATCAGCTCAAACAGGTTGTAGGAATTCGCGAGTTGATGGTTTATCTCTCAAGCTTTAATATTGACGCAAAAGGTGCTGTGGCTATTTGGAAGTGCTTTGGCAATCAAGCGATACAGTATATCGAGGACAACCCGTTTATTTTATGCGACGAAAGGCTCAACATCTCCTTTGACACAGCGGACGCTATCGCTAAACATCAAGATAGAGCATACGATGACCGTTTCAGAGTGCGAGCAGCACTTACTCACGTATTAAACCACAACAAATTAAACGGTCACACCTGTTTACCATACGACAAGCTATTGGATGTAACCGCAAGGCTTTTGTCCGTTGAACCACCTTGCGTTGAAAGTGCGTTAAAAGAGATGCTTGAAGACGGCTCGCTGATGGCAGAAGCAATAGAAGACAGAGAGTTTGTTTTCACCACAGCTATGCACCAAAGTGAAACTTACATCAGTGCCAGACTTAAGATGCTACTTAGATATCCTGCGATGAAAATTGACAATGTTGAAGATAAAATCAAGTATATCGAGCGTTTCGACAACATTAAATATGCAGAGCTTCAAAATCAGGCGATCAAGGAAGCCTTAACAAAAGGTATGCTTATCTTAACAGGCGGTCCCGGTACAGGTAAGACAACAACCCTTAACGCTATCATTAGACTCTTAAAAGAAAACGGTCAAAAGGTCTGTCTTGCCGCCCCTACAGGCAGAGCCGCTCAACGTATGAGCAAATTAACTGGCGAAGAAGCTAAAACCATACACAGGCTTTTAGAGGTGAGCTTTGATATTGAAGACAAGCCGGTGTTTAAGAAAAACGAACGCAATATGCTCAACTGCGACGCAATTATTGTTGACGAGGTTTCAATGGTCGATTGTGTGCTGTTCGAGTCGCTTATGCGAGCTCTGCCACTTTCGTGCAGACTGATTTTAGTAGGTGACTCTGACCAGTTGCCGAGTGTGGGAGCAGGAAACGTACTGGCTGACTTAATAGCATCGGGTATCTTACCTGTAGTCGAACTTAAAGAAATTTTCCGCCAGTCTATGGAAAGCTTAATTGTCACAAATGCTCACAAAATCGTAGGCGGTGAAATGCCAACACTCACAAAAGTGGATAACGATTTCTTCTTTATGCAGAAAAGCAATATGGAGGAAGCGGCTTTTACTATCGCAGATTTATGCACAAGACGACTAAAAAACACCTACGGCTACTCGTGTATGAGCGATATACAAATACTCTCCCCAACCAGAAAAGGAATGCTTGGCACCTACGAGCTCAACAATAGAATTCAAAGCATCATAAATCCAAAGGAAAAGTCAAAACGCGAGGTTAGTGTGGGCTACTATACCCTGCGTGAGGGCGACAAGGTGATGCAGAATAAGAACAACTACAACGTTAACTGGGTTAAGGAAAACGGCGAGTTCGGCGAAGGGATTTTCAACGGAGATATAGGCATACTCGAAGAAATCAACAACTCTGCTCACGTTGTAAAAGTAAGATTTGATGACAGAGTTGCTATGTATGACCAAGACTCACTTATCGACCTTGAGCTTGCTTATGCCTGCACCGTTCACAAAAGTCAGGGCAACGAATTTGAGGCAGTTGTAATGCCTGTGCATAATTTTCCGCCACAGCTTATGTACCGCAACCTGCTTTACACCGCCGTGACTCGAGCTAAAAAAATGCTGATTTTGGTCGGCGACAAATCTGCTGTTACAAAAATGGTTAATAGTAACAAGCGTATTTTAAGATTTTCAGGTTTAAAGGAATTCTTACAAAGGGATTGATAAGTATTGGGTAAATTCAAAACACTTCTTAAAGATATACCATTACTGCTTATGCCTAAACGCTGTCCGTTTTGCTACAAAGCGATAGAACAAAACGAAACCATCTGCAAGAGGTGCGAAAAAGATATTCCCGTACACTCTGTGTTTCAGGGTGTAAAAGGCGGCTACAGATGCTCCAGTGCGTTTTTATATAAAGGAAAATTCAAACGTGCTGTGCTTAATTTTAAGTTTAGGCACAAAAAGCAGTATTCGCCCCAGCTAGCGTTTTTTCTTAAAAAATCTATCGAGCAAAACTATTCGGATATGGTTTTTGATTATATAACCTTTGTACCGATGCATCCAAAACGTCTTAAAAGGAGAGGCTACAATCATAGCGAGTTGCTGGCTTATGATTTGTCACGCTTAATGAACATACCCTGTGTCCCTACACTTAATAAAATCAAACACACAAAATATCAGCACGACCTCAACGCAAAGCTAAGGAGCACTAACTTAAAAGGTGCTTTTAAGCTGATTGACAAGAAAACTGTAAACGGAAGGTCGATACTTTTAATAGACGACATTATTACAACAGGCTCGACTTTAGGCGAATGTGCAAAAACTCTGCAAAAGGCAAAGCCGTCACAAATCTGCTGTGCGACAGTCCTTGCGAGCGGCAACTTATATTAACCTTGAAAAATGACTTTAACTATTATATAATGGCACTAGATTCCAAAAGGTGGTATGAAAATGGATATAGCACTTGATTTAGGTACAAGTAACACCAGAGTTTGTATTGAACACGACGGCAAGGTTATTGATGAGCCGTCTGTTATCGCATACGATAGAATGACTAACGAAATCATCGCTTTCGGTGATGATGCTTACAAAATGCTCGGCAGAACCTCAGCTCGATATGATGTTGTCTTTCCGCTTGATTCCTCTGTTATTGCTCAGTCGGGGTTGGTCGAAGAGCTTGTTAACATCTTTTTATGCGAAGTATGCAAAAGCAAGGTTGTTATGCCGAGAGTTTTAGCGTGCATCCCCGGTGAGATAACCGAGGTTGAAAAACGTGCTATCGTTAACGCTATCTCTAGCTTCGGCGTAAGACGTGTTCTGCTTTTAGAGTCAGCAAAAGCGGCGGCTTTTGGTAGCGGTATCGACATTATGAGTCCTCACGGAAATATGGTAGTCGATATGGGTGCCGGCTCTGCAGATATCGCGGTTATGACCTTGGGCGGTGTTTCTGTCGGCAAAACGATAAAAACAGCAGGCAACGCGATGGATGAAGAAATCATCAAGTATGCCCGCCGTCAACACAACCTTATTATTGGCAAAGCTATGGCTAAAAGTTGCAAAGAAGCTATCGGCACCGTTGCTTATGAAGATAACGATAAGGTCTTCCGCATTAAAGGCAGAGATGCCGTCCGCGGTTTACCGAAGTTTGTTGACATTAAATCAAGCGAAGTTATGGAAGTAATTTTCGATATCGCTAAGGATATTGCTATCGCAATAGGTGATGTGCTAGAGGACACTCCTCCTGAGCTTTTGTCAGACATTCACACCGACGGCATTACTATCACAGGCGGACTAAGCAAACTTAGAGGTATGCGTGAGTTAATTGAAAACGCAACTAATATGAGAGTCCACGTTCCTAAGGACCCTGAAGACGCAGTAGTACGCGGTCTATACAAAGCAGTTGACTACATAGACGAGGCTGAAGCAGAACGCAACAGCTTAAACCCACTTATGATGGTATATTAATAAACTTATTCTCAACAATAAAGCTCCTCAAGATAAATCTTGGGGAGCTTTTCTTTGCGTATTAATTAAACTATTTTCTCTTTTTAAACTGGATTCGATAAGACACCCACAGCATCAGCTTTTCAGGAATAAGTCTAAGCATAAACTTTCCTGCTTTCATCATAAAGCCGGGGATAATTATCAGCTTGCCTTTTAAAGCTTTATCAATCGCGAGCTTTGCTACATCCTCGCTTTTGAGCCCTTTTATAACAAAACCTACATTTGCTATATCCAAAAACTCCGTTTGAATAGGGCCGGGACAAAGTGCGGATATTTTAACCTTACTCTTTTTCTCTTTGAGCTCCTGATAAATAGCTTCAGTCAATCTGAAAACGTAGTTCTTTGTTGCATAATAGGTGTTAAGCAGTGGTCCTGCCATAAACGAAGCAGAGGACGCAACATTTAAGATAATACCGCTATCACGTTTCACAAAGTCGTTCAAGTACAGCTTTGTTAAGATATGAAGTGCGGTGATGTTTGTGTCAATCATCTCAATTTCTCTAATAAGGTCAGTGCTGACAAACTCGCCCGCTAAACCAAACCCCGCGTTATTTATGAGCATATCAATATGTACGCCCTTTGTTTCTTCATATACTCTAAAGCAGTCTTCTCTGTTTGATAAGTCCGCCGTAATGCACATTACATCAACGTTGTTGAGTTCTTCTTTAAGGCTAATAAGTCGCTCGGTACGTCTTGCGACTACTACCAAATCCCAACCTAAATGTGCCAAGTATCTCGCCATATCTCTGCCGATTCCCGATGACGCTCCTGTTATAAGTGCTCTCATAGTATTACTCCTACATTCCATAAATATTTTTCTAAATCGACCTTGCCGTCAATTACCGCTACACCCTCATTTTGGAGCAAACGTATCTGCTCATTCTCTCCGCCGAAAACAAAGGCTTTTGCAACTTTGCCCTCACGGTTAACGACCCTGTGACACGGAATTTTACTCCTGTCAGGATTGTTATGCAGAGCGTAACCCACAACCCTAGCCCAACGCGGATTGCCCGCAAGCTTTGCGACTAAGCCGTAGGTTGCGACCTTACCCTTTGGTATCTGACTGACGACATCATAAATTTTATCAAACGTGCTTTCCACAAAATCACCATTAGTTAAAATAATACTCTACTAGTTTACCACATAATCAGCAAAAATAAAAGGAGAGTTTTTGTGTTTTGGTTTTAGTACACTTTTAACGAAAAGCTTGACAACTTTATCCCGTTTTGGTATATTATTTTCATCCCGTAATGAGATGAAAATAATAAGGAAAGAAGGATTTTTATGATTTTTTTGCTAATAATGTTGGTTTCAGTATACATGTTGGTTTATGGTGCACTAACCACTAAATGTATCTGCGACGGTAAAGTTTGGGGTATTCATATTCCACCGACACAAAAACAAGCCGCTTTCAAAAAGAAAGGCAAAACTTTTATGATTATAGGTCTTATTGGTGTTGTTATATCGGGCATGCCTTTGTTTGGTGCGTGGTTTAGCCTTTTATTTGAGATACCTGTGCTTGCTTTACTATACTTCCCTGTTTTAATAGCCGTTGCAGTTTGTGCTATATTTGTATGCAAAAAACATGCTGAAAAACCTGAGTTAATGGAGGGAGCTAACAACAGCGTATTAGGCGAACTTCCGTTCATACAATCAGCAGAGAATCATATCGAAAATGCTAATTCATTCATCGTCAGCTTTGAGGGAATAGCTTTCATCAGTAACACAAATTATTGCTACGCTATTGAACGTTATGAAAACTATCAACTTGGTGAACTAAACACGGCAGATGAAGTCGCTTTGGTTGCAGGTTATTTTGAGCAAAAATACAACCACCTTTTCTCTTCAAAAGCAGATTTTGAAAGAATCCCTGGTCAACCAGGTCAACGTATAACCTCCATAGGTTCAGGTGGTATAAATGTGGCCTACACCAGCGGAACTAAGATGCAGTCTAATTTTAGAAGCTATATTTTCACAAGGAAATAGAATTATGAATATCCCCGAAATAGTTATTGTTGAAGTATCTCAAAACACAGAACTTGAAACTATAGAAGATTATAGAAAAATGGGATTCTCGTTAAAAAGCAGTCAAACATTTCCTAAGTTACGCTTGATTAAATTAATTTTCGAAAGAAGTGTAGATTTGCCTAACTACAACATTCTTAAGGACAGATATAACTGCTATCGCGAGCTAAATGAAAAGATCTCATATGTTCGCAGTCACCAAGACGACATTACTCTAAAAAGAGTAGTAACTCCTGTATCGGTAGCCATTATTACCGCTACGATATTATTCATATTGTATATGAATAATATTTTATATAATTCAGTATTGTTTATAGTATGTCTTGTTATCTTTCCGCTACTATTAGGAGGTTTAGCTTTTGCCGTACAAATGGCTGTCATTTCTTACAAACAACAAAATTTCGAAAATCCAGAAATCACAAAATTAAAGCAACAAGTGCAAGCTGTACTTAAAGATGCCGAAAAATATGTATAAAGCACAACAAAAGCTGTCACCAAAATGTGTGACAGCTTTACTTTTGCATATTAGGATTATCAGTTCGACCAACAAGATAATCTACAGACACATTAAAGTAATCAGCGATTTTAATTAAGTCCCTAATACTCGGCTCACGCTCACCATTTTCATATCTGCTGATAGTATTCTGATTTGTGTTGAGCTCCATAGCCAACTTCAATTGCGTCATTTTCTTAGCTTTTCTTAATTCTTTGATTCGCACTTATATCACCAAAGATATTATCCCACATTGGCATAGCGATAATATCCCGTTTTGGTATTCTGGCTTGCTTTTAAAAATAAAAGGAGAGTTTTCACTCTCCTTTTTAAGTCTTATTTTATTTTACTGAGTGTAAGGCACTCATCACAACTGTCAGCTACTCGCTTTGAGTGGCTAACCAAAATAACACACTTACCTTGCCTTGCTAATGTACAAAAAATCTCCATAATCTCGTTTTGTGTTTCCTCATCAAGATTACCTGTAGGCTCGTCAGCAAGGATAATCTGTGCATCATATGACAAGGCTCTGGCAATGGCAACTCGCTGTTGCTGACCGCCCGACAGCTTTAGCACTCTGCGGTTAGCTTCATCCTCATCGAGTCCAACACTTTTCAAAAGTTCCAAAGCCTTTGCTTTTTTATCCCTTTGACTACCTTTAACTCCCGCTATATCCATCGACAACACAACATTTTCTAGAGCTGTAAATTTTGTTATCAGGTTAAAGCTCTGAAAAATAACACCAATATACTTACTGCGGTACTCGTATTTATCAATGTCCTTTATATCTTTGCCGTTGTATAAAATAACACCACTATCAGGTACGGCAAGGCCAGAAAGTATTGACAACAAAGTTGTCTTTCCGGCACCTGATTTCCCAACAATGCAATATATCTTTCCTTGTTCAAAATCCATCGAAATGTCCTTTAACACAGGAGTTCTGCCATACGAAAAGCTAATACAATTAAGTGATAATAAAGCCATAATACTCCTCCTTAATCTCGGTTAGAAAGAATTCTCAGTGGCTCATAACGCATAACAAACAGCATCGAAACTGCACCCGACACCAATGTCAAGCAAACAGCAATTAAGAGCATCTGAAACACAACCGTCAGATTCATCGCCGAGTTTATCTGTGTTACATATTCAGTCATCGACTGCATATCAGGCATCCTGTTCATAAATCCACCTTGTGGAACCTGCTGTTTACCACTGTTGTCCATATTAGGAGGAGCCATCATTTCGCCCATACTGTTTTCCCTACCGAAGTTCTCAGCAATTCTGTTAGATTGCTGAGATTGAGCAGTGGTCTGATTTTCGAGCAATGCATTTGTCACGGGAACAGCAGACACACCACCAATTACAATACCAAGGATAACTGCACATATAGTTACCAAAAATATTTCAGTCACAAATTGCAACGCTACCTTACCTTTTTTCATACCCATAGCAGTAAGCACACCAATCTCATACTTACGTTCGCGAATATTGAAAATATTTAGTACGACTAAAATCACAGCACCGATAATAAGAATGACAAGCAAAAAGTAAAATGCCATTGTGCTGAGTGTTTCTAAAGGTATTAAGCTCTGTTCAAACGCTGATATATCAGAAGACGAAACTGTGTAGTTATCATCAAGACCTAAGGTGTAAACCTCCTCACAAAACGCTTCATATGCATCTACATCAGCGAAGGTGTATGTGGCATTAAGCGAGCTCCTTAAAGCAGATGTGTTATCTTCGTTGCTAACACCTAAACTGCTGTCAGCAATAGACTGTAGTGCATTATAACTCAAATAAATCTCATTTGCAGGGTCACTCATAGTAAATCCAAATTGCGAACTCATATCACCAGCTTCGCTTGCTTTTTCGTACACACCCACTACATTCAAGTTATACTCCTCGTCTTCTTTAAACGGATTAACAAGAGTAATTTCGTCACCAACACAAAGCTCATTGTATGTAGCCAACTCCTCGCTAATAATACAATCAAAGTCACTTGTGCCCTCAGCAAACACCGCACCCTCAACAATAGCTGCACTGCCGTTTGCAAAGTCGGTCATAGCGGTATCGGAAGAATACCCGATTAAGGTGAAATCGCCCGTATTCATAGCCATACCTCCACCCATTTTCCCCATACCGCCTTGTCCCATAGGGAAACCAGCATTTTGGTTTTCTGTTTGTGTAGTATTTTCTGTATCTGACAAACTGTTACTCACAGCCTGAAAATCATCAGTACCATTTAGATAGGCAGTTAAAGTGTAATAAAAATCCTTTACGGTTGACGCAGACGCGTAGGTTTCGTATTCCTCTAAGGACAGCGACTCCATCTCGCCCATCATATCCTTGAATGAATCTCTGTCAAATTCACCATTGTTTTTTTCAGGAGGCTGTCCATTTTCACCGCGATTCATACCGCCGAAATCCTGCATCAATGCCTGTCTGTCATAAGACAAAGAAGCCGTAATCGACAAGCCCTCAAGAGTTTCTTTTCTTGCGTTCACACTAGCTTGGCGTATAGATAAGCCAATACAGCTTGACACAGCAATTACCAGCACTATTATACCGATAAGCACGTTTCTGCCGACCGACCTTCCAATGCATCGCAACGCATTTTTAATAATATACATAATAAATCCTCTCCTATAATGATTAGATATAAAACAACCTTATTAAAAATCAAGAAAATTTACAACAGTCTTAAAATAAGTGCTCAGTGAACAACTCAATCATAGGCATCTATTGTCTTTTGGAACTATTACTCAAATCAGAAACTCTTTTTCTTTCTATATCATAGTTACCTGACCAACTATGTATTTCATACTCATACTGTGACAGATAATCAATGCAGTACCCGTATTTCTCTGTCAACATAACAGGTGTTAAGCTGTGATATTCTTCTATGCTAATTTCTCCGCCAAAGCATCGAGCGTCTTCTTTGTAAAACTCAATAGGAAGTACGTTATCTTGCAGTATCGCTAAAACATACTCTTCTACATCATCTAAATAATCAAAATGGCGGTGCTGTGTCGAAAAGCAAACCGTATATGCAACATAACGTATTGTCAACTCTTTATTATAGTAAGCCTCTTCGTACACCGATATTCTATTATCATTTGCTCGACTAACTATAGTTAACTCATCTTCTTTAACCTCGACCGATACATCATAGAATTTAACAGCTTCTATAAGCCTATCAAATATATTCATTATTTGCACCCTTAATTATATCTATTTTTTTGATACAATCGGAAAACTTCATACATAAATCAATCGGGTAATCTTCTAATAGATTTTCTTCTTTTGCGATTGCAAACGTCGCAGGTTTCCATTTTTCAGAAATGATATGTGGATGTGTAATATCCAACTTTTTAAACTCAGGATTATTACCTATAAAATTCAGCTTTTCAATATGAGGAAAAGTTTCTACCGTGAAATATCCAAGAGGAATTATGTATTCGTTTACCAAGTCATCAATCACAGGAAGCTCTTCAAATAATTTAAAAAAAGCGTAACAATATAACGCTTCTGTTTCAAAGAACTGGCCCTTATCAACAAAACATAACACTCTGTATTTCCCTTGAATTTCATACGCAAAAACATCACCACAACGAAAATCAGGAAGTTCCTGTTTTCTAATCTTTACATATTTGTCCACTGGTGTCTTTCGTTTTTTTATTTTCCCTCTGGCAACCGATATTGATGCTAAAAACTTGTCAAGATTTTTCTTACGCAATTTCAAATCTTTTTCTGTTGCTCCAAGTTCTCTGTAAAACGCAATATTTTCTCCTGATTTTATAATATGTGATATTTTTTCAAAAACCTCATTTGATATTCCGCCACACATCCACTCTGCTTTACCTAAAGCAAAGTATACATCGTGAAATATTGAGTCATCTTCGTTGAATTCTTCCGAGTATTCATTAAGGATATCCTTTTTTATGTCAGCTATAGGTTTTCCTTGCTCATACTCATCCATAAATCTTTCATATATTTCACAGTATTCGTCACTTTGTGTTATGCCCATTCCCCAACAACCCATAAGAAATGCTCCTTAGAATATTTTACTATTGTGTGACCACAAAATGTGTAACAAATCATCAAGAATTCATTTTCAAATCAATTCTATCATTACTATTTAACAATGCACTGATAATTATTCCAATCGTATATTTCGTACTGTAATTCCGATTGGAATAATTTAGCAAGGAAGCCTTTTGGTTTTTGAATACGTCGCATTGTTCTTAAAAATACATTTTTATCACAATCATCATTTTCTTCATTTAAATCAAAAGCGGCATCCCATAACAAGCTCTTTCTTTTAAGATTGTTAGCTACAATAACCGCAAACTTCCCCTCTTTTATTTGCTTAATATAGTTAATCAATTCCTCAGCTAGCAACTCTTTCTTTATATCAAATATTTCAAAGCAAAAACTTCCAAAACATAACTCTTGTAAACAAAAGATACCATTATATTCGTTAAACTGAAGTTCAATATCTTTTTCTCCATTATAGCTTCTAACTACCATAGCGATAACTTTACAAGTTTCTGCCTTTTTTAAGTATGGAAAAAGCATCACGTGGTGAAAATAATCTTTTTCATTTCTATATTCAACCAACTCAAAGGAAATATCATTTTCAACTAATAATGCCTTTGCTTCTTCCAACGTCATACACTCACAGCCTTTTCTTTATTACGGTTCACTTGTGTTTTATTTCACCAAATTCGTTTACTCTTTCGACAATAGGCACACTGACTCGCAATGTGCTGTTCGTGGGAATAAGTCAACAGGTGTTATTTCTTTTGCGAAATATTGAAGCTCCTCAAAAATCTTTAAATCTCTGCCCAAGGTCGCAGGGTCACAAGATACGTAAACAACGCGTTTAGGGTTCATCTCAACTATGGTATGAATCAGCTTTTCTGTTAACCCCTTTCTTGGAGGGTCAACAATAATTACATCGGGAGTTATCCCTTCTTTTTGAAGCTCTGTCGCCGCTTTTTCAGCATCACCGCAGATAAAACGAGCATTTGATATCCCATTATTTTCAGCGTTCTTTTTAGCATTTTCAATCGCTTCGTCGATAATCTCGACACCTATTAGGGTTTTACAGCTATTTGCCATAGAAAGTCCTATTGTACCCGTACCGCAGTAAAGGTCGATAAGCACCTCGTTACCTGATAAATCGGCGTACTCTTTAGCTTTTTCGTAAAGACGCTGAGCTTGAGTGCGGTTCACCTGATAAAACGCAAGCGGTGACAGCTCAAATTTAAGTCCGCACAGAACATCTGTTATGCTCTCCTTGCCGAAAACCACGATATTCTCATAGCCTAAAATAACGTTTGTTTTAGCTTTATTGACGTTGATAACGATGCTTTTGACCTCAGGATATTTTTCTATAATAGAATTAAACAATTCATCCTGATGGTCAAAGCTCCTGCCGTTAACAACAACACAAACCATAACTTCACCCGTTTTTTCGCCAATGCGGAGATACAGGTGACGGATTTTACCGCTGTGTTTTTCTTCGCTATAAATAAGATACGGGTACTTTGTGACAAACTCTTTAAAGGTATCTGAAATCTGTGTGAAAATTTCTGGTGATAAAAGGCAATCGTCGCAAGGAGCAATACGGTGGGAATGGCGAGAATAAAAACCCATCTCAACCTCGCCTGTTTTAGATAAGCCGACAGGAATTTGAGCTTTGTTTCTATAGCGATTGGTCTGATTTTCATATGCACCGATAATCTCTTTAACTTTATCGCCGTCTACCTTACCGATACGAGTAACAGCATCATACACCTTTTTATGCTTTATTCTAAGCTCGGCATCATAGCTCATATGACGATAAACACAACCACCACAACGTGATGACACAGGACACACAGGGTCTACCCTATCATCACTTCTTTCGATAATTTTCTCAACCTTACCGTAACAAACATTTTTCTTGACTTTCAGAATACGCACATCGCACACGTCACCTACTGCGGTATCAGGGACAAATATAACCATCGAGTCTGCCTTACCGACACCGCTACCGTCGGATGTCATATCAATTATATCTAATCTTATGATATCGTTCTTGTTCAAAATATCAGTCCTTTTTTAGCATTTACATAAAAATTATACAGTAACAAGTCACTTTATTTTTCTATATAATAAAAAAGTAGTAACAAAATTGCAATAGATGTTTATTTTTCGTACATAAAACATTATAATACTGTTGTAATTTATAATGACAAGGGGCAACGATTATGAAATACGATAACTTGCTTGACAATATTAAGAAAATTCATTTCATTGGAATTGGCGGTTCGGGTATGTGTCCGCTGGCTGAAATTTTGCACAGCGAGGGCTTTACGCTTACAGGCTCCGACTGCAACGAAAGCGACACTTTAGAGCGTATTAAATCATACGGTATTCCTGTATTTATGGGACACAAAAAAGAAAACATCACAGACCAAGAGTTAGTAGTATACACTGCTGCTGTAAAACAGGATAACCCTGAGCTTATTGAAGCTAAGGCTAAAAATATTCCTTGCTTAGAGCGTTCGATTATGCTCGGTATTGTAACACGCAGATACAATCGTTCAATCGCTGTATCAGGTACTCACGGTAAGACATCAACAACAGCTATGCTCTCTCAGGTACTTATCGGCAGTGGTTTTGACCCATCAGCTATCATCGGAGGTAAGTTACCTTTCATCGGCGGTAACTCATATGTTGGTCAAAGCGATATCATCGTATGTGAGGCTTGTGAATATGTTGATACATTCTTAGAGCTTAACCCATACATTTCAATCATTTTAAATGTTGATGCTGACCACCTTGACTACTTCAAGGATTTAGACCATATCAAGCGTTCTTTCAACAAATTTGCTAAGCAGACAACAGGTGCTCTTGTTATCAATGGCGACGACGAAAACACCATTGACGCTGTTAAGGACGTTGACCTTCCAAAGGTTACGTTTGGCTTTAATAACACAAACGATTACTACGCTGAAAACTTAAAAACACAGGGTGCGTACTCCACCTTTGACTTTATGAGCAAGGGCGAAAAGCTGTGTGAAATCGAACTTGTTGTTCCGGGTACTCACAATATTTACAACGCTTTAGCCGCTGCGGCTACTGCTTCATACCTTGGTGCTACACCAAAGGAAATTGCTGAAAATCTTCACAAATTCACAGGCGTTCACCGTCGCTTTGAGATTTTAGGCAAGCCACAAGGCATAACCGTTGCCGATGACTTTGCTCACCATCCTACAGAGCTGACAACAACCTTAAACGCCGCTATGAATATGGGCTTCAATACAGTATGGGCGGTTTTCCAGCCACATACATTCTCGCGTACAGCGATGCTTCTTGATGACTTTGCTAAGGCACTTTCAATACCTGACAAAGCTATTATCTCGGAGATTTTGCCGGTTCGAGAAACAAACACCTACGGCGTTTACAACACCGATTTGGGTGCAAAGGTTGAAGGCTCCAAGTGCATCGATACGTTTGAAGATATCACAAAATACATTTGTGAGAACGCAAAAGAGGGCGACCTTGTTTTGACTATGGGTGGCGGTAACGTATATATGTGTGCTAATATGATTTTAAAAGCACTTTCAACAGAAGAATAACTTAACATAACAGCAAAAGGGCAGTTCGTGTGAACTGCCCTTCTGTTTTATTTATTTATGAGGTTATCTCATGAAAACGGATTGTTAATGTTATCTTGATTCTGCTGTGACTGCATAGCATCCTGTGGGATATATTCGCCGAGCTCAATGTCAATTGTCGCACTCTTTGAACCACGCTGAACCTCAGCTTTTATAACATCGCCGACCTTTTTATTATCAAGAGCTGATTCAACATCAGCCGTTGAGTTAATCTTCTTGCCGTCGATTGATACAATACGGTCACCCTTCTGTAAGCCGGCCTTGTAAGCAGCTGAGTCGTACTCAACTGAGTAGATATAGCAACCAGCCTCGTCAGTACCATAGTAGTACATTGAGTACATTGAGTTTGTAAGGTCGATAAGCTCTACACCCATAGAAACTCTGCCTCTTACATATCCGTACTCCTTGAGGTCATCTAAAATGTCAATAACATCGTTAATCGGGATAGCGAAGCCTAAGCCCTCAATTTCTTCACCAGAAGATTTAGCAACTACAACACCAACCAAAGCACCCTGACCGTCAAAAAGACCGCCGCCTGAGTTACCGGGGTTGATAGCTGTATCAGTCTGTAATAGGTTCATTGTTTCGCCGTCGATTACAACGTCACGGTCCAAGGCTGAAATGATACCATCAGTTACAGTACCGCCGAGCTGACCGAGTGGGTTACCGATAGCAACAGCCTTATCGCCAACCTTTAAGTTATCGGAATCACCAAAAGTAGCTGCAGGCAAGCCTGTTGCCTCAATTTTAAGCAAAGCAACGTCAACAACGCTGTCTTTACCGACAAGTGTAGCCTCGTATGATGTTTTATCTCGTAAAGTAACAGTGATTGAAGATGCACCGTCAATTACGTGGTTGTTTGTGACAATGTAACCGTCACTTGAAATAATGACACCTGAGCCTGCACCCTGAGAGATATACTGACCATAGAAAGAGTTTGTTGACATAACCTCAGTTGTAATCTCAACCACCGTGTCAGCAACCTCTTCGGTAATCTGAGAAGTTGACTTATCTGTAATCTCCTGTGCTGTCTGCTCGTCGATATCGACCTTATTGATAACCATAGCACCATTTGTGGAAATCTCGGTATCTGCTACTTTTATATTGGTGTAAACCATCGCACCGATAAAGCCTAAGCCTGACGAAAGTAAAACGCAAACGATAAGCATTATAGCTACAAAGCCTTTGCTCATACCTTTTTTCTCTTTCTTAGGTTTAACAGGCGGAGCGGTGTACGGGTTTGTGTTTACTGTATTGTACGCTGTGCCGTACACGTTATTCTGAGCAGTACTGCCGTACGGCTGTTGATACTGTGAATTATAGGAATTATACTGAGAGCCATTGTAGGCTGTCTGGTGAGCACTACTCTGCTGTGTTCCGTAAGGGTTCTGATAATACTGCTGATTGTAAGAGGAGTTTGAATACAAATTCTCTTTCTCGCCAGTGCCCTTGTAATGATACTCACCGGTGTTTTCAGCGGTATCAAAATTTTCAACATTGTCTGTAGTCTTGCTGTCTTCTGATGGGTTCGAGGTGTTATTATCCTCGAAGCCGTCGTTTGAAAATAAATCATTGTAATTATCGGACATATATATTACCTCCCTATATACCCTAAAAGTATATACCAAAAACTGTATTTATACAACAATTTGTTTGTATGCCAAGAATATACATCTATGCTTTGACAAGTATTTGACAAAATGTTTAACAATTTTTGAACATAAAATGAGCCTTTCGTTAACAAGCTGATTTTTATGCTAACGAAAGGTTTTTTATTTCTAATATAGAATTAAATTACAGATACAATGAAAATTACAATAATAATGAGTGGTAATACATACTTCATATAAGGGATGAAAAACTTAGGAAGCTTTGGACCCTTACCTGTGTTGACTTCTTCAAAGAAGTTCTTAGCACCCCAGCCGTAGCGTGAAGTACAGAAAGCAACGTAAACAAGGCTACCAATAGGCAACAACCATTTTGAAACGATAGTATCCTCAAGGTCCATAAAGCTAAGACCAAACACCTTGATGTCAGCCCATACGTTACCTGACAAAATAGTAGGTAAGCACAAAACACACACAAGAGCAACGTTGATAAGACAAACAGCCCAACGAGGGAGCTTTGTGAGCTCAAGCCAAAATGATACAATATTCTCAAAAACTGCGATTACTGTTGACATAGCCGCAAATATCATAAACAAGAAGAACAGTGCACCTACAATTCTTCCGCCAGGCATCTGGTTGAAGATTGAAGAAAGCGTTGTGAACAGGAAGCCTGCACCAACTGTACCTGCATCTGCTGTAACACCATTATTATAAGTAAAACAAGCAGGGAACACGATAAGTCCTGACATTAATGCTACAAATGTATCAAGTGAAATAATTGTAACAGCCTCGCCCATAAGTCTGCGTTCTTTTCCAATATAGCTGCCAAAAATAGCAACAGAGCCGATACCGATTGATAAAGTAAAGAAAGCTTGACCCATAGCGGCGGAAATTACTGTACCAACGCCAGCCTCAGCCATTTTGGAGAATGAAGGAACAAGGTAGAATTTCAAGCCTTCTGCGGCACTTGAAAGTGTACAAGCATATACTGCAAGTCCCACAAGCAGTGCTAGCAGTGCAACCATCATAACCTTTGTGATACGCTCAACACCTTTTTGAAGACCAATAGCACAGACACCAAAACCTATAATAACAACACCAAAGGTTGCAAACAGGTTAAGCTTTGTATCGGAAACGATAGAACCAAACACTTCACCTAAAGCGGCGGCATCGGTGATGCCAGTAATACCACCTGTGAGGTACTGATAAAAATAAACGAACATCCAGCAGGAAATTGTGCAGTAGAACATCATAAGCAGATAGTTACCCGCAACACCTGCATACTTCATAAGATGCCATTTCTGCTTTGGTTTTTCAAGAACATCAAAAGATGTTGCAATACTACGCTGGCTGGCTCTGCCTACTGCAAGTTCAGCTACCATAACCGGTAAGCCCAAAATCAGCAAAAAGATTATGTACATAAGCACAAAAGCCGCACCACCGTATGCACCCGTGATAATCGGGAAACGGTAAACGTTGCCAAGACCGATGGCACATCCTGCTGAAATCAGGATAAAACCAAGTCTTGAACCGAGTTTTTCTCTCTCCATAGTACACCTCGTTATAAAAAATATTCATTATATAAAAGCCGCGTATTAAAAACGACTAAATATACACAATTTCGATACCCTTATTATAAGGAGCAAGTATCTCGTAATTGAGATTACGTGTTTTAAATTCTTCGCTTAAATAAAGCGTTTTCATATCTGATGACATAATAATAAGCTGATATCTGTCACCCGTTGCATTTTTGTGAGTATTAACGTAATCAATAGTTTTATCAATACCCATAACAAAAAATGCGGTAGATAAAGCGTCACTTTCAAAGCCAAGGTCACCGATAACAGTAACACTTGATATATCGCTATTTGACGGCTTACCCGTTTTCCTATCTATGATATGATGATATTTAACTTTGCCACTTTCAAAATAACGCTGATATGCACCCGAGGTAGATATCGCATCAAAAGAACAGTCAAAAGTAAAGAAACAGTCACCCTTATCATCAGGATACTGTAGACCGATATTCCAGAAAAGGTCATCTTCACTTTTGCCGTCACCTTTTGTTATTATCATACCGCCCATATCTACAATAGCGGAATAAACAGAACTCTCGTTCAAAATATCTCTTACCTTATCGCCGATGTACCCTTTAGCGATAGCACCCAAATCAACAGCCATTCCGTCTTTAATAGTGACTTCGTTGCCGTTTGTTATGATATTTTCATAACCTACATTACTTAACGCTTTGGTAATTTCCTCATCGGTAGGCACCTTGTATTCTTTTGTATCAAAGCCCCAGACACTCATAAGCGGTCTGATTGATATATCAAACGCACCGTCGGTAGCTTCAGAAATTTCACACGCGTTTTTGATAAGTGTAAGAGTTTCGTCACTAACTCCAACTGCCTTGCCACCGGCTTGATTGAGTTTATAAATATCCGAGCTCTCTTTTTTCGCACTCAAAAGATTTTCAAGTCTAACTATTTCAGCTTTACAGTCATCAATAGTATTTTTACACAGCTCTTTGTCACTACCATAAACAGTAAAACGAATAATAGTATCAAGTGCGAACATTTCATCAGTTACATTGTCTAAAGACTTACCGCATCCGCTAAGCGATAGCATAAAAATTAACAGTGAAAAAACCACACAAAGTATCTTTTTCATTTTACTTACCTTGAATTTCTTTTTCTCTGTTTTCTTTATTCTGCTTATCAATTACCATCTGAACATAAGGTAAAACCTCAAAGCCCATACGCTCGTAAAGCCGCTTTGCTTTTACGTTGTCTTCCTCGACTTCTATACGATAACGAGCAGCAGGAATGTTTTCCTTCATATATTCAAAAAACTGAGTTCCAAGTCCACGGTTTCGATATTCCTCTTCGATATAAATTTCTTCAACAGTGACAGATATACCGCCTGCCTCCTGAGAGAAAGTTTTCGACAGCATAGCAAAACCGCAAGGCTTGCTATCCTCTTCAAAAATATAGCACCAAACGTAATCGTCACTACGCATAAATTCATTAAATGTGAGCTCGTAGTTAATTTTTGGCACAGGTGCATTAACTACATCAGAATGATAGAAAAGGTCAACGTACTTATAGTACAGTTCTCTGTCACTCTCTTTAATTCTTCTAATCATTGTATCACGCTCCAAAACTTATTTTATCACATCTTTTTGTAAAAGAAAAGATAAATATACATATCAATTTTACACTTGTTAAGCTAAACGCTTTGTGGTATTATTTAATATGTATAAATATTTGTATTTTCAAAGGAGATGCAAGATGGGTAATAACACAAAAAAGACATCCGTAAGCTTTAGCGAAAAGCTATCACGCTTTAGCCTGTCAGGCGAACGTATAACAGCCGCTTTTGTGGCGTCTTTTATGCTGGGCTATATTGTACAGATGCTTCAAAACAAGAACTTTTACGACCTTAACGCTTACTACAACTCAATTAGCTTTGTTGCTTTCTGGGTAGTAACTTTAATGGGCGGTATCGCACTTTGTGCTGCAACTTATTTGTCAAAAATAAGCTCACTGATACCGCGAACTCTTCTTTGTGTAACGATGCTTTTAAGCGTTATGTTTGCCTCAGCGAATAATTCAACGGATGTATATTTTCTTATCGGCATCGGTATCGTTGACCTTATAGTCACATTATGGTGCGTTAAAGATGACAAGCTTGAACTCAGCAAAATAAAGATAAGCTACAAAACCTGTTTGATTGCGGCTATTGCTCTGTTTGCATTCACTACGGTTTTCTTCTCTTACTACACATCCCTTAGATATCAGAATTTCCAGAACGCTACATTTGACTTTGGTATTTTTGCACAGATGTTTGAGAATATGGCAACAACAGGTGCACCAACAACTACTGTTGAACGTTCTTACGAAATGAGCCACTTCGGTGTTCACTTCTCCCCTGTTTTCTATCTTCTCTTACCCGGATATATGATATTCCGCTCACCGCTGTACCTTATCTGGGCACAAGCTCTTTGCGTTGCGGCAGGTATATTCGCAGTTTATCTCATCTGCAAAAAGCTCGGTCTTTCAGGCAAAGTCACTTTAACTTTTGAGATTATTTACGCTTTTTATCCTTGCCTTTTCAACGGATGCTTCTATGACTTTCACGAGAACAAATTGCTCACAACTATTATTTTGTTCTTGTTCTATTTTATTATTAGCGAAAAAACAATAATTACTCTAGCAATGTCGCTTCTGTTACTCTCAGTCAAAGAGGATGCGGCAATTTATTTGATAGTTATCGCTTTGTATGTGCTTATCACAAGAAAGAAGTACATCTTAGGTTCGCTTATGCTCTCACTCGCTGTGATTTACTTCTTAATCGCACAAAAGGTTGTAGCGTCTTTAGGTGAAGAAGGCGTTATGATGTGGCGACTTTCAGACTACTTTGTAAACTCAGAAGAAGGCTTCTTCTCGGTATTCAAAAGTATCCTTTTTGACATAGGTTATCTTATCAAAATGATGTTCACAGCGGATAAATTCCCGTTCATTATCTGGATGTTTTTACCGCTTATGTTCACACCTTTTGCTCAAAAGCAGGTATCAACACTCGTTTTACTTTTACCTATTATCCCAATCAACTTAATGCAGTCATGGCAGTATCAGTATAACATTGACTATCAGTACACCTATGGTGTGGCAGCACTCATTATCTTCTGTGCAATTTTAGGAATTATGAACTTAAAGGGCAACACAAGACGCATCGCTTTAGTAATGTCGCTTATGATGTGCTTGACACTGGCTACAAGCACACTGTCCCCTAAAATCAGAAACAACACATCATACGAAGAATACTACGGCGAACAGACTGAAGCTATTGAAGAACTGCTCAGCACTATTCCAAAAGACAAGAGTGTTACAGCAGGGCACTTCATTATGCCTCACCTGTACTTTGTCAAGGAAATCTACACAGTTCCTGATTATTATAAAGATATTGAGCAGACCGACTACTTTGTAATCGACACAAGAAATGCCGAGCACGAACAGAGTATGAGAGATGTTATGGGAAATGATTACACTCTCGTTGGCAAAGAACACTTTGTCGAAGTCTACAAACACAACTAAGGTGATATTATGAAAAAAATAACAGCAATTATTCTAGCTTTAACACTTGTTTTATCAACCTGCCTGGTAATCACAGGTTGCTCAGAAGAAGAGGCCCCACAGGTTGACAACTCAACTCACACTCTGCCTCCTACAGAAGCTGTAGTGATTGAACCCGAGTGGGCTGAAGTTGATTGCGACATCGCACTGATAGATGCATCAACCAACACAACCATCATTTACGGCGATGATTTTGACACTTTTGCTGTTTACGGCTCCACAGACGAAGACAGCTATATTGCAATCAAGGTAACACAGGAAGCTACAGATACAGTAAACTCAACACAGGATTTGTCAAATGTACAGCTTGTTATAAACGGCGACACTGCGGGCGACATTGTTATCAAGCCCGGCTCATTCACAGGGGAAATCGCTTTTGGTCACGACTTCCCTTATGAAAACCTGTGCATTCTGGCAAGCTCAATTCGAGGCTTATATTAAGGTAAAATATGAAAAATAAAACAGTTATCGGTAGAATTTTAAAAGCATTGATGTGCTTACTGCTTGCGGTTATCGTTGTCGCTATCGGCTATGTAAGCTATGTGCTGATTGATTACCATAGAATAGAAGACAATCTCGCTCTTGAAATTAACGAAGAAACAGCTAAAAGCATACCTGTTAACAAGGAGCTTAAGGCTCTGTCCTATAACATTGGTTTTTGTGCTTACACTCAGGATTTCAGCTTTTTCATGGACGGCGGTAAAAGCAGTCGAGCTAAAAGCGAAGAATCGGTAAACGAGGTGCTAAGCGGTATAAAAGACTTGCTGAAATTCGAAGACGCTGACATCGTTATGCTTGAAGAGGTTGATAAAAACGCAACCCGTTCTCACCACGTTGACCAGCAAAAATATTTAGACGATGCACTCATCGGTTTCGACAGCGTGTTCGCTGTAAACTATGACTCTCCGTACCTATTCTATCCGTTTTTGGAGCCTCACGGGAAGTCGCTATCGGGTATGCTCACGTTAAGTAAATACGATATTTCTGACAGCACACGCATCTCGCTTCCAATCGAAACATCTTTGATGAAGCTTGTAGACCTTGACCGTTGCTACAGCGTTTCGAGGATAAATACAGACAACGGTAAACATCTTGTGCTTTACACTGTTCACCTTTCTGCATACACTTCTGACGGCACAATCGCAACAAATCAGCTTGAGCTTTTAATAAGTGATATGAAAGAAGAATACGCTAACGGCAACTACGTTATCTGTGGAGGAGATTTCAACAAAGACTTACTCCTTGATAGCGGCAGTATATTTGGCGTATCAGGTGAAGAATACACATGGGCACAAGCGTTTCCTGTTGATATGTTAAATAATACAGGGCTTTCTTTAATCGCTCCGTTTGATGAAAAAAATCCTGTTGCTACCTGTCGAAACACTGACGAACCATACAAAGAAGAAGGTCAGTTCAACGTAACACTCGACGGCTTCATCGTATCCGACAATGTTAGTGTTTCAAAGGCTGACGTCATTGACGCCAAGTTCATGTACTCTGACCACAACCCTGTATATATGACTTTTACTTTGAAAGGTTAAACTATGGCTGATAAAAAACAAAATGTACAGAAAAAGTCAAGCTACAATATGCGTCACTCAATGGTTAACTACTACCTGCTTGTGATGTTCACGTTCTTTGAGATTTTTCTTACTAATCAGTATGCAAGTGCAAGAAATGACAAGTTCATTTTGTACATTGTTCTGACTGCAATTCTCATTGTCAGCACTATTGTCATTTCGCTTTCATACCATCTTGATAAAAATGCTCCAATTGAAAACAGAGTAGTTGAGCACAAAAAGTTTTTTGATGTTTCTTCTACCGACATAGCATTTCTCTGCTTTTTCTTCTGTGCTTGCATCACAACACTTGTCAGCGACTACAAGCTTGATTCATTGACAGGCGGTGCAGGCAGGGACAACGGACTTATCCTGCTGTTTTTATACACAGCTATGTACTTCATTGTTTCCAGATATTACTACTTCAAAAACTATGTGCTTTGCTCGTTCTTAGTTTTCGGCTGCCTTATCTCAGGCCTTGCAATACTACACTTTTTCTACATCGACCCGCTGGGCATAATGACAGGCTATTCAGAAGATGTTATCAATGATTTCGGCACAACTATAGGCAACAAAAACACAATTGCTTCTTATATGTGCGTTTTCTTGCCGTTTTCTGTTATGATGTTTGCTCTGCAAAAAAGTCGATATATCAAGATACTTTCAGCAATTTCGATTGTATTTGCTTACTGCGGTCTTTTGGTAGCAGGCTCAAACTCAGGCTACATCGGACTGTTTGTAATGCTGTTTATTATGGCACTTGTAGGGGTTCGAAAACCTCATTTGTTAAGACAGCTCACCCTTGCGTTTACCATAATGTTCTCGTCAGGCTTACTGTTAAAGCTTTTCTCTTTTATTATGAAAGATAAGTCAAAGGGATTTGAAAAAATCGGCGAGATGCTTGTTTACAGTAATAAGATTTACATAGTTATCGCGTTTTTTGCAGTGGTCTCATTTTTACTGTTTTTCTTCAAAAACAGTAAATTTGTTAATTCAAAAGCGTTAAAAAACACGCTTACAGTGATTATCTCTATTATAGGAATTTTCGCTGTCACAACATTCACCTATTTCTTCTGTTACTACAGCTTTGTTGACACAACAACAGACATTGGAGAATTATCACAAATACTCCGCTTTGATGACAGATGGGGCACACACCGAGGCTTTTTCTGGATTAACGGAATGAAAGAGTTCTTTGATTTTGACTTTGTTCACATTATGTTTGGTAGCGGTTGCGACACCTTCTATCACGTTTTTGAGCCATATTTTGAGGAGCTGAGCCTACGCTTTAACAACGGCTCAACAAACTGTATCCATAGCGAATACTTAAACTACCTTGTAACACAGGGTGTTTTAGGTTTTGTGTCCTATATGGCAATTCTTGTCACCTGTGTTTACAGAGGCTTAAAGACATCAAAGAAAAACGAGCTCTCACTCATTTTTGTTTTCCCTGTTATCGCATATGCGGCACAGGCGGTTGTTAACATCTACAACCCTATTGTTACGCCGTTTCTGTTCATATTCATTGCGTTAAGCGAAAGTGTGTCAAGAGAGTCAAACCCTGTTAATCGTTTATAATAACGTGCAAAAAGAAATCCCACTCAAGTACATTCACTTGGGTGGGATTTTTACATCTGTCATCACTTTTTCTTATTAAGCTCAGTTAAGGGCACAACCTTACCGTTAGGGAGCTTAACATCAACATTCTGAAGCTGTTTTTTAAAGCCTGAACGAAACTGTGTGAGATATTCTTTGTACAGCTCTTTCTGGAGTTTTTGTTCCTCTTGTGTTAAGCCTTCCTCTTTCTTTTTCTTAGCTAATACGTTTATCTTTTCGAGTAAATCCTGTGTCATAATATTCTCCTTTATGTAATTATCTATGCGAATCAAGATAGTCCTGCAAAATAATTGATGCCGCGACTATATCAACCTGTGCCTTGCGTTTTTTGCCCTTCACATCACGCTGGGACAAATAAGAGTGGGCGGTGATTGTAGTGCCGCGTTCATCCTGCATAACAGTTTTTACACCTGTTTTCTCGTTTAGTTTCTGTGCAAACTCTCTAGCGTTTTTAGCACTGTCACCCTCACTGCCGTCCATATTCTTAGGCAAGCCGACAACGACTAATTCCGCCTTATTCAAGCTAACCGCATCAGCCACCTTTTCCAGCAACTTTGTCGGACTTTTTTCTTCAATCATACAAAGCGGAGATGCCAAAAATCCTGTTTTGTCGCTGATAGCAAGACCTGTTCTTGCCTTGCCCAAATCAACTGAAATTATAATCATATCATACCTCTTATTTTAAACACTCACACATATTTGAGCATAACCGTAACTACAAAAATCTGTTCCTTTTGATAAAGTGAAAGGTTATTTTTATCGAGCGAATAGTCAGGCAGCTCGTAGTTAACTTCATCAACATATTTAAAAAAGTACTGCGGATATGAGAAGAAAAGCTGATCCACAGCATACTCATACGTTAGTCCTTTCGGGTCAATATAAAAGCTGAAATACTTCTCCTTGTTCAAGGCTGAATTAAGTAATTCTTCTTTTAATTCTTCACCCTCGTAGTCCTCTAGATGAGCACTTTCTCTGATGTAGTAATTGTACGCCGTTGACGTACATTTTGGGATAAAGAAGTTAGAAGTCAACGCGTTAACTCTGCCCTCTCCGCAGATTTCTTCGTCGCTCATTTCATCACTCAATGGGGAGAAATCGTGGTCAGCTAAAAGCTGTTTTTCATTTATGTTGAAGTAATCATACATAAAAGCTCCATCACCCTTATCATCCCACGTAGGGTCAACATAGTAGTAATCTCCGTCAAGCTCAACGGCGTTCCACATATGAAGCTCGCCTTCACTCTCGCCGATTACGTTAATGCACTTAACACCCAAGCCGTTGCTTAGCAGTTGGAATGTGCGTGCGTACCCCTCACACACGGCAACACCATCCACCATAACACCATATGGGTCAAAGGCGGCTTCCTTCCCTTTGGGAACTGTCAGAGCATCGCTCAAGGAATCATCATACTCACATTTGTCGAGTATAAAATTGTGAGCAAGCTTTTCTCTCTCGTATTGTGAAAGCCCACTCTCTACGGAATCAAAGAACTTATTGACCTCATCTTTAAGTTTTGAAATATCCTCTTTAAGCAAATCCGGATGCGACCTTGAATAAAGCTGGACTGCTGTGTAATTTTCAGCAGTACTGACTAAAAAACCAAAAGTAGTAGAAAGCCAGAACACCTGAGGATTATCGTCAGTCAAGGCTTTTATAACCAAACGTATCTGTGCTTCACTAAGCTGAGCTTCGAGCAAAATCACCTGTCTGCATTTATACTCAGCATTAGAAAAAGACTTAGGATAAACAAAGTAGGCTGACTCTAAAAGCATATCATAAAGCTCACGCATTTTGTCGTTTTCTAGGCAGTTGTATGATTCCCTGCACAAAAACGAAGTGTAATGCGGTGAATACGTAAACTGTGTGCTATCCATTTCGCAGTAGCCTAAGGACACATCCTCAACTATACCTTTAGGAGTAACAAGTGACGATACTGTATCAATAGCAGAGTTTATCATATCGCAAGAACAAAGCGATACACTTATAATAACACACAGCACAACGGCTGTTATCTTAAGCCAAAGCTTTTTCATATCGTCACCTCTATTTCTATACTATACTTATATGTATGTTCTTATTCTCTGTAATCAATCGGTAGGGTTGCAACTGCGTTTAAATCAAGCGGTGCAATATTACCTGAAAGATACTCATAATAGCCCTGAGAACCAACCATAGCGGCATTGTCGCCACACAGCGACAAATCAGGCATATAAAGCTCATAGCCGTTTTGTTCACATGCCTTTGTAAGCTCACGTCTTAAAAGCGAATTAGCAGAAACACCGCCTGCAGTAACAAGTGTTTTAACTCCCAAATCTTCTGCCGCTTTGATAAAATTCTTGGTCAGGCAATCGACAACAGCCTTTCTAAAGCTTGCACAAACATCAGCCTTCGGAATTTCTTCGCCTTTTTGCTCCATATTGTGGATTATGTTTATCACTGCCGTCTTAAGTCCTGAGAATGAGAAATCGTACGGTGCATCGTCTACCTTAGGGTGTGGCAGCTTAAACGCGTTTTCGTCGCCCTTTTCGGCAATTTTATCGAGCATTATACCACCGGGGTAAGGAATACCCATAGTACGAGCCGCCTTATCAAAAGCCTCGCCTGCGGCATCGTCACGAGTGCGACCGATGATACGCATTTTTGTGTAGCTTTCAACCATAACAATGTGGCTATGACCACCAGATACTACTAAGCATAAAAACGGCGGTTTTAATTCTTTATGCGAAATATAGTTAGCCGCTATGTGAGAACGCAGATGATGCACGGGCACAAGCGGTTTTTTTGTAGCAAGTGACAAGCCTTTTGCAAAGTTAACACCTACTAAAAGTGCACCGATAAGTCCGGGTGCGTGTGTCACAGCGATAGCATCGATGTCATCTAGTGTGGTATCCGCTTTTTCTAAAGCTTCGTTTACAACACCGACGATAGACTCTGCGTGTCGTCTGGACGCAATCTCAGGAACAACGCCTCCGTAGAGCTTGTGCTCTTCGACCTGTGACGCAATTACCGAGGAAATAACTTCTCGACCGTCAACGACCACCGCAGCGGCTGTTTCGTCGCAACTGCTTTCTATAGATAAAATTTTCATAACAATCCCCTTACAGGTTAAAATACTTTGTCATAAGCACAGCGTTTTCGGTTGGTTTAGAGTAGTAATTCTTGCGAACTCCGACCTTTTCAAAACCGTGTGCTTCATAAAGCGAGATAGCAGGTATGCTGCTTTCTCTTACTTCAAGCGTGATGAAGCTGAGCTTTTTTTCATCCGCTACTTTAAAAAGCTCTTTGAACAGCTCTCTGGCAACACCTTGTCTGCGATGCTTTTCATCGACCGCAATATCGAGCAGGTTGCCCTCATCAAGCACAGTTTCAAGTACAGCAAAGCCAACTACCGTGTCATTTTGGAGAGCTACATAGCAAAAGGAGCTGTCCTTGTTAATCTCATCCATAAAGCTGTTTTCACTCCACGGATGAGTAAAACTGTTATGCTCAACTTCCATAACACCGCACAGGTGTTCTTGGGTCATCTTACAAATAATCATAATGTTTTAATAAGCTCGGCGATAGTGACCTTTAAGTCTTCGGCACATTTTTTGTATGCCAGCATATCGCCACCAAACGGGTCAGCGATACCGATTTCGATGTCGTACTTATCGGTTGGAGCTTTTTCTAAAACCTTTATAAGCTCACGCGGTACACCTAAGCTTTCAACCAAAGTCGCCTGGTCATAATTCATAGTCACAAACAAATCATAATCAGAAAGCTTCACATTAGGCAGAAAACGTGCCTTGTGGGCTGTCAAATCAATACCCAAATTAGCCATTGTTTCAATAGCATTTTTAGCGGCAGGCAAACCATCAACTGTAGCTACACCTGCTGAACGAGCGTGATGCGGCAAGCCACCCTTTTCACACATATCGTTAAAAATAGCTTCTGCCATAGGACTGCGACAGGTATTGCCCGTGCAGACAAATAATACGTTTTTCATAATATCAATCCTTTGCATCAAACCAAGTTTTGCCGACTTTAGCCTCGGCAACAAGCGGAACATTAAGTTTTGCGGCGTTTTCCATCTCTTCTTGTAAAATCATAGCAACAATCATAGACTCATACGCTGGAGCTTCGACAATCAGTTCGTCGTGCACCTGTAAAATCAGTCGAGCAGAAAGCCCCTCGTCTTTTAATCTCTTATCAACCTTGACCATTGCGATTTTAATGATATCAGCGGCTGTGCCCTGAATTGGAGCATTTCGTGCTACTCGCTCACCAAATGAACGTGTGATATGGTTAGAGGCGGAAAGTTCAGGCAGATATCTTCTTCTGAGAAACAGTGTTTCAACATAGCCCTGCGACTTTGCAAGCTCGATGATGTTCTTCATATATGAGTCGATACCTGAGTAATGAGCAAGGTAAGATTTTATATAATTAGATGCTTCCTTGTTGGTAACGCCGATGTCTTTAGCAAGAGAAAAAGCTCCTATACCATAAACGATACCGAAGTTGACCGCCTTTGCTCTTGAACGCATAATCGGTGTGACCATATTAAGTGGCATATTGAACACCTGTGACGCTGTCACAGAGTGGATGTCAACATTATCGGTAAACGCTTTGCACATATTCTCATCATTTGAGATATGAGCGAGCACTCTAAGCTCAATCTGGGAGTAGTCGGCATCAATAAGTACGCAATCGTCCTTCGCAACGAAAAAGCGTCTTAATTCCCTGCCAAGCTCTGTTCTAACAGGAATGTTCTGCAAATTCGGCTCGGTTGAGCTGATACGTCCTGTTCTGGTTTCAGTCTGGTTAAATGACGAATGAATTCGCGAGTCTTCTCCTACTACCTTTATGAGTGAGTCACAGTAGGTTGACTTCAACTTTGCGAGTGTTCTGTACTGAAGAATCATTGAAATCACAGGGTGGTAATTGATAAGACTCTCAAGCACATCTGCGTTTGTGGAATATCCGCTTTTGGTTTTCTTTTTAGCAGGAAGTCCCAAGTCTTCAAATAGTGCAACAGCAAGCTGTTTTGGAGAATTGATGTTAAACTCGTAGCCAATCTGGGAGTAAATCTCCTGCTCTAAATTATCAACCTGTGCTTTAATATCTTCGCCGTATTTTTTGATACCATCAACATCAACCTCAAAGCCGATGTTCTCCATTTTAGCCAAAACATTAGCAAGAGGAATTTCGATATCGTGTAAAAGCGAGCCTTGGTCAGCGTCGTCTATATTCTTCTTTAAAATCTCACACAGCTCAGGCATAGCACCAACTACCGCGAAATCCTCGTGCTCGTCATCAACAACAGGTAAAGCTATTTCATACTGAGCACAGAGCTTTTCTAAATCATAGGAGCTTGCATTTGGATTTAAAAGATAGCCTGCAAGCGACACATCAAACGTCAGGTTCTTTATTTCAAAGTTATTTTTGTCAGCGTAAGAAAATAATTCTTTTGAAGAAAATACGTTCTTCTCAATCTCTTCACTTTTCAGCACTTCATCAAGTACCGCAGACTCGTTACATACAACAATCTTTTTATCAAGAGCAAAAGCTGAATAAACAGGCTTTTTAGTCAAAGCATCTTCGCCCTCAAAACGGGTATAAAAATACAACGGCTTATTACTGCTCTTCACAAAGGATTTTATTTCTTTAACAGAATTATCAAAGTCGAGCTCGATAACATCAAAGATAGCTGTTTCTTCTTCGACCTTAATATCTTCATCATCTACTTTATCAAGTCCGAGCTTACTTATCAGCGAGAAAAGCTCGAGTCTGCCCATCATTTTAGATGCTTCAGCTTTGTCGCCATCTGTCACAACGTAGGAATCGAGGTTTGTGTCCACCGGAGCGGTAACACAGATTTCACCTAACATACGGCTAATAAGTGCGTTTTCTTTGCTGGAAACGAGCTTTTTACGCATATTTTCTTTTATATCCAGTTCGTCGATATGCTCGTAAATATATTCAACTGTCTTAAATTTTTGAATTAACTCTGTTGCACCTTTAGGGCCAATTCCTGCTACACCGGGGATGTTATCCGAAGTATCGCCTTGAATAGCTTTTATTTCAATCAGCTCTTTAGGTGTAACACCGTACTCCTCTTTTACGATTTCAGGTGTATAAATCATAGTGCCGTTTAAGTTCTTTGCCAAACGCACAGATACTCTGTCTGATACAAGCTGTAGGCTGTCCCTATCTCCTGTAGCGATAACGCACTCGTCACCGTTATTCTCACAAGCCTTTGCAAGTGTGCCCAGAATATCGTCAGCTTCATAACCCTCACAGGTGACTATTTTATATCCCAGAGCAGTAAGCAAATCTTTAAGAGGTTGCAACTGCATATGAAGCTCCTCAGGCATACCCTTGCGATTAGCTTTATACAGAGCGTAGGCATCGTGGCGAAAAGTCTTAGCTTTCAGGTCAAACGCAATAGCCACTCTGTCGGGAGCTGTGTCAGCTTTTATTTTTTCAAGCATAGTTAAAAAACCGTAGATTGCGTTTGTGAACATTCCGTCCTTTGTGGTGAGCGGTCTGATTCCATAAAACGCACGGTTTAAAATTGAGTTTCCGTCTACTACTAAAAGTTTCATATCTTATACATCACTTCCACGGTAACGCCATCACGGCGGTATAATCTCGGCACTCGCTTTGATACCGAGCACACGATTTCGTAGTTTATAGTATTGCCCCATTTTGCAACATCATCAGGGGTAGGCTCTCCGCCCCTGCCGTTGCCAAACAGAACACAAACATTTCCAATCTCAACTCCCTCGATGTCTGTGACATCTAAAAGGGTCTGGTCCATACAAATTCTGCCAATAATTTTTGCTTTCTGTCCTTTTATGAACATATAGCCGTCTTTTGCAAAAGCACGGATGTAGCCATCAGCATAGCCCACAGGCACTGTCGCAATTTTCATATCACGCTGGGCTGTAAATGTTCTGCCGTAGCTGACCGTTGTGCCCTTTTTGATTTCTTTGACGTATGACACCATAGTTTTGAGTCGCATAATCGGCTCAAGGTTAAGCTTGTCCTTTAGTTTATCTGACGGAGCAAGTCCGTACAGGATGATGCCTGCTCTGACCATATCGAGCTTCATATCAGCGTGGTCGAGTATCGCACCTGAGTTTGAACAATGTGTCACCTCAAATGCTATGCCCTGTTTTTTGAGTGCATCAACAGTATGTGTAAAAGCATTGTACTGCTGTCTTGTAAAATCTCTGCCCTCATCACACTCGTCTGCTACTGCAAAGTGAGTGAATATACCCTCTGTCACTAAATTAGGCAAGGTGCAGGCTGTTCTTATTTCTTCTACAGAATAATCATCTCGTGGAAACTGCTGACACATAAAGCCAAGTCTACTCATACCTGTGTCGCATTTGATGTGGATTTTACACTCTACACCTGCTTTGACACATTCATCAGAGAGCATCTTTGCGTAATCAAGACCGTACACCGCCTGAGAGATGTTATATTTTGATAAATCTTCACATCTGTTTGCAGGTGTGTAGCCTAAAATAACGATAGGCTCCTTTATATCTGCATCACGTAGCTCCAACGCTTCGTCAAGATTGGACACAGCAAAATAGTCGCAATTAAGCTCGCTGTAGAGTTTTGCAAGCTCTACAGCACCATGGCCGTAGCCGTCAGCTTTTACTACACAGCAGATTTTTGTGTCCTCTCCTATTTTATTTTTAATTGCGTGATAGTTAGAAATAGCGGCGTCCATATTTATCTCCGCCCACAGTCTACGAGTAAATATCACACATATCACCCCAGTTTACATATTCCCTTATATTATAATATAATTGTTAACTTATTACAATAGTTTTAGAAATTTAGTGTTTTAAACTTACTCATTCTTACCTATTGATTTTAATAATTTAATGTGTTAAAATGTTAAGGTGCATTTTTAATTTTAAAAATGGAGGGAAAAAAATGACAGAAAAACAAATTATCATTCTTGTTGCCTTTGGTGCATATATGCTCATGATGATTTTAATCGGTGCATTAAGCTCAAAGAACAAGAATAACGAAGACTACTTCCTCGGTGGTCGTGGTCTTGGCAGCTGGACAGCAGCTCTTTCTGCACAGGCTTCCGATATGAGTGGATGGCTTTTGATGGGTCTGCCTGGTGCTATTTACCTTGCAGGTACAGGTGAAGTATGGATTGCTATCGGTCTTTTCATCGGTACTGTTCTTAACTGGTATTTAGTAGCAAGAAGACTGAGAAAGTACACAATTGTTGCTAACAACTCACTGACAATCCCTAGCTTCTTTGAGAACCGTTTCCACGATAAGAAGGGTATTCTTAAAATCGCCGCTTCTCTTATCATCATCGTGTTCTTTGCGGTTTACACAGCATCAGCTTTCTCATCAGGTGCTAAGCTTTTTGCTAACGTTTTCGGCTCTGCTGACAATGCTGACACAATGTATCTCATCGGTCTTACAATCGCATCAGTAGTTATCCTAGTTTACACATTTATGGGTGGTTTCAAGGCTGTATGTTACACTGACTTTGTTCAGGGTATTCTGATGCTTATCGCTATTTTAGCTGTTCCGATTATCGCTTATGTAGGTATCACAGGCGACTACGGCTCAGTAACTGCTTCTCTTTCAGCTAAAGGTGTTGCTGACCCAGCTGGTTACCTTTCACTTATGAAAGACTCTGAGGGCAACCCTATCACAGCTGTTTCAATCATCTCTAACTTAGGTTGGGCTTTAGGTTACTTTGGTATGCCACACATCCTCATTAGATTTATGGCTATTAAGAGTGACGCAGAAGTTAAAAAGTCAAGAGTTATCGCTATCGTTTGGGTTATTCTTTCCCTTGGTGCAGCTTCTCTCTTAGGTGTTTTTGCAAGAGGCTTCCTCGCAGAAGTTCTCGACGGCACAAACAGCGAAACTGTATTCATCAAGACTATTCTCCAGATTTTTGACGGCAACTTCGTTCTTATCTTCATCGGCGGTATTTTCCTTTGCGGAATTTTAGCTGCTATTATGTCAACCGCTGATTCACAGCTTTTAGTTACAGCTTCTGCAGTAAGTGAAGATATGTACAAGGGTGCTATCAACAAGAAAGCATCTGAAAAGAACGCTCTTTTAGTTGGTAAAATCGCTGTTGTAGCAGTTGCTATTGTTGCTTACATCATCGCTCTTGATCCAAACTCATCTATCATGGGTCTTGTATCAAACGCATGGGCTGGTTTTGGTGCCGCATTTGGTCCGGTTGTACTGCTTTCACTCTTCTGGAAGAGATTCAACCTCCCTGGTGCTGTTGCTGGTATGGCAACAGGTGCCGCATTCGTAATCTTCTGGGATTACATCAAAATCGGCGGTGAGACACTTGGTTCTTCTACAGGTCTTTACTCACTCGTTATCGGCTTCTTCCTTGCAGCTTTAGTAGCAGTTGTTGTAACACTGTGCACAAAGGCTCCATCAAAGGAAATCACTGACGACTTCGAGAAAGTTAATACTGTTGAAATCTAAGCGTCCGAGTGTTCGAGCCTTTCAAATCTCAATGTGATCGAAGTCACTCGTTTAAAAATCAAAGAGAAAATCTATTCTTTGATTTTAGCAAGTGACAGAGGAACAGTAGAGATTTGAAAGAGGTGCGAGAACAAACGAGGCGTGATATCCTAAGCGTCCGAGGTGTGTCACCCTCACATTGTAGGGGACGGCGAAATTCCCCTCATAGGGGAAATGTCCAAAGGACAAAAGGGTCTGGGCGAAGCCGTACCCTCGACGTCCCGTGTTTAAAAACATGTAAACTTTTGAAGTAGTGGAAAATTCCAGGGTCCCCGAAATCTAAGATTTTGGGGAGAGGAGGAGCAAGCCGATATATGACGATTTTTCGTTTAGAAAAATCAAATCAAGAGGCTTTGTGACGACGAAGGCGTGATATCCTAAGCGTCGAGTGTTCGAGCAAAAGGTTCGAGTGTTCAAACAACTACATATTGTTATCAAACCGACATCTTTTACGGGTGTCGGTTTTTTATTGTCCGTTTCTATTTTTCGCTGTGCGAATATAGAAAAACAAAGCTGTAACCTTTGCTTTAGCACTTTACCCGACTACTATATATAGTGGTATTTTCTTTATTCGACACAAAATTTTGTTAAATTTCTCTTTTCAAAATATAAACCCCTGTCAATAGCTATATTGTACAAATAAAAAGTTTTTTATTGTACAAAACGGATATTGATTTTACACTACGTGTAGGCTATACTGTATAAGCACTTTCAGGGTCACCACTATATATAGTGTTGTGTGACCGTTTCAATAACAAGTTTGTAACTATATAAGGGGGAGCATTATGATTACTAAAATCGTCAAGCGTGACGGACGAGCTGTAGAGTTTGATCTTGATAAGATTGCACAGGCTATATATAAAGCAGCTCAGGCTATCGGCGGCAACGACTACACTGCGGCTAACGACCTTGCTCAGAAGGTCTGCGAATATTTAGAAGCTGAACAGGGAGATTCCACCCCTACTGTTGAGCACGTTCAGGACACAGTTGAAAAGGTTCTCATCGAAAACGGCCATGCTCGTACTGCTAAGGAGTTCATCCTTTATCGTGCAGAGCGTACACGAGTTCGTGAAATGAACACAAAGCTGATGAAGATTTACGAGGACTTAACCTTTATGTCAGCTAAGGATAACGACGTTAAGCGTGAAAACGCTAACATCGACGGCGACACAGCTATGGGTACAATGTTAAAGTACGGCTCAGAGGGTGCTAAGCAGTTCTATGAGATGTACATCTTAAACCCTAAGCACGCCAAGGCTCACAGAAACGGCGACATTCATATCCATGATTTAGATTTCTTAACACTGACAACAACCTGCTGTCAGATTGATTTGTTAAAGCTTTTTAAGGACGGCTTTTCAACAGGCCACGGCTTCATTCGCGAGCCTAACGATATAGCGTCATACTCAGCTTTAGCTTGTATCGCTATCCAGTCTAACCAGAACGACCAGCACGGCGGCCAGTCAGTGCCAAACTTTGACTACGCTATGGCTCCCGGTGTTGCAAAAACTTACAGAAAGCTCTACAGAAAGAACATTCAAAGAGCTGTTGAGCTTATTGAGGAAATTGAAGATACAGATGTAGTTTTAGCTGATATCTGCGACAAGGCTGAAGAGCTCACAAATGATGCTCCTAAGCTTTCAGCAGGCAAAGAATATATGGCAAAAGAGCTTGAGCTTTTAACTGAGGCTTACGGCGAAAAGAGTGCAGGTAAAATCCAGCGTTTTGCTTTAAAGCACTCTGAAAAAGAAATTGACCGTGCTACATATCAGGCTATGGAAGCTCTTGTGCACAACCTTAACACTATGCACTCTCGTGCAGGTGCTCAGATTCCGTTCTCTTCAATCAACTACGGTACTGACACATCTCCAGAGGGCAGACTCGTTATTAAGAACGTAATGCTTGCTACCGAAAAGGGCTTAGGAAACTCTGAAACTCCTATCTTCCCTATTCACATTTTCAAGGTTAAAGAGGGAGTTAACTACAACGAGGGCGACCCTAACTACGATTTGTTTAAGCTCTCATTCAGAGTATCTGCAAAGCGTCTGTTCCCTAACTATTCGTTCATCGACGCTCCTTATAATCTCCAGTATTATAAGGAAGGTCACCCTGAAACAGAAATCGCTTATATGGGTTGTCGTACCCGTGTTATCGGTAACGTTCACGACCCATCCCGTGAAATCACATACGGCAGAGGCAATTTGAGCTTTACATCAATCAACCTGCCACGACTTGCGATTTTATCTAACAAAAACGTTGACTTCTTCTTCGAACAGCTCGATAGAATGCTCGATATGGTTATAGACCAGTTGCTTGAGAGATTTGAAATTCAGTGCCAGAAATGCGTTAGAAACTACCCATTCCTTATGGGTCAGGGCATCTGGATTGACTCTGACAAGCTTTCTATTGATGACGAAGTAAGAGAAGTTTTAAAGCACGGTACACTCTCATGCGGTTTCATCGGTCTTGCTGAAACACTCAAGGCTCTTATCGGCAAGCATCACGGCGAAACTGAGGAGGCTCAGCGTCTTGGTCTTGAAATCATCGGCTTTATGAGAAAGAAGATGGATAAAGCAAGTGAAAAATACCAGCTCAACTTCTCACTTCTTGCTACTCCTGCTGAAGGTCTTTCAGGAAGATTTGTTCGTATGGATAAAGAGCGTTTCGGCGTAATTGAGGGCGTTACTGACAGAGATTACTACACTAACTCATTCCACATTCCTGTATACTTCCCTATCGGTGCGTTTGATAAAATTAAGCTCGAAGCACCTTACCATAACCTTACAAACGCTGGTCATATCTCTTATGTCGAGCTTGACGGCGACCCATCTCAGAACCTTGACGCTTTTGAGCAGGTTGTAAGATGTATGAAGGAAGCGGGAATCGGCTACGGCTCAATCAACCACCCTGTTGACAGAGACCCTGTATGCGGTCACACAGGTATTATCGGCGACGTTTGTCCTAAGTGTGGCAGAAAAGAAGGCAGCGAGGGCGTCGGCTTTGAGCGTATCAGACGTATCACAGGCTACTTGGTTGGTACAGTTGACCGCTTCAACAACGCTAAGCGTGCCGAAGTAGAGGACAGAGTTAAGCACTCCTTAGGCGAGAGCGGTTTACAGGGTGCCGAGGCTGTATAATGGCAAAATTACGACTCGCAGGCGTTATCAGAGAATCTATCGTTGACGGCCCAGGTATACGAATGACAGTTTTTACTCAAGGCTGTCCACACCATTGCAAAGGCTGTCACAACGAGCAAACGTGGGATTTTGAGGGTGGTTACGATTCCTCCACACAGCGTATTTTAGAAGAAGCTCAAAAAGACCCCATATTACGCGGTCTGACATTTTCGGGCGGTGAGCCGTTTTCTCAGGCGGAAAGCCTAAGCATTCTTGCTAAAGAAGCAAAGAAAAAGGGTTACGACATTTTCTGCTACACAGGCTATACCTTTGAAAAGCTCGTATCACAGTTTGATACGCACCCCGAATACAAAGAGCTGCTCGAAAACTGTGACTGGTTGGTTGACGGTCCGTTTGTTCTTGAAAAACGTTCTCTTATGCTAAAATTTCGAGGCAGTACAAACCAGCGTATTTTAGACGTAAAAAAATCGCTTGAAAATTTGTCTGCTGTAGAAGCTGAAATTTAATTTACAAAAACAGAAACCTTATATACAGAAAGGCTGACGGGTAGTAATCCGCCAGCCTTTTGCGTTACAAAATAATAAACAGATTCTGTTGAAAAGAGTATTTTTGAATGATATAATATATACAGCAATTTAAAAACAAGAAACTAAGGAGCGAGAATTATGAAAGCTAAGAAAACCATAAGCATATTACTTTCTGTACTAATGCTGTTAGCACCAATGTTCTCACTTTCAGTACAAGCGGCTGAAATTGGAGATTCTGTGGCACCTGTATCTTCTATGAAGGCATATCAGGACTTCCTCGATGAACTGATGATTGAGTACAACATCTCAGGCGTAGCCTATGTTACACACAACGGTCGCGTGCTGTGCCAGAGTGCCAGAGGTATGCAGAACACTGCTGAAAACAAGCCTATGACTATCGACACACTTTTCCCTATCGGTTCAAACTCAAAGCAGTTTTGTGCCGCTTCTATTTTACTTTTACAGGAGCAGGGAAAGTTAAGCGTTGACGACAAACTCTCAAAATACTTCCCGGAGTATACAATCGGCAAAGATGTTACCATTAAAAACCTGCTTACTATGCGTTCCGGCATCCGTGACCACGTTAATGAAGATACTCAATACAAAGGACACGAAATTCCGACTAACGAGTACCCCCTGTCCAACACTGCAACAGAACAAGAAAACCAAGAGGCGATTCTGAACTGGCTTTTTACTCAGGAATTAAAATTCGCTCCTGATAAAATGTTCTCATATTCAAATACAAACTACCTGTTGCTTTCACTGATTGTAGAAAAGGTTTCAGGTATGAGTTACTCTGACTTTGTCAAGCAGAACATCTTCACACCGCTCGGTATGACAAACTCAGGCTTTTACGAAGAACTTGTCGATTCTCCGAATATAGCTGAAAATAACGAGCTTGAAGAGTATCAGGATTATATCGACCCATACATGAAAGGTTTATCTCAGGGTGCAGGTGATATTGCAACAAACGCAAAAGATATGGACAAATGGATGACCGCTTTGTCCAAGGGTACGTTACTCAGCGAAAAAAGCTTTAAGGAAATGACCACACCTAACAATGGCTACGGCTACGGTGTCGTTGTTGACCCTGAACTCT
>JAFUIK010000058.1 GCA_017473955.1 Ruminococcus sp. | reverse complement strand
TCTTGTCCTCCGCCAAAAGAAGCACTAACCTTTATGGTTGGTGCTTTTCTTTTTTTATTGATAATCTGATTCGAACTCGAGCACCGTGCGGGCATTGAGCACGACCGCCGCCAGTGGCGGATGCAGGGAGTGCGACAATGGTGCAATGGTCAAAATTATTGAGCGAGTAGCGATAGAATAATTTTGGGTACCACAAACTGGGGAATCTCTTGTCCTCCGCCAAAAGAAGCACTAACCTTTATGGTTGGTGCTTTTCTTTTTTTATTGATAATCTGATTCGAACTCGAGCACCGTGCGGGCATTGAGTACGACCGCTTTTTAGAATATCACAAGAATTTTTTGAAACCAAATGAATTTTTAATGTGTTTTAATATTAAGTGAGTATTGACCCCTTGAATGAGGTTAGGTACAATAGGAACAGTGTTTTGCTAAATATTCGGAGGTTTAAGACGTGTTTAACTTAGGAAATAAAAAGCACAGAACTTGTTTAATATTACTGATAATCAGTTTGGCTATACTATTGTTTACCTTTTTTGCAACGGATGGCTTGACTGGTGATAAAGAGTTCTCAGAATACACTCAGGAGGATTGGTCGATTGCTATGTTTCCGCTCTCGATTATAGTTGTTTCTGGTATATCTACTTTGGTTTTTACTCTAATCATAATTATTCCTATGATGTTGATGCACCCTGCGTTAGATGATTATGTGTCAAAAAGAAAATTTGCTGACATAGATTCAGATACTGAATTTCTGGTGTTTGATCATAACGAATTCAAGTGTGCTTGCTGTCGCAGTGTACCGCAAAATGGGGTATGGATAGCTATTAAAGAATATGATTTGAAGACGAAAAGTTGGTCAATTCTCGAGGAAGGTCGCTACATTGATAATGCAGATAACGTGTTTCCGATATTGCAGAAACAATACGGATATGATGAATTTAAAGTTTTTTATCCACCAAACTAGCTGATGCATTATGATGTAAATTTTTCTGTATATAATATGATTGCATTATGTTTGGTAAGGAAATAATTTCTTTGCGTTGACGAGCTAAAAATAATTTGATATTATAAAAGCCTAATTTTATTTAGAGGTAAAAATATGATAGATATTATTTTAGAAACGCTTATCGACGCGTTAAAAATGACGCCAATACTTTATCTTGCGTATCTTTTGATGGAATTTCTCGAGCTTAAAGCAGGGGAGAAGCTCAACAACGCTGTCGCAAAAGTCGGGTATGCCGGCCCTGCTATTGGTGGTCTAATTGGTGCAATTCCACAGTGTGGCTTTTCAGGAGCTGTAGCAGGCTTTTTCTCGGCACATATAGTAACACTTGGAACGATGATTGCGGTGTTCCTCTCAACTTCAGATGAGATGCTCCCAATCTTGTTGTCCAGTCACGTTGAGGGTTCAGTAATCGCAAAAGTGTTGCTGTTCAAAATAGTCGGTGCTGCTGTGTGCGGTTTTATTATTGATTTGTTGCTCAGAGCGTTTAAGAAAAATCGACAAACTTCATCAGAACATATTCACGATTTCTGTGAACAGGAGCACTGTGATTGTCACGAAAGTGTTTTTCTTTCGGCTTTAAAGCACACACTTAAAGTGTTGGTGCTCATTATTGTTGTTTCATTCGCACTCAACTGCATTTTTGAATATTTCGGCAACGAGCTTTTGTCCGATGTGTTTATCACCAAGCCTGTTGTTTCTGAAATTATTGCAGGCATTGTTGGTCTTATTCCTAACTGCTCTATATCTGTGCTCATCACTAATCTTTTTGTTGAGGGTGTTATCACTCCCGGTGCGATGCTATCAGGTCTTATGACCAACGCTGGTGTCGGCCTTTTAGTGCTTTACAGACTTAACAAAAACGTAAAAGAGAATATCTTTATCACTTTCGTATTGCTTGTTAGCGGTATTGCTCTTGGAATAGTTTGCGGACAACTTTGGTATCTGTTTTGATGAATTTTCCCTCTTAGAAATGAGAGGGAATTTTTTGTACCTTTTTCTCTTTACTTTTACAGTTTTATGTGTTAAAATTTTAGTGCATTAAATTATGAAACAGGAGATTAAAAATGCCTAAAAAACCTAATGATGAATTTACAGACTATCTGTTTGATGCTATTGTAACATTACAGACTCGTGAAGAATGTGCAATGTTCTTTAAGGATTTGTGTACTATTCCTGAGGTCAAGTCTATGTCACAGCGTTTTGTTGTTGCTAAGATGCTTAAGGATAATATGGTTTACAGTGAGATTGTTGCTAAAACAGGAGCGTCAACAGCGACTATCAGCCGTGTTAATCGTTCGCTTAATTATGAGAATAGCGGTGGTTACGACTTGGTTTTCGAAAGACTGGAAGAGAATAAGTAATGAGTTACGGTGTGCCTGCGGGGTATAATTCTTTTTCGGAATATTATGACACATTGATGCAAAACGTCGGCTACAAAGAACGATGCGATTATATTATGGAAGTATTCAAAAGGCTTAACCACGAGATGGGGTTGAGCCTTGATTTAGCGTGTGGCACAGGCTCACTCACTGTTGAACTCAAGAAAAACGGTGTGGATGTGTACGGTATCGATGCTTCCTATGATATGCTATCTTTTGCACGAGAAAAGGCAGAGGAAAATGGACTTGATATCTTATTTTTGTGCCAGAAGATGCAGTCTATCGATTTGTATGGTACGATTGATACCTGTGTGTGTACGCTTGACAGCATCAATCATCTTGTGAAAATTGATGACGTTCAAAAGACCTTTGACCGCGTGTCGCTGTTTATGAATCCAAAGGGTTATTTTCTCTTTGATGCTAATACTATATATAAGCACAGAAAGGTGCTTTCTGATAACACCTTTGTTTATGATACGGAAGACGTTTTCTGTGTGTGGCAAAATTCTTTAAGAGAAAATAATATTGTAGATATTGAGCTTGATTTCTTTGAACGTGATGGTAAGGTTTACTACAGAACAGAAGAGAAGTTCTCTGAACGTGCGTATTCTGACGAAGAACTAACATCTATGCTTGAAAAATCGGGCTTTGAAGTAGTGGCACGATACGGGGATATGACCTTTGAACTTCCAAAGGATGATGAACAGCGTGTGATATATGTTGCAAGAAAGCTAAGTAAATAAGGAATATTTTTACGGAGATAATAATATGGATAAAATAATCAGATGTATTACAAGCGATGGAGCAATTATGGCTTCAGCTATTGACTCCACAGATATTGTATACAAAGCGTCAAAAATTCACCACACTTCACCTGTAGCGTCAGCAGCTCTTGGTAGACTATTGACAGCTACTTCTATGATGGGTGCGATGCTTAAGAGTAAGACCGCGTCAATTAATCTTAGAGTATCAGGTGACGGACCATTAGGACCTGTTATTGCAGTTGCAGACTCTTTCGGTAATGTTAAGGGCTACGTGTCTAATGCATCGTGTCCTAGTACACATTATGAAAACGGGAAGCTTAATGTATCACAAGCTGTCGGCAAAAATGGTGTGTTAAACGTTATGCGTGATTTAGGCACAGGTGAGCCATATATCGGACAGATTGAACTCCAGTCTGGAGAGATTGCAGAAGATATCGCTGCGTATTATGCTCAAAGTGAGCAGATACCGACTGTCTGTGCATTAGGTGTGCTTATAGATAAAGAGACCTCAGAGGTTTTACTTTCGGGTGGACTGCTTATCCAGCTTTTGCCTGGTGCTTTTGAAGATACAATAGAAAAGCTTGAGAAAAATATTGCTGAGCTTGATTCTGTTACAACTATGCTTGCTAAAGGTATGTCTACTCTCGATATGTGCAAAGAAGCGTTAAAAGGCTTTGAGGTAGAGGTGCTTGACGAGTTTGAGGTTAAATATGTCTGTGGTTGCTCAAAAGAAAAGATTGCATCTTTAATTGAATCTATGCCAAAAGAAGAGATTGAAGATATGATAGTAAAAGACCATGGAGCTCAGGCAGGATGCCATTTCTGTAACAAAAAGTTCGAGTTCTCAGAAGATGAGTTAAAAGCGATTTTAAGAAAAAAATAAATTTTTTTTAAAAAAGTGTTGACATTTTGCTCGAGATGTAGTAAGATAACACCTGTCGCAAATAAGAGGCGAACGCGTGGGAGCATAGCTCAGCTGGGAGAGCATCTGCCTTACAAGCAGAGGGTCACAGGTTCGAGCCCTGTTGTTCCCACCACATATGGCCCGGTAGTTCAGTTGGTTAGAACGCTAGCCTGT
>JAFUIK010000057.1 GCA_017473955.1 Ruminococcus sp. | reverse complement strand
CTCAGCATCTGCTCCATCGGTCACAGTATCTTTTTTGATGATGATCCTCCTAATACTTGAATCTGATGGAGTTTCAAACATAAGATCCTTTAAAAGTGACTCCATAATGCCACGAATACCTCTTGCACCGGTTTTCTGCTCTTTAGCAAGCTTTGCGATTGCAACAAGTGCTTCGTCTTCAAATTCAATCTCAACATTATCAAGTGCAAAAAGATGTTTATACTGTGCTATAACTGAATTTTTGGGCACAGTTAAAATCTTCACCATAGCATCAATGTCAAGACCGGATAAAGCTGTAATAACGGGTAATCTTCCTATAAGCTCTGGAATAATACCGAACTTCACCAAATCGTGTGCAACAACCTCACTCATCCAGGCAGTTTCATCAAGCTCAGTTCTGTCCTGAATAGCAGATTCAAATCCAAGAACAGAAGAACCAAGTCTTTTGCCGACAATCTTTTCTAAGCCGTCAAAAGCTCCACCACAGATAAACAAGATGTTTTTAGTATCAATTTGTAAAAACTCCTGCTGAGGGTGTTTTCTTCCACCCTGAGGAGGAACATTTGAAACTGTTCCTTCGACAATCTTAAGCAATGCCTGCTGAACACCCTCACCGCTCACATCGCGAGTTATAGAAGGATTCTCAGATTTTCGAGCTATCTTATCTATTTCGTCGATATATATAATACCTCGTTCAGCTTTCTCAATATCAAAATCAGCAGCTTGAATAAGCTTCAAGAGTATGTTTTCAACATCCTCACCAACATATCCCGCTTCTGTCAACGTTGTAGCATCAGCTATTGCAAAAGGCACATCAAGTGCTTTAGCAAGAGTTTGTGCAAGCAAAGTTTTTCCTACACCTGTAGGACCTAAAAGCAACACGTTGCTCTTAGCAAACTCTACCTCACTATCGTTATTGAATACTCGCTTGTAGTGGTTGTAAACCGCAACTGCTAACGTCTTTTTGGCTTCATCCTGACCAATAACATACTCGTCAAGAATCGCTTTTATTTCCTGCGGTTTCAACAGCACAGGCATTTGCTTATCATTTGATTTGCTGTTATGATTGTCAAATTCGTTATCTTCGAGGATCGTCATACACAAATCGACACATTGGTCACAGATGTAAACACCGTCACCTGCTATTAATCTGCCAACCATATCCTGTGTTTTACCACAGAATGAACAGCGTACGTTACCCTCCGGTTTCTTTGTGGACATACAAATCTCCTTAAAATTCCTTATCTCTTTTCAATAACCTTATCGATAAGACCATACTCAAGAGCCTGCTGAGCAGTCATAAAGTTATCGCGCTCTGTGTCAGCAGCAATTACATCGAATGGCTGACCTGTATTAGCAGCCAGAATCTCGTTGAGCTTCTTTTTAGTGTGGAGAATGTGTTTTGTATGAATTTCAATGTCAGTTGCCTGACCTTTAGCACCGCCTGATGGCTGGTGAATCATAATATCACTGTTAGGAAGAGCATATCTCTTACCCTTTGTACCTGCCGCAAGCAGGAACGCACCCATTGAAGCAGCCATACCCATGCAGATTGTTGAAACATCACACTTGATGTACTGCATAGTATCATAAATAGCCAGACCGTCAGTAACTGAACCGCCAGGGCTGTTGATGTAAAGGCTGATATCCTTATTTGGGTCCTGTCCCTCAAGATACAAAAGCTGAGCTACAACAAGGCTGGCTGTAGTGCTGTTGACCTCTTCGTTAAGCATAATGATTCTATCATTAAGCAGGCGGGAAAAAATATCGTATGAGCGTTCACCTCTACTGGTCTGTTCTACTACATAAGGTACTAAACTCATATTAAAGTCTCCTTTCAGATAATCTACGATATAAATTATAGGACAAAAATTGATTATTTAATCTTTGCGTTATCCTTAACAAGCTTCATAGCCATCTCAACAGCGAGATCCTGTGAAAGTGCATCAGTTGGGATAGCTTCCTTAACCTTGTCAGCTTCCATCTGATAAGCGTCAGCAAGTCTGCTGTATTCAGCGTTGATATCATCCTCGCTTGGAGTGATGTTCTCAATCTTAGCAATCTTCTCGAGAGCAAGTCTCATCTTAACACGCTTCTGAGCTTCAGGAAGGTACATTTCTTTTACAGACTCAGGTGTCATGCCTGTATACTGCATATATGTGTTTAAATCCATACCCTGTGAACGGAGTCTCATATCCATCTCTCTAAGCATATTGTTAACTTCGTTCTCAAACATAACCTCAGGAATCTCACCCTCAACCTTCTCAAGAAGCTTTTCAACGAGCTGGTCTTCAACATCCTTTTCAGCCTCAGCTTCTAATCTCTTAGCTATGTTTTCCTTGATTTCTTCTTTATATTCATCAAGAGTATCCTTATCGCTGACATCCTTAACAAACTCGTCGTCAACCTCAGGAAGCTCCTTAACCTTGATTTCGTGGAGCTTAATCTTAAACTGTGAAGCCTTACCCTTAAGTTCTTCTGAATGATACTCTTCTGGGAAAGTTACGTCAATAGTAAACTCTTCATCAGTGTTGTGACCAACAATCTGTTCTTCGAAGCCAGGAATGAAGTTGCCACTGCCAAGTTCAAGGTTGAAGTTTTCAGCCTTACCGCCTTCGAAAGCAACGCCATCAACAAAGCCTTCGAAATCGATTACTGTTGTGTCGCCCATCTGAGCTGCTCTGTCTTCAACAGTTACCATACGGCTGTTTCTCTCTCTTACTCTATTGATTTCTTCATCAACAAGCTCATCAGTAACTTCTGTTGATTTTTTCTCAATTTCGATTCCTTTGTAATCATTAACTTCGATTTCAGGCTCTACAACACATGTAGCTTTGAAAGTGAAACCATCAGCGTTAACTTCCTCAACCTCAACGTTAGTTACAGCAACGACCTTAAGTTCAGCCTCTGTAGCAGCTGCATCTAAAGCAACAGGATAGCACTCCTGCATAGCGTCATCATAGAACACATCAGCACCATACATCTTCTCAATAATATTTCTTGGTGCTTTACCCTTTCTAAAACCAGGAACATTGATGTTCTTAACCTGCTTCTTGTAAGCCTTTGCGATAGCTGCCTCAAAAGCCTCTTTCTCAACAGCGATTGTAAGTTCAAAAGTATTTGTCTCTGTCTTATTTGTTGATACTAATTTCATTAGAATTCCTCCTCATTTTTACGCTCATAATACTATATCACAGATACGTAAAAAATACTATAATAATTTGTAAAATAATTTTTAATTTCGCACCAAAACAGGCATAAACTCTGTATAATCACAAGATATCAGGTGCATATTGATATCTTTATATAAGCCTGTAACAGCATTTTTATGGGTGTGTGTACCATGAAGGTGTCCATAATAGCACTCTTTGATGCCGTAAGAAATCAAAGTTTCCATAATTTCTTCACACTCGATATCAGCATAAACCGGTGGATAGTGCAAAAATACTATTGGCTTGTTTTTGCAGTCTTTAGCAGAATCCAGAGAAAGCTTAAGTCTACCAACCTCTCTGTTAATAACCTTGATATCAGCATCGGTATCAGCGTCGTAATACCATCCGCGTGAACCGCAAATCGTAATGCCGTCTATTTCATAAGAATTGTTGAATAAAACCTTGATACTATCAAAACCATTAGCCTCAAGATATTCATCAACCTTCTTTTTTGTAGCCCACCAATAATCGTGGTTACCCTTAAGAAGAATCTTAGTGCCGGGCAGAGAGTTTAAAAAACTGAAATCCTCAAAGCACTCTTCAAGTTTCATTGCCCATGAAATATCTCCTGCAACAATAACTGTATCTTCATCAGAAACTATGGCTCGCCAATTTTTCTCAAGTCGTTCTTGATAATCTTGCCACCCATTGAAAATGTCCATCGGCTTATTAGTGCCAAGCGATAAATGCAAGTCAGCAATAGCGAAAACTGCCATTATTTAATACCTAACGCATTAAATACAGTCTGCTTCATTTCATCCTTGTCAGTTACATTATCAAATCTAGCTATGAGTCCCTTAAGTTCAGCAATTGGTGTAGGAACCTTTGTATCAGAGATTGAATAAAGCATATCAACCATATCAAACTCGCTCTCAGGTAGAGTTTCGTTTGATAAAGCTTCCAATACAGACTTAGAGAATTTATATGGGCTAGCTGTTGAAGCGATAACAGCAGGTGTCTTATCCCCTGTCTTTTCTACGTAATCATTATACACAGAAACCGCAACAGCTGTATGTGTATCACAAAGATATTTTTTGCTATCAAAGAGGTTTTTGATAGTAGTCTTTGTGCTATCTTCATCACAGAATCCACCAAAGAAACAAGAGGTGATTCTTTCCTTTATCTGAGCAGGCACTTCGTATACGCCGTCAGTTTTGAGTTTATTCATCAAATCTCTTACAAGCTCATCATTGTTATCAGACATCTTATATAACAATCTTTCAAGGTTGCTGCTGACAAGAATATCCATAGATGGTGAGATAGTTGTATAGAAATCTCTGTTTTTATCATACACACCAGTGTTGATAAAATCAGTAAGTACATTATTTGAGTTAGATGCACAGATAAACTTATTAACAGGAATACCCATTTCACAAGCATAATAAGCAGCTAAGATATTACCAAAATTTCCTGTAGGTACAACGATATTGATTTTTTCACCAAGCTCAACTTTACCACTGTTCACCATATCACAGTATGCAGATACATAATAAACAATCTGTGGTAAAAGTCTACCCCAGTTGATAGAGTTAGCACTTGAGAACATCATTTTGTTGTTCTTCAGAACTTCAGAATTAGTAGGCTCTGTGAAAATCTTCTTAACACCTGTCTGAGCATCATCAAAGTTACCCTTAATTGCACAAACGTAAACATTATCGCCCGCCTGAGTATTCATCTGATGCTTCTGCATAGCACTAACACCATTTTCAGGATAGAAAACAATAATTTGTGTGTTTTCTACATCCTTAAAACCTTCGAGAGCAGCCTTACCTGTATCACCTGAAGTTGCTACAAGAATAACAGCCTTAATGCCATCTGCTGTTTTCTTCAAAGATTTTGTAAGAAGATGAGGTAAAATCTGAAGTGCCATATCCTTAAATGCACAAGTTGGACCGTGCCACAGTTCAAGAATATTGAGCTCTTTACCATTGTAATCAACAGAAGTCATAGGAGCAGGATTTTCAGATTCGAATTTTTCTTTTGTGTATGCTTTATCTACACAGTCAGCAATTTCATCATCTGTAAAATCAGTGAGATAGCATTTGAATACAGCTTTAGCTCTGTCCTGATAAGTGGCACTAAGCATGCTTTCAATATCAGCTAAACTGAATTTAGGAAAACTCTGTGGTACAAAAAGACCGCCGTCCTCTGAAATACCCTGAGCTATCGCCTGAGCTGATGAAACAACTTTTTCATTGTTTTGTGTGCTGTTATATAGCATATCGGTCATCCTTTCTATAATTCAACGTCTAATTATACAATATTTATAAGATAATGTCAAAGTTTGTAAAATACATATTTGCGTTGTCAAAGAACACTTTTTTAGTAACTTTTGCACCGAATTCATCGCAAAAACGCTTATAAATAGCGGGTACTGTATCAATTCCATAAATATCTTCAGGCATATCAGCTCCATCAAAATCCGACCCAATAGCCAGCGTATTTTCTCCACCTAAATTCAGAAAATGATCAGCGTGTCTTAGCAAGTCATCAATTGATGCCTTAACCTCATTATCATTTAGAAAACCTTTATAAAAATTCAACCCGACAATACCGCCCATATCCCTAATTATTTTGAATTGATCATCAGTAAGATTTCTTTTAGTGTTACATATAGTTCTCGAATTTGAATGAGTAGCAATCACTGGCTCTTTCGAGATATTAATTACATCATAAAACAAATTGTCGCTAGCGTGGGAAATATCTACGGCAATATTATTTCTTTGAAGCTCTCTAACTACTTCTCTTCCAAAAGCGGTTAAACCAAACGAATCATTACACATAGCACCGCATCCGAGTTCATTTTCACCGTTCCAAGTTAGAGTTACAGATCGAACGTTGTTATCAACAAGCAGTTTGATGTTATCAAGATTGCCATTAAGCATCGAAGCATTCTCGACTGCCAGCATCATTGTAATCTTGTCGTTATCAATAAAGTTATGTTTAAAAACATCTACAGCCTTACAGAAAAGATGTGTTGCTGCACTACCTCTTAATTCATCAGGTATCCAGATAGCAAAAAGCTGTGTCCATTTTTTAAAACAAGCAGTTTTATCGACACTAATGTGATAATCTGCGTTAAAAAAACCAGAACAATCCACTGTAGCTTTATATAGCGTGTCACAATGTAAATCAAAATACTCCATAGTCACCTCTCTGCCAAAAAGCATCCTCATAGTGCTCTTTTACAAATGCCGTACCATCAGCGTAGTATTCAACCTCAATTATATCAAATCTAGGCTGTTTCTCTGATTTATGTGTTCCTAGATACATACTAGCCGTGCGAATAATATGCTGCTGTTTATTATAATTCACAGCAGTATAACCTTTGATAGGTGTACCATATTTTCGCGTTTTAACTTCAACAAAAACAATATAATCCCTATTTTCACAGATTATGTCAATCTCGCCGAGTTTCGTTTTATAATTTGTATCAATAATTTTGTATTTATTCTTCTTAAGAAATTTAGCGGCAGTTTCTTCGCCAAAATTTCCAACCTCTTTTTTAGTAAAAATCCCCATACTACTTATTGCTCAACAGCTTTTTCAAAAAGCTTTTTCTATGTATAGGTGATGGACCGTGTAAAAGAATCATTTCATTGTGAAGCTTGGTGCCATACCCCTTATGCTTCTCAAAACAATATTTTGGATATTCTTTAGCATATTCAAGCATAAGCCTATCCCTACTCACCTTGGCTAAAATTGAAGCTGCTGCTATAGACATAGAATTAGCATCACCTTTGATTATATATTTGCTGTCGATATCTAACTGCGGTAATCTATTTCCATCAATGATAGCGTAATCAGCTTTGACACTAAGCCCTTCAACAGCTCTTTTCATAGTCATCATTGTAGTTGCAAGTATATTATGCTCCTCAATTTCTTCAACAGAGCCAAAAGCTATACAATAAGCCAACGCTGTATCAATAACAACATCAAACAGCTCTTCTCTTTTCTTTTCACTGAGCTTTTTAGAGTCATTCACTCCTTCAATGATTGTATTAGGAGGTAGAATAACAGCAGCCGCACAAACAGGACCAGCGAGTGGTCCACGTCCTGCTTCGTCAACACCACAGATATAATTATATCCTTGCTCTCTCAATTCATTTTCATATTTCAGCCAATCTATATATTCAACGTCTTTTTTCATATACAACCTCAATCCGGGAATTCAAGCGTTATTTTACCAAGCTTAGCGGCTCTGAATTCATCCAGTAACATAATAGCAGCTCTTTCTGTATCCACTTCTCCACCACTTATAAGCATACCGCGTTTTTTACCGATAATCTGCAAAAGCTCATAACTGTCAATATCTGATATAGTATCTCCATCAAGCTTAAATCTAGCAATAAAATCTGGAGTTTTAAGCTCTTTAAGCAAATCTAAAAGTCTAACTGCCAGCAATTCAACATCAATAATTTGATCCTTAATAGCACCGGTGAATGCTAATCTCTCACCGGTTAGCTGGTCATCGAATTTAGGCCACAATACACCCGGAGTATCAAGCATCTCAAAACCCTTAGAAATTGTAAACCACTGGTTACCTCTGGTAACACCAGGCTTATCGGCAGTTTTAGCCTTGTTCTGCTTAAAAACTCTGTTTATAAAAGTAGATTTACCAACATTTGGTATTCCTACAATCATCACTCTCATAGATGGATTAAGCATACCTTTACGCTTATATGCGTCAATCTTGTCTTGCAAAGCATTCTTTAAAGCAGGAACAAAAGCATTGATACCTTTATTGCTTTTACAATCAATAGCTATAGCTATAATGCCCTGTTTTTTAAAATGTTCAATCCAAAGCTTAGTAGCCTTTTCATCAGCCATATCACATTTGTTAAGTAAAACTATTCTAGGTTTACTTGTAACAAGCTGTGCAATATCAGGATTGCGACTACTGATAGGAATACGTGCATCAATAATTTCAGCCACAGCATCAACCAGTTTTAAATTCTTCTCAATTTGTCTTTTGGTTTTGGTCATATGACCAGGAAACCATTGTATATTCTGCATTTCACTCATAATATCACTCCAAAACAAAACCTGCTCCTATTATAAAACAGAAGCAGGTTTAATACAAGTTTTATTCGTAAATAGATCTAATTTTTGATAAATCAAGCCTTGGTTTTAAGGAACCGTCGCAATAAGAATGAGGAATTATAACAAGCTGAGCTTTACCGATAATTGACTCCTCATCAATAAGTCCGACTTCATGTGATCTACTGTCAAGAGAAACCTCTCTATTATCTCCCAAAACAAAAACTTTTCCTTCAGGAATAACAGATGGAATTTCAGCGTCACGCTTGATAGTTTCACCCTGAATATATGGTTCATCAACAAGCTCACCATTAACGAAAATCTTGTTGTTTTCAAAATCAATATCAAGCGTCTGACCTTCAATAGCAATAACTCTCTTAATCAAAGGTTGATCATACTCTTCGCCATGGCTGATAACAACGACATCTCCATTATTAGGTGTATAAAAAAGATTAGTAACAATAACCTTATCTGTATCAATAAGCGTTGGTTCCATTGACCGTCCATCAACATCAATCAACCTAAAGCAGAATGTGAGCAATATAACAACTGCCACCACGGCAACAATAATTGAGTTCACCCAATCATACAAATTCACAGAAATAGCGTCATTGTTTATAGTAATTTTTTGAATCTCTTTATTAGACTTCTCTTGCTCATTAAATATTTCGTTATACATTTCATCGTCTATTCTCAAATTCGACACTTCCTACAAAACAGATAGCAAAAAAGGGACTATAAAGTCCCTTTTTAAAAACTTTATTTACGGATTTCTTCTTTGACTTTAGCTGCCTTACCAACTCTGTCACGGAGATAATAAAGCTTGCTTCTACGAACCTTACCGTGTCTGATAACCTTAACGTCAACAACGTTTGGTGAGTGAAGTGGGAATACTCTCTCAACACCAACACCGTAAGATACACGTCTTACTGTAAATGTTTCAGCTACGCCTGAACCTTTCTTAGCGATAACTGTACCTTCGAACATCTGAATTCTTTCTCTCTCACCCTCACGGATGTTAACAGATACCTTAACAGTATCACCTACAGAAAATTCAGGTGCAGACTCTTTGATAGAGCTCTGTGCAATAGTTTTTAATGCGTCCATTGTAATCCTCCTAATGTTTTCAGATATTCATGCACGATGGCAGAGGACTATCCGCTTCAAATTGTGGCTATATGCCGTAATTTGAACCCCATCAACATAACTGACGGTTTCAAATGCTTATGTATTGTACCATATTAGAATTTTAATTGCAAGAACTTTTTTCATAATGTAACAAATTTTTAACAAGTTTTTTGTAGCTTATGTAGAAAATCAGAAAAATATTTTGGAAGTTCGCTCGCAAACTCAATATATTCGTTAGTTGACGGGTGTATAAAACCGATTTTCTGTGCATGCAAACACTGACCACCCAAGGCTTTAATTACTTTTTTAGGTCCATAAACATCATCACCCGCAACAGGATGACCAATATAAGCCATATGCACCCTTATCTGATGTGTGCGTCCTGTTTCCAACCTACATTTTAACATTGTATAACCAGAAAAACGCTCAAGCACTTCGTAATGTGTGATAGCATGCTTGCTATTTTTATCAATAACACACATCTTTTTTCTGTCAATCGGATGTCGTCCGATTGGTGCATTTACGGTACCATTGTCATTCTTTATGTTTCCATATACCACGGTTACATACTCTCTGGTAAACGAATGTTCCTTAATTTGCAAAGCCAGATGATTATGTGCCTTATCATTTTTAGCCACAATAAGCAATCCACTTGTGTTTTTATCAATACGATGTACAATTCCCGGACGTAAAACACCATTAATTCCTGACAGCGAATCCTTACAGTGAAACATTAATGCATTAACAAGAGTATCGGTATAATTACCCGCCGCAGGATGAACTACCATCCCTTTAGGCTTATTAACTACCAACAAATCATCATCTTCGTATACAATATCTAGAGGAATATTCTGTGGCAACACATCGAGTATAACAGGGGCTTCCATAGTCATTTCAACATAATCGTTAACTGACAACTTATAACTCTTGCTGACCTGTTTTCCGTTTACAGTTACAAAACCTTTTTCGATATTCTTAGTAATAGCAGATCGAGAAAAGTCTTCACATTTTTTTGATAAAAAAGAATCTACTCTCTCCCCTGCATACTCTATATCACAATAAAACTCAACTTTATTCATTTTCAGCTTTCTCACTTACTTTTTTATCGTCACTCAAAAAATCAGAATAAAAAATCAAATAAACCACAAGCAAGACAGTTCCAACAGTGATACAGTAGTCAGCAAAATTACAAACAGGAGAAAAGAAAGAAAGCTGAAGATAATCAACAACAAACCCATGAATGATTCTGTCTATCAGATTTCCTATACCTCCACCTATAATTAAAACAGCAGAAACAGAAAACAGCTTACTTTTATAGCCACTTTTAAACAGCATAATAGTAAAAGCAACGATAACAATACCTGTAATAATAACAAAAAGCCATCTAAGATCACTAAACATGCCAAAGGCAACACCTGTATTCTCAACGTAAATCAAGTCCAAAATACGTGGTATAGCAGTCACTCTGCCTGCATTTACTAAATATTCAAGTACAAAATATTTGATCACTTGGTCAACTACTGCTACAAGCAACGCGAGAGCTAAGTATAAAAAAGCCAAAAAATCAACTCCTAAAAGTATACGGTGTATCTTTTGATACACCGTATATAAAAAATTAACCGTTTAAAATATCAGCACAACGCTTACATAGTGTAGGATGTACAGAATCAGTACCAACTGTTTCTGAATAAGCCCAACAGCGTTCGCACTTTTCACCGCTCGCCTTAGTAACTTCAACAATAAGTTCAGCAACGTCAGCTTCTTCAACTACAACCTTAGAAACAATAAAGATAGTAGCAAGGTCATCTTCAATGCTCTTTAAGAACTCATACTCTTCTTTATTAGCTTTGAGAGTAACAGTTGACTCGAGTGAAGTCTTGATAATCTTTTCGATTCTAACGTTTTCGATACTCTTCTTAACAACATCTCTAATAGCATGGATTCTATCCCACTTAGTAGTATCACAATCAACGTCAACCTTTTCAGGCATTGAGTTGAATACGATATTTTCAGGGTCACAGTCACTGCAGTGTGGCATATACTTCCAGATTTCATCAGAAGTGTAAGCAAGAATAGGTGCAATCATTCTTGTAAGTGCATCAAGTATAATGTACATAGCTGTCTGAGCAGCTCTACGCTGTTTAGAATCAGCCTTTTCTGTGTAAAGTCTATCCTTTAATATATCAAGATAGAAGTTAGACATATCAACTACACAGAAATTGTAGATAGCGTGATAAACCTGATGGAACTCAAACGAGTCATAACCAACTTTAACTTTATCGATAAGTTCATTAAGCTTATTAACAGCCCACTTGTCAATTTCAAGAAGCTCAGCAATCTCAACTCTGTCTGTATCAGGGTTGAAATCGTTTAAGTTACCTAAGATATATCGTGCCGTATTTCTGATTTTTCTGTATGCCTCTGAAAGCTGCTTTAAGATATCCTTAGAAATTCTGATATCAACATGATAGTCAGAAGAAGCAACCCAAAGTCTTAATACATCAGCACCATACTGATCAACAACTTCCTGTGGGTCAATACCATTACCGAGAGATTTACTCATTTTTCTGCCTTCACCATCAACTACCCAACCATGAGTAAGTACAGCCTTATATGGAGCTGTTCCTGAAGTAGCAACAGCAGTTAAAAGTGAGGACTGGAACCAACCTCTGTACTGGTCAGCACCCTCTAAATAGAGGTCAGCAGGCCACTTAAGGTAATCCCTTGCTTTACATACAGCCGCATGAGAAGAACCACTGTCAAACCATACGTCCATAATGTCTTTTTCTTTATCAAAATCAGTGCATCCGCACTTCTTACATTTTGTACCCTGTGGTAAAAGCTCAGAAGCATCCATTTCATACCAAGCGTCTGAACCCTTAACTCTAAAGATATCAGCAACAGCCTGCATAGCTTCTTTATCGATATGTGGCTCGCCACATTCTTTACAGAAGAAGATTGGAATTGGCACGCCCCACTTACGCTGACGTGAAATACACCAATCCTTACGCTCTCTTACCATTGATGTGATTCTGTCCTGACCCCATTTTGGAATCCACTCTACAGTTTTAATTGCTTCACAAGCAGCATCCTTAAAATCGTCTACAGAGCAGAACCACTGATCAGTAGCTCTGAAAATAACAGGCTTTTTACATCTCCAGCAGTGTGGATACTGGTGAATAATCTTAGCAAGAGCAAATAAAGCACCAGTCTCTTCAAGATGCATAGCTATAGGCTTGTTAGCTTCCTCGGTAGAAAGACCAGCAAACTGACCTGCCTCTTCTGTAAGTTTACCGTCAGCATCAACAGGAACAACGATTGGAAGCTCCTTGTAGTTCTTACAAACCTCAAAGTCCTCAACACCGTGACCAGGAGCAGTATGAACACAACCGGTACCACTTTCTAAAGTAACGTGGTCACCAACGATAACGAGTGATGTGCGGTCTAAGAATGGATGTGCAGTCTTAATATATTCAAGATCTGAACCCTTACAAGTAGCTACAACCTCATATTCAGCTATACCAGCAGCCTCAAAAGCTCCTTTATAAAGCTCAGTAGCCATAACGTAGTATTCATCATTCGCTTTAATAATTGAATACTCAAAATCAGGTCCAACACAAATAGCAACGTTAGCAGGAAGAGTCCATGTAGTTGTTGTCCATATTACAAAGTAACATTTAGCAGGATCAACACCAAGGGCTGACAGCTTACCTAAATCATCAGTAACGTTAAACTTAACGTAAATTGAGTGACAAGGGTCTTCAGCATACTCAATTTCGGCTTCAGCTAAAGCTGTTCTGCACTCAGGGCACCAGTATACAGGTTTTAATCCCTTATAGATATAACCTTTACAAGCCATTTCTGCAAAAACTTCAATCTGTGTTGCCTCAAACTCAGGGATCAATGTTACATATGGGTTGTCCCATTCACCGATACAGCCAAGTCTCTTGAACTGATTACGCTGGTCATCAAGGTAAGAAAGAGCGAACTCACGGCAGAGTTTTCGAAGCTCTATGTCAGATATTGTTGTTGAATTACCAACACCTGCTTTAGCTCTTGCCTTAAGCTCAGTAGGCAAACCGTGGGTATCCCAGCCAGGAACAAAAGGTGCCTTAAAGCCTGACATATTCTTATATCTTACAATGAAATCTTTTAAAACTTTGTTTAATGCAGTGCCAAGGTGAATGTTACCATTAGCATAAGGAGGACCATCGTGTAATACATACAATGGCTTACCCTCGTTTTTCTCCATTAACTTTTCATATACCTTATCTCCGAGCCATTTATCTAAAGTAACAGGCTCAGACTGAGGTAATCCAGCACGCATCGGAAAATCTGTTTTCGGCAGATTTAGCGTGGAATTATAATCCTGGGACATTTTTATACACTCCAAAAATAAATTATTCTACGTCGTAGTTATCGCCAAACTTAAGCTGATCAAACTTCTCGTTTTTATGCTCGTGCTTAGCTTCATCGTTATTAGTTTTTGCAACAGGTTTATCCTCTACAGCTTTAACCATCTCTTCCTCTACATCGAAGTCATCGGAATTGATGATCTCTTCAACAGGCTCAAATGGATATTTCTCGTCAAGCTCATCACGCTTAGCCTGTACATCAGCCTCTGTTGGGAACTCATCAAGTAAAGCGAGATGCTTTTTGTACATAGCGATCATTTCTTTTCTAAGCTTAGCAGTTTCAGCTAATACAGCTTCGTACTTATCCTTTTCACGCTCGGTAGCCATTTCGGCTTCAGTTAAAATCTTTCTAGATTTTTTCTCAGCAGCTTTGATAATATATGTAGCCTTGTCCTTAGCTTCTTTTAAAGCCTGATCAGAAACCTTCTGTGAAGAGAGAAGTGCATTTCTGACTGTCTCCTCATCTGTTCTGTACTGTTCAATTTTAGTAGCGAGGATATCCATCTTTCTGAGAAGGTCAGCCTTTTCAGCCTTCATCTGCTCAAAAGTAGCGATTACATCATCAATAAACTCGTCTACATCGTCAGGACGATATCCGCCCATACCTGACTTTCTAAATGCTATGTTCTTAATTTCATCAATTGTAAGCATAGTTTGCACTCCTATCTAAAATGTTTCACTAAGACTTTGTGTTTGCCTTTTTTTGACAAACCATTATCTTCAGCGAATACAAATTTACCAAATTTTCGTACAGTGATCACATCACCGACATTGAGCGTTTTTGAAACGCTGTTTTCAATTCTATGGTTTATGGTGACTAAATCTGATTTAATTAATTGTTGAGATTTATCACGCGACAAGCAACAGATAGCTGAAACAAATACATCGATTCTTAATGACGAAACCGTAATAGATAATTCATCAAACTCAACGACATAGTCAAAATCGGTCAAATCAACATCGACGATTTTAACTCCAACACGTCCGATTTTCGTTACTTCTTGTTTTATATAGTCTACAAGTTCAGTTTTAACAAAAACAACTGTGTAAGAATCAAACACAAGGATATCCCCTATAGTAGAGCGTTCAATTCCTAAAGACATAAGTGAACCTAGAAAGTCACGATGAGAAAGTCTGTACTCTTTCTTATAAATAAATCTTAACGCTGTAATTGGAAAGTCGTTATACTCACTTACACCAGAACCGAATATCACTCTGGTAGCATCCGAATATCCACCCCAAAACAAACAATCATCAGTAATATACAAGCTATCTCTGATAACCTGTGCCTCATGCTCATTTAAAAAGCCGAGAAAACACGGAGTATTTCGTTTTTGGGATAAATAAACAGCATCTTGTGCTTTAGAAACAATCAGTTTCTTATCCTGTAAGCTCTCAACACTCATCAATATCAGAGATATAAACCATTGTGCTCAAGTTCATCGAGCAAATCATCCCCGGTAAGATCAACATTATTAGGTATAATAATAAATGTATTTGCAGATACCTTTTTGATCTTACCACGGTTAGCATAGGCCACACCACTTAAGAAGTCAATGATACGTCTTGCCATATCTTTATTTGTGTGTTCAAGATTTAATACTACAGTGTGTGTCTTAACAAGCTCGTCGGCAATAGTACGGGTTTCCTCACCGAACTTCTCCGGCTTAAACAGAGCTACCTGTAATTTAGCAGTTGTGCTGATATTAACAACCTTGCTTCTGCGAGCGTGCTCCCTTACAGGCTGATCACCGTAATCGTCAAAATCATCATATCTTCTACTGCTTCTGCTGTTTCTTGGTTCTTCCTCTTCTTCCTCCTGATCATCATAGCCATATTCATCGTACTCGTATTCATCATCTGGAGCATCCCACATGCGTTTAAACTTATCTACAAAACCAGCCATATAATTACCTCCGGTTAAACTATATTATAATTTCTTTTTCCAAACAGTGCAGAACCTACTCTGACCATATTGGAACCACATAAAATAGCCTCTTCATAATCATCGGACATACCCATTGACAGTACATCCATAGATATATTATCTATTTTTTTGTCCTTTATGTCAATAAACATTTTATGCATATTATCAAAATATTTACAAATTTTCTGTGAATTATCACAAATTGGGGGAATTGCCATCAATCCTTTGATGTGAATTGAAGGTAAATCCTTGATTTGATGCAATAATTCATCGAGCATTTCGGGCATTACACCAGACTTATTCTCTTCTTTTCCGATATTAACCTCAACTAAAATATCCATTTCTTTATTTTTTAGCTGAGCTTGTCTTGAAATCTCACTAGCAAGTTTGAAAGAATCAACAGATTGAATCAGCTCAACTTTGTCGATAATTTGACGTACTTTATTCGATTGCAAATGACCTATAAACTGAAGAGAACAAGAATTTAAATTATAATCATCATATTTTGAAAGAAGCTCCTGTACTCTGTTTTCTCCAATATAGCTAAGTCCTAATGAAATAGCATGGTTAATTGTCATAGCATCAACAGTTTTAGTAGCAGCTAGCAAAGTAATATCAGACTCGCTTCTTCCACATTTAGCAGCAGCTTGTGCAATATTCTCGCATATGGTTTTATAATTGTATTCAACATCAATCAATGAGCTTGCCATCGTACAAATCATCTCCTTCTACAACCACTTCATCATAAAGCGTCAAAGTAGAACCACTGATAATCACATCGCTATCTGGGTTCTCACTACAAATTACATATTCTTCGTCTGAATAAATAATGAAAACTTGTTTAAATATGAGCTGTCTTCCATATTTCACATACACGCCTTGAACTTTAACTTCTTCAGTTTTCTCATTACCATTATCATCATAGGTAGTCTGTGTCACGTAATCATCATGCAAAGCTTTTTTGCTAACCTTCAAACCCTCATAAGTGTTCAGCTCAACATCAACTGCTTCGTTTCTGATTTGAGATAAAGCCGGGCTCATATAATTACACTGTAAAATAGCAATCGCCATATCTTCGCCAGAAAACTGATTTACAGAAATCACTTTAGCCGGAATCAAATCAGCATTAGCGTAAGGAATCCTAACACTTACGTCAAAGCTGTTATGAGTTATAGCCACTGCCTGCTCGGCAGTAACAGGACAAGCTAAATACCAGTTAACACCTTTGATGATTTTCCCAACGTATTTACTTTCATCAACATCAGCTGGCTTAGCATCCTCAATGTCAGAATAGCTAATTTCTTTTAAATCATCGATTGAAAATATATTTTCGTAACCATCTATAGCTGATGTATAATATCCGGAATTTTTAGCAGTAATCTCACCGATACTGTCACCGGTACTGCTCTCAAGCTGAGCTTTTTCTTCTTTAAGTTGAGAAATATTAGTATCAAAATTCATTTGATCCCCAGTTATTATCTGTTTACGATAAATAGCAGAAAGCAACTCATTTTCTATCCCTGTAATATTATTGAAATCGCGTTTGTTAACACATTCAATAAAAGCAACAAGTCTTGAATCAAGTTGATTGTTAACAGAATCGAGTCCTACATTGACAGAATTACTAATATTGTTCAAAGTTTTCAAATCAGCTATTTCATCTTCTATTTCGCATATACGTTGAAAGTTTATAGCATCAGACTCGTTCTCATATATAGTAGCAATCGTTCCGTTAGCAGTCACTTTATCGCCATCGGTAACCTGATATGCAAGCACTCCGTTTGACGTGTTATCAATATATTCCTCATCTCTAATAACAAAACCCGTGGTACTGATAGTATCAGAAACAGTTGTTTTATAAGCTGTTTCTGTGACAATGCTATCACTACCCATAAAGTTTGTTGTTACAAAAATAAACACTATAAAGATAAAGACGAGTGCAACCGAAACACCTACGAAAATTCTGGTTGTAAGCTTTCTGGTAGCGGCACGTTGTTCTAAAGTACGCTTGCTATATTTACTTTTTTCAGAGTGTTTTTGATTATTTTTCATCAAATAATACCTTCTTAACAAGTTCTACTGCGTTATTAATTAAATCATCTTTTGATAATTCATCTATACAAAACCAATTTATATTTTCATCTCGTCTGAACCAAGTAAGCTGACGTTTAGCGTAGCGTCTTGTTTGCATTTTCAAATTTTCAAGGCAACTGTCAAGATCCGAGTCACCATCAAAGTAAGGTATAAGCTCTTTGTGTCCTATAGCCATAGCTGAAGTTGAACTGTGTTCTACCTCAAGAAATGCTTTCGCTTCATCAACTAAACCACTTTCAACCATTATATCAACACGTTTATTTATTCTATCATACAAAAACTGACGATTAGTTGCGGTAAGACCGATTTTTACAACCTTGTATGGCGAACCAAGCAAACGAGAATTTGCGTTATGTTCAGACATTTTGATTCCTGTAGTTTCAAACACTTCAATAGCTCTGATAATTCTCTTGGGGTTGCGAGTTTCTTCGAGCTTTTGAGCAGATTCAGGATCAAACTCTCTAAGCTTTGTCAACAAATACTCCACTCCGTAAAGTTCATACTTGCGTTGAAGCTTTTCTCTTAACTCTACGTCACCATCAGAATCAACAAAAGATACATTGTTTATCAAAGAATCAACATAAAGACCTGTTCCGCCAACTAAAATTGGCAACTTACCTCGAGAGTAGATATCAAAAATTATCTCCTTTGCAAGTTCGCAATACTGTGCAACTGAAAAAGATTTATCTATATCAAGAAAATCAATCAAATGATGTGGAATACCAGCTTGTTCAGCTAAGGTAGGTTTAGCTGTAGCAATATCCATACCTTTATAAATCTGCATAGAGTCTGCAGAAACTATCTCACCATTGAATAATTTCGCAAGTTCAATAGACAGTGAGGTTTTTCCACTCGCAGTTGGTCCTACAATGCAAATCATCGGAATTTTAACTTCTGTCATATTCAAACCCTGCCAAACTGTTTCTCGATTTCATACTTGCTTAGAACAATACACAAAGGTCTTCCATGTGGACAATACCTCAGACTATCATCATTTTCAAGTCTTCTTGCAATATCAATAAGTTCTCTGTCAGTACTTATATTACCGGCTTTTATAGCGGCTCTGCAGGAAACATTGTGGTAAATCCAGTCCATTTGTTCAGTGCGGATATCAGTTTTATTCTCGGTAAGATACCCCGACATTTCAATAACAGTCTGCTCGATATCTTCATTTTCAAGATACTGAGGAGCACTCCTAACAAGTATCATACCATTACCGAAATCCTCGACCTCAAAACCAGCCTCTAAAAAAACATCAGTGTTATTAATAACGCTGTTGTAATCGATTTTATTAAGAGTAACAGCAATAGGCTCTAAGAGTATCTGTGAATAACCACTACCTTTTTCCGCTTTAAGTCTTTCGTAAATAATGCGTTCGTGTGCAGCGTGTTTATCAATTAGTATGAGTTCTTTTTCATTTTTTTCAATAATTATATAGGTTTTAAAAGCCTCACCAATGTATCTAAAAGTGTCGGTGTTTTGTTCAATTAACGGTTTTATTTCATCAATTTGAATCTGTTCTTGTTCACCAATTGAAACTTCTTCTTTTTTTAAGGATTTGTTACCTTCTGCTTTTGATATTTCAGGGGCAGATTGAACCTTTTGTTCTGTAAAACTAGCAGTAGTTTCAACAGTATTGACGTCTTGGTTATTAGAATCTAAATCTTTTGTAGCATTGCTGTTATATATAACTGTATTTGAGTATATATCTAAAGGATTACTACTATCAGAAACCTTCGATACAAATGAAACAGGCTTATCCTCTTTCACCTCAATTGGCTCATCGAGCAGAGAAAACGGGTCAACTGCAGGTTTTATAGTCTCACGACTAACAGTAGGCTTAATCGTGTCAGTAACAACTTTATTATCCTTGTCGCGTTCTCTAAACACCTTTTGTGCAAGTTCAAAAGGATTAACCTTTGGAGTCAGATTATTTTGAGATAAAACAGCGTTTTTACGTGTATCTCCATTATGCAAAGCTGATTTCACTGCATGATATACAGCATCAAAAACAGGACGTTCATTAACAAAACGCACTTCGATTTTTGACGGATGAACATTAACATCAACTGCTTCAAATGCAATTGAAATATTCAGTACACAGGAAGCAAATTTTCCAACCATTACAGAACCTTTACAAGCTTCCTCAACAGCCGCCATAGCTGTGCGACTCTTAACAAAACGACCGTTGATAAAGAAGTTCTGCATATTACGATTAGGACGTGCATTCTGTGGTTTGGATAAATAACCTTTAACACTGACACCATTGAGTTCATAATCAACCGGAATCAATCCACTAGCAAAATCTCTGCCATATACTGAATAGATTGCAGAAAGCAGTTTGCCGTCACCAGCAGTTTTCAGCATCTGCTTAGAATCTTTTATGTAAGTGATAGAAACCTCAGGGTGTGATAAAGCTATTTTGTCGATTACATTAGAAACAGCGTTACCCTCACCAACGTCAGTTTTCAAAAATTTCATTCTTGCAGGAATGTTGTAGAACAAATCTCTAATGATAAAAGTGGTACCGTCAGGACAGCCGGCATCATCAAAAGAGACCTCTTCTCCTCCTGCAATCACATATCGTGTTCCAACACTCTCGTCACTTGATTTTGTAATAAGTTCAAGACGAGACACTGCTGAAATAGAAGCCAACGCTTCTCCACGAAATCCTAAAGTTGCAATAGAATCAAGGTCATTTTCTACCTTGACTTTACTTGTAGCGTGTCGTAAAAAAGCAATTTTAATATCTTCACGCATTATACCGCAACCGTTATCTGTCACACGCATAAAGGTAGTACCGCCATTCTTGATTTCAACAGTAACAGCTGTAGCTCCTGCGTCTATTGAGTTTTCTACAAGCTCCTTAATAACAGAAGAAGGTCTTTCAACAACCTCGCCTGCCGCAATAAGCTCAGCTACATGTTTATCAAGCAGGTTGATTCTGCCCACGCGTGTTCACCTCTTTTACTCGGACATTTTTTTCAATTCATATAATAAATTCATTGCTTCAATCGGTGTGAGTGTATTTATATCAATACTATTAAGTTTTTCACAAACAGCGTTATTGTTATTAGGAATAAGCGACAACTGGTCAACGTCTTCAACAACAGTCTGTTTATTAAACGTCTTACTAGCACCAAATACCTTATTATCAAAAGTTAAATCCTTTAATATCTCTTTAGCTCTTACTATAACAGAATCAGGAATACCAGCGAGTTTTGCTACTTCGATACCATAGCTATCGTCAGCTCCACCTGGTACTATTCTTCGTAAGAAAGTAATATCATCGCCACGTTTTTTCACAGCAATATTATAGTTTTTCACACCATCGAGCATCTGCTCAAGAACAGTAAGCTCGTGATAATGAGTCGCAAACAACGCTTTTGCTCCAAGTCTTTTTTTGTCAGCAACATACTCAAGCACAGCCCTTGCGATACTCATACCGTCAAAAGTAGAAGTACCTCTGCCTATTTCATCTAAGATAAGTAAACTTTTCTTGGTTGCATTAGAAATAATATTAGCAACCTCACTCATTTCTACCATAAACGTAGACTGACCAGATGCTAAATCATCAGAAGCTCCAACTCTGGTGAAAATACTGTCAACAATACCGATTTCAGCGTAAGAAGCAGGAACAAAACTTCCCATCTGTGCCATAAGTACGATGATAGCTACCTGACGCATATATGTAGATTTACCAGCCATATTAGGACCAGTGATGATCGCAACACGGTTAGAGTCATTATCTAAATATACATCATTAGGAACAAATGGTGTTGAATCCAGCAAAGCTTCAACAACAGGGTGTCTGCTATCCTTGAGTCTGATAACACTCGAGAGATTAACCTCAGGCTTTACATATCTATTAGAGGATGCAACATCAGCAAGAGAAACAAGAACATCAACCACAGCAATACAATGAGCCGACTTTTCTATTCTGTTAAGATTTTCTGCAATCTTCTTTCTTATCGCATCAAACAAAGCATATTCAAGAGCAATAGCTCTGTCTTTAGCCCCAAGAATTCTTCCCTCAAGCTCCTTGAGTTCGGGGGTTATATATCTCTCACAATTAGCGAGAGTTTGTTTTCTTATGTATGTTTCAGGTACTAATTCCTTGTACGAATTAGTAACCTCAATATAATAACCAAACACTCGGTTATATCCGACTTTTAGTTTTGGGATTCCAGTTAATTCTTTCTGTTCAAGCTCAATTTTAGCCAGTAATGATGTTGAATCATTCATATCGCAGGACAAAACATCGAGCTCTTGTGAATACCCCTTTTTAATCATACCACCCTCACGAACCGAGAATGGTGGCTCTTCAACAATTGAGCAATCAATAAGCTCTCTTATATCCTCCAATGTGTCCAAGTCTTTGTAAAGCTCACGCAGATAGCTGGATTTAGAATCAAAAAGCTCATCTCGAAGCTGTGGTAGATTCGAAATCGCAGCACAAAGGGAGCGTAACTCTCTGGCGTTAGCAGAACCGTAAACAATGCGAGTCATAAGACGTTCGATATCGAAAACACCGACGAGCATCGCGGATAACTCAAGTCTCTTTACTGTATCGTTAACTAGCTCCTCAACAGCACTCTGACGTTTTAAAATTTTAGCTACATTCATAAGCGGATGTTCAACCCAAGAGCGAATCATTCGCTTGCCCATTGCAGTTTTCGTGTTATCAAGCACCCATAAAAGAGAATGTTTCTTCTCTTTTGTACGCATTGTCTGAGTAAGCTCCAAATTACGACGAGTATTGTAATCAAGACTCATATACTGGTCATTTGAGTACAAATCAATTGTTTCAATACGTTCAAGACCAGATTTTTGAGTATCTTTTAAGTAATTCAAGAGCGTACCCAATGAGATAATAATATCCTTATTATCTGCAATACCCTCTGCTTGTTTAGCACCAAACTGAGATAAAACAGCATCAGAACATTCTAAAAAACCGCAAGCGTTATCATCAACAGTAGAAACATAGCAAGAAAGCTTGTCTTTAATAAAACTTAGTAATTCTTTATTATTTTTAATTTTTCCACCAAGAATAATCTCCTTTGGTGAGTATGAGGTAAGCTGAGTTTTTAGCTCAGCAACAGCATCTTTATTATCAACACAGGTAACGTTTAGTTGTCCTGTAGAAATATCACAGAAACACAGACCAATATTTTTATCAGAAGAATATGCAGAACAAATATAGTTGTTAACGCTTTCGTCAAGCATACTGCTTTCCATTACAGTACCGGGTGTTATAACACGTATAATATCACGCTTAACAATACCCTTAGCAGTTGCAGGATCTTCAGTCTGCTCACAGATAGCAACCTTATAACCCTTAGCAACAAGACGTGCAATATAGCTTTCAGCACTATGAAAAGGTACACCGCACATTGGAGCACGCTCTTCTTGTCCGCATTCTCTACCTGTTAACGTGAGTTCAAGCTCTTTTGATGCAATTTTGGCATCCTCAAAGAACATCTCATAAAAATCGCCGAGTCTAAAAAATACGATACTGTCTTTATTTTCTTCTTTAATGCTGAAATACTGCTTCATCATTGGAGAAAGCTCAGCCATTTACCTCATTCCTTATCGTTAATAATCAAAATTAGTGACAACCGCCACAAGTTGAGCAGTCGTGTGTACAAGATGATGAGAAATCTGTAGTATCAGGATCTTCACCATCAGCAGACTGAGTAATTATAGCCATAACTCTCTGCATAATTGTATCCAGCTGAGTTTTCGCATCATTATATGCAATCATATTTTCATTTGACATAATCTTAGCATAAGAGCTACGCATTTCTTCGTTTAACGCTCTAAGCTTTTCTTCATCTCTTTCTTCTTTACAAGCTTCGTTATTGATAGCCATTCTCTTTAAATTAAACTCACCAATAAGATCCTGAAGCTCTTTATCGTTGTCAGCTGCTGTCTGTGCAGTGCGTAAATCCTTGTATGCCTTTTCTTCCTGAATAGCATGTCCCATCTGTCTTGCAAGTGCGATTAAATCCATAATTATTACTCCTTTATCTGCTCGCCGTTTAATATCCAATTGCGAGCCTTAGTTATTTTAATATTTATAAATGAACCGATAAGACTTTCATCTCCGGCAAATTCTACTATTATGTTACCTGTTGTGCGACCATTCAGAATACCATCCTTGTTGGAGCATTTTTCTTCAACAAGAACTTTCTGAACAGTGCCTACCATTGTGGCACATCTTTTTGCTGCAATTTCTTCCTGAACTTTAAGAAGTTCTCGAAACCACTTTGACTTTTCTTCATCAGTTGCCACATCTTCCATCTGTGCAGCAGGTGTTCCTTTTCTGCGGGAATAAATGAAGGTAAAAAGTGAAGTAAATTCAACTTCTTTGATTAAGTCAAGAGTTTCTTGAAAATCCTCATATGTTTCACCAGGAAAACCAACTATAATATCGCTGGTGAGAGATAAATCAGGAATACGTTCTTTTGCATATTTTATAATTTCAAGATACTTTTCACGGGTATATCTTCTGTTCATAAGGTCAAGTATCTTATTAGAACCACACTGGAACGGAAGATGCAAGTGATGACTAATGTGCTTACTATCAGCGATAGTGTCGATAAGCTCTTTGGTACAATCCTTAGGATGTGAAGTCATGAACCTCAGCCAATAGTCGCCTTCGATTTTGTCAATTTCTTTTAACAATGACGCAAAATTCGGTCTTGGTTCCAGTCCTTTGCCGTAAGAGTTTACATTCTGACCCAAAAGGCAAATATCTTTGTATCCAGAGTTAATCATTTCTCTGGCTTCTTCAATAACAACTTCTGGACGTCTGCTCTTCTCTCTGCCTCGTACATATGGCACTATGCAGTATGAGCAGAAATTATCACATCCATACATAATCGGTAAGAAGCCTTTAAAATTACCATCACGTTTAATCGGAATACCCTCATAAACATTTTCATCGGTAACTCCTCTTAAGAACTGTCGTTTACCGTATAGCAAGCTGTTGTATAGCAGCTTTGGAAACTCATGTAAACAGTTAGTACCAAACACCAAACCAACAAACGGAAAGCTGTCGTGGATACGCTGTGCAACATGTTCCTGCTCCATCATACAACCGCACAAAGCGATAAGAACAGACGGATGCTTACGTTTAATATTCTTAAGTGCACCGACATTACCAAAAACTCTATCCTCAGCGTGTTCTCTGACAGCACAAGTATTAAAAAGAATAAAATCTGCTTCTTCAACATTCTCAGTAAAAGAAAAGCCTGCTTTATCAAGCATACCTTTAATACGTTCGCTATCAGCAACATTCTGTTGGCATCCATAAGTGCGTACAAACGCGAGAGGTTCATCGCCACGTTTTCTGATAGCCATCAATTCAGCTGTTAGCGATAAATATTCATTTTGAGATATAGCTTGATTTTCTGCTAATTTTTTGTTCATCAAGGCATTATCCCCCTAATTATGTATTATCCAATACATTTTAGCACAAGAGTTGAGGGATTTCAATAGGCATTTATCATTATATTGCGGTTATTAAAATAAATTTAACAATTATCCTCAATATCTTGTTGATATTGAGCCATACGCTGATGGTGCATTACCAACAATTAGGGTTTGAGATATTTCATAAGAAGTTTCAAAGAAAATCGACTCTATACGAAACGGATTTCCGACATATACATCAACATACATATCAAGCGTAACTCTATGTAAAGTCTGATTAACACCCGATGACTCGAACGTACTGTTAATATCACAAGTTATAGTGGAAGTAGCATCTATATCAAGATGTATGTACGGACCACTGTCAGATAATATCGTAAGCCCGGTAAAGTTACCTAGTTTCACATCAATTCCGTGTAGTTTCAACACATCGTCAACAGCTGTCTGTGTTACGTTAATAATATCTGTTTTCAGTAAATTAACAGCATATATATTTTCGCTGATTGATTTTACCGCACTCGATTCATCACAGCTCACTTCTACCATCTGTTTGCAAGCTCCCTGATTTTCTTTCAAATATTCAGAAACAGCATTGTTTATAGTCTTATTACACACCGTTTTTATCTGTGCAACAATCGAAAGTTCCAATCTGTCACGAACTGTAAACTCGTAAAATACAACTATTGCAATAATAAACGCTAAAGCAGAAATAATTATTCTTTTAAATATCTTCTGTCTTTTTGGTAATTTCTTTTTAGTACGCAAAAAAACACCCCTCGTTATACTATACGAGAGGTGTTAAAAATGTTAATTAAATTATGACATAAAATCTTCTGAATCATCACAACAGCAACAACCGCAATCGCAGTCATCATCGTCACAAAGACCAGAGAAATCAAACTCGAGTAACTCACCACAGTTAGGGCAAGTGATCTCGCCCTCTAAAAGAACATCCTCGCTAACGCAAATCTGTTCTTCGCACTTACCGCAAGTTACTTCATAGTAAGCTTCATCGTCATCGTAGCAATCACAACAATCGCAATCATCATCGCAATCGTCACAGTCACAATCGCAGCAATCACAATCGTCATAGAAGTCATCCTCTAGTGTTGTAAGGTCTTCGTCAATTGCGTCAACCTGCTCAGCAAGCTCATCATAAAGGTCTTCAGTAGTTTCAACAGCGAGTGTCATATCATCAAGGAGGTCAATAATAGCGTTTAAAACTTTAACTTCCTTCTTCTCACTGTCGAGTTCAAGACCGTCAGCTAAACCTCTGATGTAAGAAATTCTTTCTGATAAAGTCATAGTAATTACTCCTTATGCACGGCCCAAGTACTCGCCTGTACGAGTATCAATCTGAACAACTTCGCCCTCTTCAATAAAGAGAGGAACCTTAATCTCAGCACCTGTTTCAACAGTAGCAGGTTTAGTAGCGTTAGTTGCTGTGTTACCTGCAAAACCAGGGTCAGTCTGAGTGATAGTAAGCTCAACAAAGTTAGGTGGCTCTACACCGAAAACATTACCCTTGTATGAGAGGACTTTGCAAGTCATATTCTCTTTAACAAACTTGAAGTTGTCACCAAGGATAGAAGCATTGATAGGAATCTGCTCCCATGTTTCAGTATCCATAAAGTAGTAGAGATCGCCATCGTTGTAGCTGTACTCCATATCCTTTCTCTCGATGAAAGCAGTAGGATATTTGTCGTTAGGGTTAAAAGTTTTTTCAACAACGGAACCTGTGATAACGTTTCTGATCTTTGTTCTTACAAAGGCAGCACCTTTACCAGGCTTTACGTGCTGAAATTCAATGATAGAAACAACCTGACCATCCATTTCGAATGTTACGCCGTTTCTGAAATCACCTGCAGAAATCATTGTGTTTCCCTCCAAAAAAATATTTGAATAGCAAATTTCATAAATTTACACTGTTAATTATACAGTCAAACTCTGTAAAAATCAATAGTTTTTACAGAATTATTAGTTCTTTCTCGATAAACGCGAGGTCTTTACGTCCATTATCGGTTACAAGATACATATCTTCTATCCTTACACCGAACTTACTTGGTATATATATCCCCGGCTCATTCGTAATTATCATATTATTTCTTAATACAGTATCATCAGATAAATACACAGTAGGCTTTTCGTGAATTTCCAAACCAACCCCGTGACCGGTAGTATGACCAAAACACTCGCCGTAACCTTTAGAAACAATGTAATTTCTAGCTGCATTATCAACATCGGCACAAGTGTTACCTGAAATAATCTTATGAGCTGCTTTATTATGTGCGGTTAACACGATATCGTAAATCTTATGCATTTCATCCGTTGCATAACCTAACGCGACAGTACGTGTCATATCAGAATGATAGCCATCATACACTGCACCGATATCAAATGTTATAAAATCACCACTACACAACATCTTGTCGCTAGGCACACCATGAGGTAGTGATGTATTCTTACCACTAATTGTAATAAGGTCAAAAGCTATTCTTTCTGCTCCGTTCTTCTTCATAAGATACTCAAGTTCGACGGAGAGTTGACGTTCAGTTACACCTTCTTTGACGAAATTAAGAAGCGTAAGATAGCTTTTCTCAGTAATTTTTTGAGCAGTTATAATCTTCTCAATCTCGGTTTCAGATTTAATCATCCTAAGGTCAAGAATTTTACTGGAAACTTCAAAATCAGTTACAACTTCTGCATTAATACTTCTTTTTAATTTAGAAAGCTCATTAACTGTTACGTCATCATCTTCAATAATAACAGTAGTTACTTGCTCTTTTGCGATTATCTCATTAAGTGAATCAAAAAGCTTTTTATAACAGATAACATTTATCTTGTCCCCGACTTTTTTGTCTGCAGCCTCAAAGTATCTAAAATCCACAAGCAAGGTTGCTGAATAATTTGTAACAAAAACTGCACCTGCCGAACTTTTGAAGCCTGAAAAATAAAAACGATTTACATCGGATGTTATTAGCACCGCACTGTGTTTGTCAGGTAAAAATTCTCGAAGTCTACTTATCCTTTCAACCATTCAGAACCTCACATAAATAATCAATAGCCATAAGATAAGACTTTTCACCATAACCCATAATTTGCTTAACACAAACTTCCGCGGTTACAGAAATCTTTCTGAAATCCTCTCTTTGTGAAATATCCGACATATGAACCTCAACGAAAGGCACCTCGGCAACACACTCGATAGCATCACGTAATGCATAACTGTAATGAGTATAAGCTCCCGGATTTATAACAACACCATCATATTCGTTTAGTGTAGAGTGGATTTTGTCAATCAATACACCCTCGTGGTTAGATTGAAAAACATCACATTCTATTCCCTTATTATTAGCGTACTGAATTATCGTTTTATTGATATCTTCAGCCGATGTAGTACCATATACTTCTTTTTTTCTAATTCCAACCATATTGAGGTTCGGACCTAAAATAACAAGTAGTTTCATAAAATCACCAAAACAAAAAACGGACAAGTATTATTAACCTGTCCGTTTCTTTAATAATTATTTGTATTTGCGTTTACGAGCAGCCTCAGACTTCTTCTTACGCTTTACTGAAGGCTTCTCATAAGCTTCTCTTTTACGAACTTCAGCGATAACGCCTGCTCTTGCACACTGCTTCTTGAATCTTCTTAAAGCACTCTCAAGAGATTCGTTTTCTTTGAGTCTTACTTCTGACATTTATTTCCCTCCCGTCCGCCATAAGGCATGGGTAATTCGCATAATGCTTTGGTTATTATACAATAATATGTCAAAAGTGTCAAGAGTCTTCTAAAATAAAAGTAGAAAACAGAGAAAATTGCACATTTAAGGTTTAACTACGATATTTACGAGCTTACCTTTGACATATATTTCCTTGACAATATTCATGTGAGCGATAGCATCGTTAACTTTATCATCAGCTTTTGCAAGTGATAAAGCAGTAGCCTGGTCGGCATCAGACGGAATCATAAGCTTAGCTTTGATTTTTCCGTTAACCTGAACAACGATTTCTACTGTATCGTCAATACATTTTGATTCATCGAACTCAGGCCACACAGCTTCGGCTAAGATACCTTCGCCTAAAGCACAAGCTTCCCATACTTCTTCTGTAACATGAGGAGCAAATGGGTTCATAAGAATTGAGAATATAGCAAGTTCTTTCTTAGAAATTGAACCGTAGTTCGAAACAACGTTGATAAGAGCCATAAGTGCAGCAATAGCTGTGTTAAACTTTATATTCTCAATATCCTCAGTAACCTTCTTGATTGTTTTATGGAATTCTTTTTCGAGTTCAGGTCTGATAGTATTTCCACCAACAAGGATGTTCTGGAGATTGTAATAACGCTCAATAAAACGGCGGCAGCCTTTAATACTTGATGGGCTCCAAGGAGCAGCCTTTTCGAAATCACCAATAAACATCTCATACATTCTGAGCGTATCAGCACCATACTCATTAACGATATCGTCAGGATTAACTACGTTACCTCTGGATTTACTCATCTTCTCGCCATTCTCGCCTAGGATCATACCATGGCTAGTACGCTTTGAGTATGGCTCCTTGGTAGGAACAACACCAATGTCATATAAGAACTTGTGCCAGAAACGACTATATAACAGATGTAGTGTTGTGTGTTCCATACCACCGTTATACCAATCAACACAATTCCAGTATTCTAAAGCTTCTTTTGAGGCAAGAGCTTCTGTGTTGTGTGGGTCCATATATCTCAAATAATACCAAGATGAACCAGCCCACTGTGGCATAGTGTCGGTTTCTCTATACGCCTTTTTACCGCACTTAGGACAAGTGGTTTCAACCCACTCAGTCATATTAGCAAGTGGTGACTCACCATTATCGGTAGGCTCGTAAGACTCAACCATTGGGAGCTTGAGCGGTAACTCAGATTCAGGAATAGCAACATAACCACAATCGTCACACTTAACAATCGGAATAGGCTCGCCCCAGTATCTCTGACGTGAGAACACCCAGTCTCTGAGCTTATAGTTAGTCTTCTTCTCGCCTCTGCCCTGTTCTGTGAGCCAGTCAATAATCTTAACCTTAGCATCTTCAACAGATAAACCATCAAGCATACCTGAATTAACCATAATGCCTGTTGCACAATCAGTATAAGCCTCTTCCTCAACGTTGCCACCCTTAACAACTTCGATAATAGGAAGATTAAATTTCTTAGCGAACTCCCAGTCACGAGTATCATGAGCAGGAACAGCCATAATAGCACCTGTACCGTAAGAAATAAGTACATAGTCAGAAATAAAGATTGGAATTTCTGTGTTATTTACAGGGTTGATAGCTTTAACTCCGATGAGCTCAACACCTGTCTTATCTTTAGCGAGCTCGGTACGCTCAAAGTCAGATTTCTTCGCAGCATCAGCCTGATACTTCTTAACCTCATCAAGGTTAGCGATTTTATCAGCCCATTTCTCGATGAGCGGATGCTCAGGAGAAATAACCATATATGTAGCACCGTAGAGTGTATCTGCTCTAGTAGTGTAAATAAGGAGCTCGTCACCTAAAGTTGTGTCGAACTTAACCTCTGCACCGTAAGATCTGCCGATCCAGTTTTTCTGCTGAAGCTTAACACGTTCTGGGAAATCTACTAAATCGAGGTCGTCTATAAGTCTATCTGCATACTCAGTGATTTTGAGCATCCACTGTGACTTAACCTTTCTAACGACCTCGCTCTGGCATCTTTCACAAACACCGTTAACAACCTCCTCGTTAGCTAAAACGCACTTACAGGAAGTACACCAGTTTACAGCCATCTCTTTTTTATAAGCAAGACCTTTTTTGAAAAGCTGTAAGAATATCCACTGAGTCCACTTGTAATATTCAGGGTCAGTGGTATCAATTTCTCTTGACCAATCAAAAGAAATACCGAGCGACTGAATTTGCTTTCTAAATCTATCAATATTATTCTTTGTAACAATTTCAGGGTGTATATGGTTTTTAATAGCAAAGTTTTCAGTAGGAAGACCGAAAGCATCCCATCCGATTGGATAAAGAACATTCTGTCCCTGTAATCTGCGTTTTCTGGAAACAACATCAAGAGCTGTGTATGGACGTGGATGTCCTACGTGTAAGCCCTGACCTGACGGATAAGGAAACTCGATAAGAGCGAAGAATTTTTCTTTATCAGAATTTTCTTCAGCGTGAAATACGCCTTTCTCTTCCCATACTTTTTGCCACTTTGGTTCCACCTGTTTGTGATCGTATCTCAATTAAAACCCTCCTAAGGCTGTATACTACAAAATTAGTCAATTATATCAGAAATATCAACATCTTTGCCGTCTTCCCATAAACGCTCGAGGTCATAATACTCTCTTGCCTCGTTAGAGAAAACGTGAACAATAATGTCAATATAGTCAAGCAAAATCCAAGAATTTGAGCGATAGCCCTCAATATGGCTTACAGAAATGCCCATATCATCGAGTTGCTCCTCTACTTCATCAGCAAGTGCCTTAACATGAGTAGAGCTGTTACCTGTAGCGATAACCATATAATCAGCGATAACAGAAACATCTGATATTTCGATAACCTTGATATCAAGACCTTTCTTTTCGCTTAAAATCTTAGCAGTTTCTTTAGCTTGTTGTAATGTTGTCATATATTTCACCTGTTTAATAAAATTTCATTATAAGCTTCTACAGCATCTATGCTGAGACAACCATCTATCGAAAGCAATTTATTCAATGTAAAGCGAATACCATAGAGCATACCCTCTTCAAGAGAAATCTCAGTTTTCGCTCTAATTACGTCAACATCGGGATAATCACGCTCTGCACTTGTAAAATCAGCAAGAAAGATTACCTTTTCAAGCAATGACATACCTGCTCTTGCAGTAGTATGATACCTGATAGCGTTAATTATATCTTCGTCGAAAATATTAAGTTCTTTTTGAATATATACAGAACCGGAAATTGCGTGCCAAAGTTTTTTTGCCTTTTTTTCGACATCGGTGAGAATTATATCACCACTCTGGATTATTTGCAACTGCTTTTCAAAATCTACTTCTTTAGTAATATCGTGGAGTATACCGGCAATAGCGGCCTTTTCGACATCGGCACCATATTTTTCAGCTAGTCGAACAGCTTCGGCAGATACATTTACACAATGGTTATATCTGCGTTCCCCCATCATAGGTCTTATAATACTTTTATAATCTTCAATAGTCATAAAATCACCTGTATAACCCATGTTTAACAATATAAGCTACTACATCTTTATCAAGATAAGCTGAAATGTCAGCTTCACTTAATATCATATCACGAATTGAAGTAGAAGACAAATCCTCGATATATTCTTTAGTTATATACACTTTAGCGTTATATTTATTTTTGTAATATTCAAACTTTTTTACAAGTTTATCATAATCGCAATCATCACGCGGAGCTGTAAGAATAGTGACATTGTCAAAAATATACTGAAATTCGTGCCACTTTTCAAGTGTCAAAAACATATCAGCACCCATTATAAAAAACAAATCGTCTTCAGGGTACAGAACCTTAAAATACGCAATAGTGTCACTTGAGTAACTCAAGCCTCCTCTTTTTATCTCAACATCAGAAACAAAAAAGCTATCATACCGTTTTAAAGCAAGTTCACACATCTTGAGTCGATGCTCTGATGAAACAACACTCGAATTATCTTTTAGTGGAGTAACAAAAGTCGGAACAAATATAACACTATCAAGCAACGCTTCGTCTACAAATCTACTTGCAAGCTTAACGTGTGCATTATGAATAGGATTAAAGCTACCGCCGAAGATAGCCGTTTTCATTACTTTTTACTCCTAGGTAATACAATTACTGGCTCATCTTCGTTCTTACGATATAGAACAAACTTTGTGCCGATAACTTGTACAACCTCAGCATTAATTTCAGCAGCAATTGTATCAGCAACTTCTCTTACAGAAAGCTCGCAAGTCTCTAAAACCTTACCCTTGATTAACTCTCTTGCAGTAATAGCATCATCTGCGGTCTTGTATATCTGGTCAGACAAGCCGCCTTTACCGACCATAAGGATAGTATCTATAGAATTAGCGAGCGAGCGTAAATACGCACGTTGTTTACTTGTAAGCATTACTTTCCCTCCAAATATTCTTCTAATCTTACCTTAAACTCTCTTAGGGCGTTACCTCTGTGACTACATTTGTCTTTCTCATCTGCAGTAAGCTGTGAAAAGGATTTATCACCAACCATAAATACAGGGTCATATCCGAAACCGCCTTCGCCCACAGGTTCAAAAGCGATGTAACCATCACATTTTCCAAAAGCTCTAATAACAGTGCCATCTGTCATAATAGCACAAATAGAACATGCAAAATGTGCATTTCTTTCATTTTGAGGTACATCACTCATATTATCAAGGAGTCTGTTGTATCTATCAATGTCACTTAGACCTTCTCCTCCGTATCTTGCTGAAAACACACCAGGCTGGCCATTCAAAGCATCAACACAAAGTCCTGAGTCATCAGCGACTACGCAGTATTTGCCTTTTAATAAATCATAGGCTGATTTAGCTTTAATATAAGCATTTTCATCAAACGTAGTTCCATTTTCTTCAACATTGCCCAAATCAATGCCAATTTCATTAGCAGTTGCAGCATCAATGCCAAGTGGGAGAAGAATTCTATTCAGCTCAACGAGCTTCTTTTTATTATTAGTAGCAACAACAAATTTCATTACTTATTCCTTTACAAACAAAGCCTTTGTAAACTCATCAGCATTAAACGGCTGCAAATCATCAACCTGCTCACCAACACCGATAAATTTAACAGGAATTTTTAGTCCTTCTTTAATCGCAAGAACAACACCGCCTTTAGCTGTGCCATCAAGCTTAGTAAGCACAATGCCCGAAATACCGGTTGCTTTAGAGAACTCTTGAGCCTGATTAACAGCATTCTGACCTGTTGTAGCATCTAAAACAAGTAAGAACTCTTTGTCAGCATCAGGTAACTCGCGGTCAATAATTCTTCTAATTTTAGCAAGCTCATCCATAAGATGTCGCTTATTATGAAGTCTGCCCGCGGTATCACAAATGATAATATCACTACCCTTAGCTTTAGCACTGCTGATTGCATCAAAAACTACAGCAGCAGGGTCAGAACCCTCGTTCTGTTTAACGATATCAGCTCGACTTCTTTCAGCCCACACCTGCAACTGGTCAATAGCAGCCGCTCTAAATGTATCGGCAGCAGCAAGAGTTACTTTCTTTCCCTGCGACACATAGTAGTTAGCAAGTTTTCCGATGGTTGTAGTTTTGCCTACTCCATTTACGCCTATTACAAGAACAACTGACGGCTTAGTGTTAAGCACCATCTCGTTGCCCTCTCTTAACATATCAGCAGTTAATTTCTCAAGCATAGTCATAATCTGTGAGGGGTCAGTAACACCCTCCTTTTTTACTTGTGCTCTGAGCTCATCACAAATATTCTGTGCAGTATGTACACCTACATCTGCCATAACAAGGAGTTCTTCAAGCTCTTCAAAAAGCTCCTCGTCAATCTTTGTAAAAGACTTAAGCATTGTGTTAATCTGACCAACAAAGTTATCTCTTGTTTTCTTAAGTCCTTCTTTAATCTTACTAAAAAAGCCCATAATATCTCCTTAAATCAGTTAGCTTTTAATCCTAGTTTAGCGGCGACTTCTGAGGTTCTTAGCTCAAGCAACTTAGAAATACCCTCATCCTGCATTGTAACACCATAAAGCACGTCAGCCTCCTCCATAGTACCACGTCTGTGAGTGATAAGAATAAACTGTGTACTTTCAGTCAAGTTCCTTAAGTATTGAGCGAATCTGTCAACGTTAACTTCATCAAGAGCCGCCTCAATCTCGTCCATTACACAGAACGGAGCAGGTCTTACCTTGAGAATAGCAAAGTAAAGTGCAATAGCAACAAGTGCTTTTTCACCACCCGAAAGAGCCTCAAGGTGTACAACAATCTTTCCTGGCGGATGTACAATAATATCAATACCGCTTGTAAGAATATTCTCAGGGTCAGATAACTGGAGCGATGCTGTACCGCCTCCAAAAAGCTCCTTGAATGTTGCAGTAAAGTTTTTATTAATCTCATCAAAGGAGACAACAAAAACCTCTTTCATCTGCTTTGTAAGATCATTGATAAGACGTTCAATTTCTTTCTTGGAGTTTTCGACATCAGCAACCTGAGTTTTCATAAACTCATATCGTTCTGACACTTCTTTATACTCTTCAATCGCAGAAACATTTACGCTACCTAGTGACTTAATTTTTTGCTTAAGTTCAGCGAGTCTGGATTTTGCTGCACTAAGGTCTTCAATCTCAATAGCTTGTTTCTGAGCTTCACTTCTACTAAGCTCATATTCATCCCACAACTTTGCAATTATATCATCAAACTGCTTTTGTAGGTTGAGCTTACGCTCCTCAAGTCTTGAGTATTCATTAGAAGCCAGTTCTCGCTCAGAGTTTTTGTCACGTTCTTTTTGTCGCAATTCGACAGAACGCTTCTCAAGGTCATCTCGCTGTGTGTTAATACTCTCGATAAGAGCGTTAGCTTCATGAACCTTTTCGCGTAAAGAATTGATAGTATTCTTTGTGTTCTCGATTTTTAATTCTAAACTTGTATTATTATTTGTGATTGCTTCAATCTGGCTGTTAAGCTCCTGTACACGACTATCCTGATTAGCACCAGATGCAACAGCAAGCTGAATCTCAGCTTTAAGGGTTTCAATATCCTTTTGTTTTGTTACGATTTGGAGTCTTAAATCCTGTAAAAGGTTAGATAATTCTTCCCTTTTTTGTGTCAAGGTTTCTTTATCGCCAGACAAAGTACTAATCTGTAAATCAGTTTCATCAATTTCAGCATTGTACTGCTCAAGGACAACCTTAGCTTGATGCTGAATAATCCTTTGAGATTCAATTTTTGATGCTGATTCGCTGATTTCTTTCTCGATTTCTTCAACAGTAATTCTAAGATTATTCAACTCATTGACACAAGCAGTATATTCTGCCTGAGCCTTAACAAGCTCTTGTTGAGCAAGAGAAAGGTCGGCTCTGCTACCTAAAAGCTCCGCTTCACACTTACCAAACGATTCCTGTGCATGCAAAAATTCAGTTTTAGCCTCATCAGCTTTTTTAGATAAATCTTCAGCTTTCTTTTTGAGTGTAGCGATTTCAGTTTCACGCGATAACAATCCCGACTTTTTATTCATTGAACCGCCAGTAAATGAACCGCCTGCATTAATAACCTGACCGTCAAGTGTGACAATCATAAATCTATAGCCAAACTTTTTAGCAATAGTAGCAGCACTGTTAAGGTCCTCGACAACAACAATCTTACCTAAAAGAGAAGATTTGATGCTGTCATATTTTTTATCACAAGAGCACAATTCGGATGCTATACCGACATAACCATAGCAATCATCAAGACCTTTTTCATCCAGTGTTCTACCCTTGATGGTAGTTATCGGTAAAAAAGTCGCTCTTCCTGCATCGAGTTGTTTTAGCATTTTGATTGCTCGTTTTGCGTCCTCATCAGTTAGAGTAACAATGTTTTGCATCTTACTTCCTAGTGCTACTTCCATAGCAACATTATACTGTGACGGAACCTTGATGAGCTGTGATACAGGACCACAAATACCTGATACGGTACCTTTTTTTGACTCTTTCATAATAACCTTTACGCTATTATAAAAACCTTCGTAGTTAGCAGAAAGATCCTCAAGGAGCTTAGCTCTACGAGATTTCTCCTGAGCATCTAACATCAAATTATCAGCAGTTACTTTCAACTCATCACGCTTTTTACTACGTGATGCTATTTTAAGCTCAAGTCCTTTGATGCTGTTCGTGATAGTAGCAACCTTCTGAGAGCCTGTCTTCACCCTGCTGTCAAACTCAACCTGCATCTCCTCTAAATCAGAAAGCTGTTCACGCTTTGTAGCAACGCTTTCTCTGAGGTTAGCAATTCTATTTTCAAGCTCCAAAATTGTTGATGCACTTGTCATATCTGTAACACGAGCATCTGCTGATTTAGCAGAAAGTGACGCAATCTTAGCGGACAACTGCTGTAACTGCTCACTGCTTCTACTTGAATCAGTGTTAATATTATTCAAATCATCGGCTATTTTATCGTAATCCTTTTGTAAGTCAAGGATTTCTATATCGAGTTCGGTGATTTTTCCTTCTTTATTTTCTATCTCCTGCTGAATATCAACATGTGAGCTTTCTGCTTGTTCAATCTCACCCTTGATACGCTCAATATTTTCATTATTATGGAGAATATCGTTTTCGGCAACAGAAACACTTGATTTGTGGAAACTGATTTCTCCCTCGCTCTGTGTTATACCTTGACGTATCTCCTCAATTTTCGTGAGCAAAGAACCATTCTGCAGATAGATTTCTTCAGTTTCTTTAGCGATTCTTTCGAGTTCTCGTTCAGCCTCTTCATACTGATTCTTAGAAACTGAAATTTTATCCTCGTGCTCCCTCAAAACCGCTGATGACCTGTCCAAAGTATCAAGCCACAATGCAATTTCAAGACCTCGTTTTTCACCACTGTACTCTAAAAAAGCCTGAGCTTTCTTAGACTGAGTTTCAAGCGGTCCAATACGGTCATCAAGCTCTGTTACAATATCGCGAAGTCGAACAAGATTCTCCTCAGTATGTACAAGCTTTCTTTCAGCTTCATTTTTTCTGTATCTATAACGCGATATACCTGCAGCCTCTTCAAAAATTTCACGTCTGTCTTCACTTTTGGATGCAACAATAGAGTCAATTTTGCCCTGACTTATCATCGAATAACCATCTCTGCCAAGACCTGTATCCATAAACAGCTCGTGGATATCTTTTAATCTTACAGAGGCTTTATTTATAAGATACTCACTGTCACCGCTTCGATAATATCTTCGAGTAACAGCAACCTCATCACCATTAAACGGAAGTACTCTATCTTTATTATCAATAGTCAGAGTTACTTCTGCATATCCCTGACGTTTTCTTGTGTCAGTACCATTAAAGACAACATCTTCCATTTTTGAACATCGAAGTGACTTAGGAGCCTGTTCACCAAGCACCCAGCGAATAGCGTCACTGATATTACTTTTGCCAGAACCATTTGGTCCAACAACGGAAGTAATGCCTTTATCAAAAGTTAATTTAGTTTTATCGGGAAAGGTTTTAAATCCCTGTAGCTCAAGTGATTTTAAGAGCATAACTTACCCCTTATCTTTTCAAAGCAACCTCCATAAAAGGCACATCGTTACTTTGAATAATCTTAACATTATATCCTAACTCATTAAGTCTAACAATATTAGACCTTTTATTCCCAATCATTTTCGAAACACAAGATGGTGAAACCATAATTTCACATTTGTCTTTAACCTTGCATTCCCTAAGTAGTTTTAAAGCCTTATCAAACATAATTTTACTTTCACACAACTCGCGGAAAGCAGGATGATACACCCCAGCAACCATATCCGTAATCAAACTCTCACTGTGATGAAGTCCCAGTCTAATAACTGCTATATCGTGTTCATCAAACATACATAAAAGCTGTGAACAAAGCTTAACAGTTTCTTCAAGAGTAAAAGGAATATACTGTCCATCTCGATACAATTGCTCAAGCTCGGTATTTTTCATAATAACTGTCGGATAAATCCTAACCGTATCAGGCTTCAAAGAAATGAATTTCAAGGCAGTATCAATATCAGTTTCATAAGAAGATTTATAAAGTCCTGTCATCATCTGTAAACCAAGTGAAATTTCATATTCTTTTATAAGATGAGACGCTTTAATAACATCACTACTTTTATGTCCACGATTATTAGCCCTTAGCACTTCATCATTCATTGACTGAGCTCCAAGCTCAATGGCTGTAACCCTGTATTTCTTAAGCAAAGCAAGAATTTCCTCGTTTATACAGTCAGGTCTGGTCGAAATACGGATTCCCTTGAATCTGTCAATATACGGCACTGTAGCCTCTAAAAGTGATAGCATATAGTCCCTGTCTATCGCAGTAAAACTACCGCCAAAAAAGGCAATTTCTGAATTGAAAGTATTCTTTTCTAAAGAACAAATCGCAGTCTCAACAGCAGACACCACATCACTTTTAGTTGGCTGATAAGCCTGTCCAACTATACTTTTCTGATTACAAAAACTGCATTGGTGTGGACATCCGTTGTGTGGTACAAATATTGCAACATTAGAGTGTTTAATAACCCATCAACTCCAAAGCTTCTCTGGCAGCCTGTTGTTCAGCTTCTTTTTTACTCTTACCGCCACCACGACCGATAACATTACTATTAAGATGCACCTCAACCTTGAAGTGTTTATCGTGGTCAGGACCACTTGAACCAACCAATATGTATTCAAGTGTTTCGCCCGGATTTTTCTGAATGATCTCCTGCAGTGCTGTTTTGTAATCCTTAAATGCTGTAGTTTTTCTCTGCTCAATCTCGGGAACAACAAAACGTAAAATATGCTTTCTGGCAGGTTCAATTCCTCCATCTAAGTAAATTGCAGCTATAACGGCTTCGAACGCATCAGCAAGTATTGATGCTCTATTTGCACCGCCACTTCTTTTTTCACCGTGACTTAGCAACAAATGCTCTCCCAATCCTAATGCTTTTGCAAATTTATGTAAACTCTTTTCGCAAACGAGTGAAGCTCTTAGCTTTGTAAGCTCACCCTCCGGGAGTTTCGGACAATTTGCAAATATATAATCAGAGACAACTATAGAAAGCACAGCGTCACCTAAAAACTCCAGTCTTTCGTTACATTTGAGCTTTTTATGCTGTTCATTAGCATAGGATGAATGAGTAAGTGCCTCTTTAAGTAGCTCTGTATTATTAAACTTATACGAAATCTTATTTTGAAGTTCATCCATCGGATGTTATTCTCCCTCGTTATACTCTTTAAGTGCAGTAGAAATCTCTTCTACAACATTATTATCAACATATTCTTTAGTAAGTCTGATCGCATTTTTGAAAGTTTTAGCGTTAGCACTGCCGTGAGCCTTGAACACAGGCTTAGCACAACCTATAATAGGTGCTCCGCCGAACTCATTGTAATCAATAGATTTCTTCATTTCCTTAAGCTCTGAATAAACCATAGCTGCCGCAAGCTTAGTTTTAATATTTTTACCAAAAACTCCCTTGATTTTGCTCATAAGAGCTTCAGCAACACCCTCAAATGTCTTTAGGATAAGATTTCCAGTAAAGCCATCAGAAACACAAACCTCACATCCACCAACAGGAACATCTCTTCCTTCTATGTTACCTATGAAGTTTAAATTAGAATTTTTAAGCAATTCATATGTTTTAAGTTGGAGTTCTCCACCCTTGTGTGGCTCACTGCCAACATTTGCAAGACCAACTCTAGGATTTTTTATTCCCATAACTTTTTCCATATAGATGGAACCCATAACACCGAACTGTAAGAGCATCTGCGGTTTACATTCAACATTTGCACCACAGTCAATAAGCATCAT
>JAFUIK010000056.1 GCA_017473955.1 Ruminococcus sp. | reverse complement strand
GTGTCCGCATACGTTCCCGCACTTTCCTACGTCGCCTGCATACTCATTGGATTCGGTATGACGGTATGTATGCTCGCTCCGCTTTACGGTGTGCCGATTATGAAAGCCTATCCGTCAAGATACGTAGCCTCCGCAATTATCGGGCTTGCCATCACGGCGGTTCTTATCCATGCGGTTATTGCCGAGATGTTCCTCGGTGCGCCTATCGCGCTTTATATCTTTTACGCGGTGGTTATGGCAGTGCTTGTGTTCGTGTTTACGCAGGTTGAGCCGTTTTTAATGTTTGCCCTTCGTCGCCGTATTTCCGACGATACCGTTCCTGTTGCAGAAGAAGATGCAAAGAAAGCTCCTATCGTGGAAACGGAAGTAAAACCCGAGCCTGTGAGCGTTACTGCAGGAAAAGACGCTTCGGATGATCCGCTTTTGAAGCTCAGCCCGAAGAAACGCGAGGTTGCACAGCTTATCTGTCTTGGCTATACTAACAAAGATATTGCAACTACCCTCTATCTCTCGGAACATACCGTTAAAGGTTACGTGAAGGATATTTATATTACGCTTGATGTTCACAGCCGTATGGAGCTTGCAGTCCTTGTGAACAACTACCGCTTATCAAGCAAGAAGTGATAAACCGAATTTGCACGGCAGATCGGAGTGACACCGAGTATGTTCTTCAAAATCTCACACAAACACAAAAGCTGTACCCTGAATAGAGTACAGCCTTTTTTATTGGATATTTATCTGCATGATTTTGAGTATCTTATTGTATCTATCTACCCTGTCTTTGGAAATCGACCTTTCTCTTTCTGCAGCACTTTTTATCACATCGCGCTTGTGGATGATTCCATTGAAAAATCTGTGTATGAAACTAAACGGATAAAGTGCAGGAAATCTCTCTAAAACAGGATAACGCTTTTTCATGGCGTCAAATCCGACACCGTAGTTTTTTTTCATTTGATCCCATCGTTTTACACTTGTAGCTTTTGCATTGATTTTGCTAAGATGCCGATTGTTTGAAACCTTACCGAAAGTGCCGCTATCAAAAATAAACTCAACAACATCTTTTATGTCATCGTCAGCTAAAGCATCTTCAAAAAGATGATTGTTTATTTTTGTAACAGCCTGTTCAAAACCTTGGATACCGAGTTCATCGAGAATAGGCACTATATATTCATAGTCAAGTGCACCTTTTTTTCTAATGAGATAAATGTCTAAAAACATTTTTACTCCTGCACCTGAACTCACAAAATGCTTGTAAAGGTGAAAGAGAGAATAAATATAGAAATCGTTATCATTCAGGCTGTATTTTTCACAACATACCCTTGACGCATTATCGGTCAATGCTTGCAGTATGCTTTTCTGTTTCGCGCTGAAACCCTCCATATCGGTATGGAGCTCAACATAATACCGCGGCTCTTTTTTGTACGAAAACACAACATTTTCAAAGTTTTTATCAAAGATAAATCCCATGCCACCAAGCACCTTGTCGGCATTTTTCTCATCACTAGGACTTACATAAACATCAATATCGCTGGAAGTACGAACCATGTTATCAGGATAAAACCTCTTAAACTCTGTACCCTTTAATACTATGTGTCTGACGGAATTTTCTGACAAACTCTTGCTGATGTTATCGCTCATCATATCGCACTTGAACTGCCTGAAAACAGCCTGATTTACTCTGTCATTAATCTTTTTGCTTTCGTCTTTATCAAGAAGTGATGTCAGGTCATTTTTATCGACCACAATATCGAGCAATGTGACAAGGTTGTGCGCTATCAAAAAGTTTATCCTACTATCGATGTCTTCTTTTGTGTTACATTTTTCAGGCTTATTATCCTTTAAATTCAAGGAGTTACCGATAGATTTACATATCATGTATCCGTTTTCTATATAATTATTCATACCTATCTCCGCAACCCGACAAATAAATAATATACTCTCTTTAACACCCTTCTTGTAAATGGCGAAAAGCACCATACTCGTGAATAAAGCTTATAAAAAAAATCACTTGTTTTGTATTCTTTTCCTTTTCTTGAAAACTCAGTCATTTTTCCGATAACTTGCTGCTTTTCCACTTTTTCTATCACAAAGTCATTATCACCGCAAAAATAGAGAACAGAATCTTTGATTTTTATTATCCTGTGTAATACAAGTTGTCCGTCTGCTCTCTCAAACAACGCAACATCATACTTTCTGTACTGATCGGATTTTTCGATATACACGCTGTCTCTGTGGTCAAAAAGCAGCGGGTACATACTGTATCCGTGTACAGTAGCACTGTAGTATCCCAGGTTGTTCACAATATCACGCGGACTATTCATAAAGCACTCCTGCTTTTCTCAGTTTATCAAGAAATTCATCAAGGTCAACCTTTGCGGTAGTTTCGTCAATATTATACTTTTCTATAATTTTGCTGATAACTTCTTCGTAGGATATCTCTTTTTGCAAAAGTTCCCACACAAAAGCCGAGCTTTTGTTCATTGTGATAAAAACATTGTTGTTATCGGCACTATCATTAACGGATACAGCAATGTATTTACCGGCAAAAGTCCTCAGCACATAATCTGAATTAAGTTTCATAGTTTTCTCCAAAAAACCCCTGTGATGTCATGCTTATCACAGGGACCCTTTTATTATTCCAACTCTCCCCAATCGATATATCCGTTATCGTGGTCATCATCAAAAGATGATGATGTGGTGATTACATCATCTTTGTTGATAAACTCAATGTCGATTGAGAGCTTTTCATATATTTCTTTCATATACTCACCTTCCTGTGCTATGGATTACGGCTTTACGATCTGGTCATAGTAACCATCAGAGTCTACACTCGGTGGGGTAAGACTCGCATTTTCGCCTGGAAATTTATCTATAATTTGTGCAAGATAAAGCTGGATAGCAGTAGCGTCCATTATAGTGATATCGCCATCCCCATCAACATCCGCAAGTGAAACATCTATTTCGTCCGCATCTGTTAAATCAACAAGATAACACTGTATCTGTGTAGCATCTATGATGCTTACAACACCATCGTTGTTTACATCGCCCAATATATCTGTTTCTTTGGCTGCAACGCAAAATGTCGACACCATTATCATTATAGCGACTAATAATATAAGTAAAACTTTTTTCATACACTCACCTTATTCTAACTGCGAAAAGTCGATCTCTGCTTCATACACTTCATCTTTATATGAAGAATCGTTTTGAGAGTCGTTGTTTTCTTTATTACTTACGCTTTCGTTTTGATTGTTATTTGATGTATTATCTTTGTTTTTATCGTCTGAATATTGCTTATTGTTTTCAACTTTTTCTTTGCTATCGTTATTATCTTTTGAATCATTATCAGCGTCCGACTTTATTTGTGTGTCCGCATCAGGGGAGTTACCGACATCGGTGTTTTGTTTATCATCAGCAATATTGTCTGATATATTTTGAGTCGGGTTTGTTGCTTCAACTTTGTGGTTGCAACCGCAAAGGATTGCAACCGCAAAAGTCAGTATTGTTACTGCAAGGATTACTCTTTTCATAATATTAACCATCAATCAAAGATTTCGCTAAGTCAAAGCTTGCACTACAACCATAGTAGGTGTTTGTGCCTGTATAGTTATTATAGTGTGTTCTGAAAAGGCCATTAGCATCTGTGTAACGAATGTATGAACGAGCCGTGAGTGCCTGTGAATGTGCACTGTCAAGAGCGTCGCCCTCTAATCCGTTGTATGTAACAACCGCTGTGTAAAGTCTGTAATCTTCGCCGTTAAAGTGGTCAGGCACTCCTGAACACTTAATATTCTGAACATACTTGTAGCTGGTTGTTGTGTCTACGCCGTTTACATTTGCACCCTTGTACTGAAGTTGATAATTTTCAGCAGTACCTGCGTATTTTTGTGCTGTTGCGGTTTTTGCAAGAGCGTAGCCATACTCAGCATCTGTGTCACTTAAAGCGTTAATCTGGCTATATACATCTTCGCTGAGCACTGTCACAAATCGCAGACCTGTACCCGCTTGTCCGTAATGGTCGGCATTTTCTTTTTCTATGTCACGAATCTGCACACCAAGAAGGTCATATCCCGGATACTTACCACTTTTATCATACAGTTTTGTGTCAGCTTCTTCTTTTTCGACATCTTCTACTGAAATCCAATGAGCATAAACATCAGTATCGTCTTTGTACTGTTCATTCCAGTTAATAGGTCTTGAATCATTGCCGTTATCCTCATCAAGATACCAACCCTTGAACACATAATTGTTATGAGTTAAATACTCAAATTCAGGGATATCGAAGAAAGAGTTGAGTGTGCCGTCAGCTTTTAAAGTAAAGTTTTTGTCACCATCAGGTGCATCTGCACCGTTTTCGTAGTAGGTTCTGAAAACATCGTAGTCGATGTCATCGTTGTTTGCGTGGAAAGTAACCTTGAACGCTTCTTTCCATTTAGCAGTCAACGTCACGTTTTCGCAAACACCTGCGTCTATTTCAGTAACCCTGTTGTCATTTTCATCGTACCAACCTAGGAATTTATAAACTTCTCTGCTCGGAACAATATCTGATATGTCAGTTTCGTAGCTCCAGATGTGACCTGTCAGATATGACAGCTCTCCATTTATCAGCACAGCATAGTCCTGCATATCTGTAACATAGTCTTCGTGTGTCTGAGTAAAATCTAAATCAAAGGTAACCGTATATCTCTTCGGCTGGAGCTCAATAGTTAAAAGCTGTGTCTGATGCTCAGGAGTAAGTCCGTCAAGAGCGCTGTATCGGGCACTGCCGTTGTAATAAGAGTAAAACGGTGCTGTGCTCGTATTAAACGCAGACTTTGTGCCATTTATAGTGTAATTCTGTAAAAGCACAGCGTAATCGTAAAGAGAGTGTCCATCTGTATTTGTACGCCATACGTCGTACGAATTGCTACCTGTACCGTCTGCTGAAAGTGCGGTATCCTGACCGACTATCGTGTCACCGTCTTTCATCTGTGTAATTACAGGCCAGTCCTGCGGATGGTTGCCATGGTTGAAATCATTATAAAGCACTAAAACATCAGTTGTGCTTGGGCGGAAGCCTTCGCCGATTGTTGTTGCGTTTACTGCATAGTGTAAAGCAAAATCGTGTGGTTCAAACACCAAAAATGCGTTCACATCTGCAACAAGCGGCTCAACATCGGTAAATTCCGCCATAAAGCTGTTACTTTCACTCTCGTGGAAATAGCTGTTCTCGTAGTCAAACATTACTGCCTGATTTATACTTTCAGGCTCGTTCTGATACTTAACATCGTAGTTAGGATTCTGGATAAAAATTCTGTACTGTGCACCGTCATCCGGAACAGTTGTAAATCCATAGTTACCTGTACCCATCGGCTCGGTAATCTCCACCATACCCATATCGTTATACGCGATGTTGATTTTTTGTGTATCGACTGTTTCTGCGTATCCGTTAGGAAGAATTTTTTGCAAATAAACAGTAATCGCGTGTGTACGATCACCGCTGTTAATGACACGCACCTCGTTTTCGTTGCCGTCTAAGTAGTAGTAGCCGGCAACAGAAATGATACCCTCTACTGTAAGTGGTGCTCTCCATTTAGCTCGAAGTGTTATGTCAGACACCAAAATATCACCACTGTTTACAGTATTGTCAGTGATGTCGCCGTTTTCATCAACAACATACCAACCGTCAAAGACATAGCCTCCGTCTTTTGTAACGTTGTAATCAGACATGTCTGGCATCTCTATCTGCTCTGCGGCTGTTTTATTGTTTGTTGTGCCGTCACTGAATTGTCCGCCGTCAGGGTCAAAGGTTACATCGTATGTCTTGATGGAAATAACTGCCTTTATATCGCCCTGCTGGGTTTCCTGTTCATTGTTAAAGTGGGCACCTGTAAGTGTTGTGTGCTGTGGCGCAGGATTATTACCGCCTGTTACGGAAATTGTAGCGAGATATCTGTCGTCGCCTGTGTCGCCACCTGTAACATACTGAACATTCTCATATCCTTCGACATCATTGGTGGAAATAACTGTGCCGTCAGAGAGCACATAGGATACAACCTTGATGCGATAGTGATAATACTCGGTTTGTGATGCGTTGTGCATCCATACAGGGTATGAGCCTGTAGCCTGACCATTCTCGTCAATGTACAAGGTGACAAAGGTGTCATGGTGCTGAGAAATATGCTCCCAGGTGTTGTCCTGTATCTCTTTATAGCCATTAGAGTACCACGATAATACTTTTACGTGTACTGCAGAAGGCTTGTACTCAGGGTGATTTCTGACAAGCTCTTTTGACTTGTCGTCAAGCTCTACTGTATATGTGAGGTCTGCATTTTTAGGGTCATATATAAGCTCGACATTTACTGTGATATCACCGTTTTGAGCAGTCTGAGTGGTAATAGAAACTATCTCGTAGTGGGTTTTTACAACTTCTATGGAGTACTCCTGACCGCTTAATACATTAGTAAGCATAGGAGCCTTTGCTGTATAGAAAGTTTTATCTATAGTTCCGTCATCTGTGTGAGAGGCTTCAAAATACTCGTTTGAAAAAGCGTCTGTACCATTCCAGAGCAGTGTAACAGGAGCATCAAAAACATCTGTGTAGTTACCATCACTGCCTTGTGGTCTTGACATAAGGTCAAAAGACACATCGTGTCTGTCAGAATCATCAAGGTAGTGACCATTGTTTTTAGCTATATGGTTGATGGCGAAGTTTACATAAACATCAATGCCTTCTTCCCACTGTGCCTCTAAAACGTATGGTTCACCGATATTCTGAGTAAGCACATCGCCACTGCTATATATAGTTTCGTTTTCATCTTTCCAGCCTGTGAAAACATAGCCTTCTTTTTCAGGAACTTCATCCCACACATCAATAGAAGAACCTGTTACGTGGTACTCTTTTTTGAGCTGAGTGCTATCATCTTTGTATGTAACAGAATTGTAGAACAGGTATCTGGTTCTGTCAGCGTTGTGCATAATAAGCAACTGGTCGTCAATCTTTGTTGACTCGTCAGTTGTATAGTAAAGCTTGTATGAGCCTTCGTCAAGCACATTTGAGTATGTACCTGTTGCACTTGATACCTTCTTAAGCTCAACAAACTCTCCTCCATCTATATTTTTAGCATAAATTGTAGAGTTTTCGGATACATCTTCAAGGTTAACCTTTGTACCGCTCGCTGTATGAGTTACTGAGTCGTATACACCATCAAGATAAACCTCTACTATACCATTGTAGATAGGCTCCGTTGTATCGTAAACGTAGGCATAAGCATACTTTTCTGTGTTGCTCTGGTCTTTGTATTCACCACGCACTTCTACCATATACTGAGTGTTAGGATTAAGACCATCGAACAGGATAGTACCGTCATCTTGTTTCACGCCTTCTTTACCATCAATAAAGTAGCGACAGCGTGAATCAAGGTTATCAACAAGAGTAAGTGTATATGCTGTGGTTTTTGTGGTAGGCTTTTTGAATACATATACTGTAGTTGTAGCAGTACCGCTTGTTTTTTCATGGAACTTACAGGTGTCTTTTGTTATTGAAAGCTGTACCTGTGCATCACCTGTAGAAGAAGTGCTTGTTCCCGCTACATCACCGGTAATAAAGTAATCTCCATTTTTGGTTAGCGTAATATGGTCATCACCGCTGATGATTCTTCCGCTGGTAACATCACTTTCTACACAAGTGATGTGAACAATAGCAGACTCGCCGAGTAGGTCTTTTACATTACGTGTGTCACCCTCAAACAAGCCGATAGTAACATTGTCTATATCACTTGAAAGGTTATAGTCAACGATACCGCTGTAATTATATGTCTGCCACCACAAAATACCGGAACTTGTTACAGTACCCGTGTGAGAATCTGACGCAATTTCATTGCCGTTATTATCATAAACCGTTACTTTGATGGTGCCGTTGTATGCATTGTTATCAGCAATAGAGGAACCGGTACCTGAGGTGTTGGAACCATAAATAGCAGCCCAGCAGTAGCCCTGTCCCGTAAAGCTGTCTTTGTATGTACGACCTGCCATATTGGTGCTGGCTGCAATCTTACTGTTGTAAATCTCAACCTCCCCGTCGGTACCATCGATATAGTACATATTGTGAGAGTTGTACACATACAGATATGTGCCGAGTGTGCTCTCCCATTTATAGGTAAGCTCATAAGGGTTACCGTCATAACCCGTTAGTCGTGCCTCTAAAAGTTCAGAAGAACGCAAATCGCTCTGAGCCCCACGCATAAAGCTGACGATTTCAACCGTCGGTGTAGCCTTAGGTGTTATTGTATCCTGTGCGTAAACTGTTAAATTAACAGAAAACACTGAAAACAGCATGCACAAAACAAGCAAAAGACTCATCAGTTTATTAATTCTGCTTTTCATATATGTCCTCCTTACCGTCGTAAGCACATCAAACAATACGACATTTTCACATTATAATTGTATACCTATAGCGTACGAATGTAAACACTTTTGTACAATTTACTGTAATAATTTAAAATCCTGACGAATTATTTGCAACGGCATAAAATCACCTCAAACGAAATTCTCTTACATAATACAATACAGCTAAAAAATAATCAAACAAAACCCAAAATAAACATCAAATAGGCTATAAATGAAAAGAACCGCTTGGGCACTCCCTAAAAAGGGCTTGTCTAAGCGGTTTCTGGAGCTGATAACCTCGTCCTCACTCTCTGTGCTCGTTGCAAATTGCGGTAGCATTTGCCTACTCGCGTCGAGGTTCGTCCTCTTCCCAAAAAGGTTGCACCTTTTCGGGAGCCCTGCTCGTTTCACTCGCTAATAATCGAATCCGTTTTTACAGACACACAAATAAAAAAGGACTCCAAAAAGGAGTCCTTACCGATATCACGCCTCGTTGTGCTCCGCTTCTCCTCAAAAGTCCACAGTCTCGCATTGATTTCTTTCGTTTGACTATGTCAACTGCAGAAATACAGACTCGACCTCGACTTTGTGAGGGCTACGCACCTCGGACGCTTAAAACTGGAGCTGATAACCGGATTCGAACCGGTGACCTCGTCCTTACCAAGGACGTGCTCTGCCTCCTGAGCCATATCAGCGTATTAACTTTGCGTACATTAACGTACTAGAGTATAATATCACACCTTTAAAAAAATTTCAATAGTTATTTTCATCTTGATTATTACTGAGTTTTTAAGAGTTTGCTACAACTTTCTTTAATCTTTGAAACATCCTAAAATCAAGATTTTACGCTAATTTCCTTTTAGAAAACAGACCTTGTCCTTGAAGCTGTGATTTATGTTAAGGACGCGGTGAAGTTTTATGAAGAAAATCTCTACGAATGTGTACACGAAAAGGACAATTTCAGATGTGTTTGAACTGTTCATTGATGCTCAGTCAGCCAAGGGTTTATCAGAGTCCACGCTAAAGAACCACAGCTACCATATGAACAGTATTTCAAAGCACCTGAACACCCAAAT
>JAFUIK010000055.1 GCA_017473955.1 Ruminococcus sp. | reverse complement strand
TCATCAAAACACGAGTTCCGCTTTCTAACCTGCGACTATTAAATGACGAAAAGGTAACCGTTCCAAAACGTCCTGAACGCAAGGTTACAAAATCAGTTTCAGCACGTGCCGAAACTGAAATTGATTTAAGAGGTCAAACCGCAATTGAAGCTATCATTGCAGTTGACCAAGCAATCGACACGGCAATCTTAACTAACACCCACAATTTAACCGTTATCCACGGTAAGGGCACAGGCGTGTTACGTGCTGAAATCCACCGCCACTTAAAGACTCACAAAGCGGTTAAAAAATTCCGCTTAGGTACATTTGGTGAGGGCGAAGCAGGCGTTACAATAGTTGAATTAAAATAAACAACATAGCAAAACGAGCACCGAGAACAAAACTCTCGGTGCTCGTTCTTATTTATATCATCTTTATACGCCGCCAAGTCTAAACAATGCAAAATACCAGTCAAAGCTTTCTTCAGGTATAAAGTATGTATACGGAGCTGTAAGAACAGCGAACATCAAAGCAGAAATCATTTTTTGCTTTTTTGTCATATCGGTCTTTTTGAATACTATGAAATAGTCTAACAGGAATATTGCAACTGCGGCAAGCAGAATTCCTGATAGCAAAAATAAATTACTACCAACAGTTGCATACTCTTGACCAAATGTAACCAGATGCATATCCATCATAAGGTTATAGATAAAGCTATCGCTTTCTTCAAACTCCATAATGTACTTCCATCCTATATCGTCTAATAACAACAGATATCCTACACCTATAAAATCCGCTAAAAATCCAAGTCCCCAAACTTTTAGAATATTCTTCTTGTAAAACTTTCCGTCGAGCTTTTTGAACACAATCAGCGACACTAGTAAAAGTACTACTGAATCAATAACAAAGTTACCAGTCAGCGAGAAAATCCACATCAGCGGATGCATAGTCAAAAGCATAAACGTCGGCAATATCATATTGTAAAGCTTAACATCTTTTTTCATAGTTTATCCCCTTAAAAGTTTTATATAAATAAAACGCTTTAAACCTATGATTTGGTTTCACATATAAAAAATTATTTATTGGTTTGCGGCAACTTCGGCGTAACATATACAGTGTTGTAAAAATCGTAAATCACCTTACCCGGTTTTGCACCGCTTGGTTTAGATACGTTTTTAACTATTGTGTAATCAACCGGCACCTGAGATGACTCCTTACCCTTGCTGTGGTATGCACAAATCTGTGCAGCCTCTAAAATCGCAGTGTCGCTTATCTCCTTACCCTCTGTGAGCACGATAGTGTGCGAGCCGTGGATATTCTTTGTGTGGAACCAATAGTCAAATCTACTTGCTGTTTTCAGTGTTAGCTGGTCATTTTGCTTGTTATTTCTGCCAACTAAAACCGTGAAGCCGTCCGATGTTTTGAATTCAAGCGGCGGCAAAGCTTTAGGAGCCTTTTGCTTGCCCTTTCTGTGCTCTTTGATATAACCCTGTTCAACAAGCTCCAAACGAATTTGTGAAAGCTCTTTGTCGCTTTGTGCTCTAGACAAAAAGTCCTGAACGCTAAGCATATATTGTAGCTCTTGCTCGGCTTTTTCAATCTGGATTTTGAGCATCTGCTGAGCAGTTTTAGCTTTAGCGTAGGCTTTATAAAACTTCTGTGCGTTCTGTGCCGGAGTAATACTTGGGTCGAGCACAATTCGCATAGTAGGGGAATTCTCCTCGTAGAAATTCTCAACCTCTACAAACATAGCACCCTTGCTGATTTTATACAAATTAGCTTGTAGCAAATCTCCCTTAATTCTAAGTTCTTCCCTGTTCTCACTCTTTTTAAGCTCGGCTTTCTGGATGTTGATTTTCTTGGTCAATCGCTCAATCATATTTGTGACGAGCTTGTGTAAATCCATACTTCTCTGCTTCATTCTCACAGCCATATCACGCTGATAGTAAAAGCTGTCAAGAAGTTTCGAGTAGCTTTCAAGCTGCTTTGTTTTCATTTGTTCGCCATACTGAGCAATAGGCACAAATGTTATATCAAACGGAGTGCTCTCGTCTTTTAGCACCATAGTCGGGGTGCTTTTTTTATCTCTTAAAACACTTGCTAAATGTTCTATTTCTTTTTCAAGCGAACTACCCTCGAAAACTCGGTGCTCAATTTCGCGACAAATGATAGGCGAAATACCCTGCACACTTGATAACACTGCTTTATCAAGCGACTTTTCACTGTTTTCGATAGCGTTTAGAATATCGCTGACACTATCATCTAAGATATTTAGCTTATCCTGTTTTTGAGGAATAGTATACTCGATTTTTGGAAGCACAACACGCTCACTGGTCATAGTGATATCAATACGCTTAACAGCATCAATAACCAAGCCTTTTTCATCAATGAGGATGATATTAGAATATCTGCCCATTATCTCGATGCAAAGAGTAAGGCGTTCTCTGTCACCTATTTCGTTTGTAGCCTCAAAATCGAAGAACAAAATTCGTTCAAACTCAATCTGACGAATATCAAGAAGTCTGCCACCACACAGACGCTTTCTAAGCAACATACAAAGCATCGGCGGAGTAGGCGGATTTTCGGGAGCGTTTTCAGTAAAGTGCACCCTCGCACAGTCAGCTCTGCAACTTAGCAATAGCTTTTTAGCCCCGTTTTTTGTACGGAAGTTAATAACCAGCTCATCCTTACTCGGCTGGTGAATTTGGCTTATATGAGCGTCAATAAGCTCTTCTTTTAACTCGTCCTTTATTAAACTCAACATCATTCCGTCAAGTGCCATTTTATTAACCTCCTTATTACTTACTATAATTTACTTATGATATTTGGCGTTTGCCGTAATTGTAAAAGCTCTGTAAATCTGCTCACTTAGCACTACTCTGAAAAGCTGGTGAGGAAATGTCATTTTTGACACTGACAGCTTAAAGTCAGCTCGGTTTTTAACATCACTTGACAACCCCCACGAACCGCCGATTATAAAATCAACAGTACCGCTAGTCATCGAAATGTCAGAAAGCTTTTGTGAAAGTTCATCGCTAGAAAGCTGTTTACCCTCAATACACATAGCAATTACATAGTCGCTTTTTGATATTTTAGAGAGAATTCTCTCGCCCTCTTTTAATAAGGTTTTATCAATCTGAGCCTGTGTTTCCTGATCAGTTATTTTTTCTTCATTAAGTTCAATTATATTAAACTTACAGTACCTTTGCAGTCGCTTTTTGTACTCGTTTAATGCGTCGTTAAAAAACCTTTCCTTAATAGAGCCAACACAAATTATATTAACATTCAACATAGTATTTACCTTTAAAAAATTACCGACTTGCCGTTTGTTTCAACGGGGGCGGTCATTATTGTATAGTCATTCTCACGCACAGCACCAAATGAGTTTAAAACCGCAACGGAAGTATCAAGTGCAATTCGCGGAGTATTATTTTCCTGACTCAAATGCGAAAGCACAAAACGTGTCACACCGCTTTCTAAAAGCAGTGGCAACACCTTGGCACAATCTACATTCGAAAGATGTCCTGTTGGTGACAACACACGCTTTTTGAGTATAAACGGATACGGTCCGTTTTTGAGCATCTCAACATCGTGGTTCGACTCAATCACAACGGCGTTCGAATTTTTAAGAGCAGTCAAAGCATCCGCTGTCAAAAAGCCTGTATCTGTAACAACCGAGCATTTACGATTATCGGCAGTTTCTATGTAATAACCACAGCTCTCTGAAGCATCGTGAGATGTAGATACACGTTTTATACGCATATCACCAAGCACGACCTCGTTTTCAATCGCAAAAAGCTTTGCGTTTTTATCAACCTTCTCGCCTTTCACAAGTGCATCCAGTGTACCTCTTGTTGCGTAAATCGGCAAATCATAACGCTTAGCAAAAACCTTCAAAGCCGAGCAGTGGTCGGTGTGCTCGTGAGTAACAAAAACCGCCTTGATTGTCTTAGTGTCTATTTCATTTTGGAGCAATGACAGCTCAAGCTGTTTGCAATTCTTACCGGCGTCAACTAAAATAGCTTCGTTGTTGCCGGAGATATAGTAGCTGTTTCCTCTGCTGGAGGAAAAAAGCGGAACAATTTTCGCCATAAAATCTCCTTGTGTTATATAAAAACAAAAGGGTACTGACTGTACCCTTTGAAAGTTTTATGCTGTTGTAGCAACGTCATCGTTATCAGGAATGTAAATCTTCTTGATATCAGCACCGAGGGCTTGAAATTTACTAACAACGTCCTCGTAGCCTCGCTCAATGTAGCTGATGCCTGAAATATAAGTTGTACCCTCTGCGATAAGTGCCGCAATAATCATAGCCGCACCCGCTCTAAGGTCAGTAGCCTTAACAGGAGCACCTGTCAGTATCGGACCGCCCTCAATGATAGCGAGTCTACCCTCGACTGAGATTTTAGCACCCATTCGAACAAGCTCAGCGATATACTGGTAACGGTTGTCCCAGACACTCTCGTTCATAATAGATGTGCCGTTAACCGAACAAAGCAGTGCAGCAAACTGTGGCTGACAGTCGGTTGGGAAACCCGGATGAGGCATAGTCTTAACGTTGACTCTGTTAAGCGGACGCTTTGTAGCATCTACTACAACCGCCTCGTCGTATTCTTCGATTTCAACGCCCATTTCTCTAAGCTTTGAAGAAATACTGTCAAGATGCTTTGGTGTGATATTTCTGACTGTGATTTTACCTCTTGTAGCAGCGGCAGCAGCCATATATGTGCCTGCTTCAATCTGGTCAGGAATAATTGAATATGTTATACCCTTTAAGTACTCAACACCGCGGATTTTGATAACGTCGGTACCTGCACCTCGGATGTTAGCACCCATAGAGTTCAAGAAGTTTGCTAAGTCTACGATATGTGGCTCTTTAGCGGCATTCTCAATTATAGTCTGACCCTCAGCCTTAACAGCGGCAAGGATGATGTTCATAGTTGAGCCGACAGATACGGTATCAAAGTAAATTCTCGCACCGTGCAGTCTACGCTCACTTGTCGACTCGATAATTGCACCATTAATAAGCTCATTTTTTGCACCCATAAGGGCAAAACCCTTTAAGTGCTGGTCGATAGGACGCACACCAAAGTTACATCCACCCGGTAAGGCTACCTTAGCGTTGTGGAATCTGCCGAGCAAAGCTCCGAGCAGATAGTAAGATGCACGCATTCCTCTAACCGAATCCTGTGTTGCAACAAAGGTGTTGATAGGACGCGGGTCGATATCTAAAGTTGATTTATTTACTCGTGTAACAACAGCACCAAGCTCTTGCAAAATAGTTGCGATAAGAGTAACGTCGCTGATGTTAGGTATATTTTCGATACGGCATGGCTCATCACACAAAATAACAGCAGGGATAATAGCTACAGCTGCGTTTTTTGCACCGCTGACAGTTACTTCGCCGAAAAGCTTATTGCCACCGTTAACTACAAATTTCTCCAAAATCTGTACACTTCCTAATATTTATATATGGTATCTCTCATAATCAAAAAACACATCAACCATAAACAAGAATTATGGCTGAAAATAAAGGAAATCGGAAAATTTTCCCGAAACAGTATTCTACATCAAGGCAGAACATTCCATTATCTATGTATAAGATAATACAAAAGCGACTCAAAGTCAACTGAAAATACCGATTGTCAAAAAATTTAGTCAACTTGTATGTAAAAGATAAAAGTAGCCTATCTAAATTTTTATATTTATTTCTCTAAATCACAAATAATCGCTCACTACATGGTGAATTTCACAGATGCATAAGCTGACAGTGTTACCTTCCCCAGTATTTTCGGTCGAGTGAACGGAACTGAATAGCCTCAGTTATATGGTTACTTTTTATGATTTCGCTACCCTCAAGGTCAGCAATAGTTCTGGCAACCTTAAGTATCCTGTCATAAGCACGAGCAGTAAGTCCCATTTTGTCAAAAGCATTTTTGAGCAGCATATTCGCTCTGTCATCAACAACACATACCTGAGAAAACATTGATGCGTCAAGATTAGCGTTGCAGCTTATCGTTGTGCCTTTATAACGCTCGGTTTGAATAGCTCTCGCTTTGTTAACACGCTCTCTAATACTCTTTGAGCTTTCTTCCTGAGCTTTTGATGTTAAATCGTCGTAATCAACCGCCGGCACTTCGACGTGGATATCAATGCGGTCTAACAGCGGTCCTGAAATTCGACTTAAATATCTTCTTACAGCGTCTTCGGTACAGGTACATTCCCTTACGGGATGGTTATAAAAACCACAAGGGCACGGATTCATCGCGGCAATAAGAGTAAACGAGCACGGATAAGTCAGCCTGCCCATCGCTCGACTTATGGTAACCTTTGAATCCTCAACAGGCTGTCGCAAGGCTTCAAGAGCCGAACGGTTAAATTCGGGCAACTCATCCAAAAACAACACACCGTTGTGACACAGTGAAATTTCACCCGGACGCGGAACGGTTCCGCCTCCCGTAAGCCCGACAGCAGACACCGAATGATGCGGAGAACGAAACGGACGGTTGGTAATAAGCCCTTGATTGTCATTAACAAGACCTGCAACAGAATGAATTTTCGTTGTTTCTATCATTTCATCAAAGGTCATCTTAGGAAGTATTGTACTCATTCTCTTTGCGAGCATACTTTTGCCCGAACCCGGAGGGCCTATAAGCAAAACATTGTGTCCGCCTGCAGCGGCGATTTCCAACGCACGCTTTGCTTCATACTGCCCCTTAACCTGTGAAAAATCAAGCACATCCGACGCTTTGTTAATACACTCAAAATTATAGTTAGTTTTTTCAATATAGCCTCTGCCTTTAAGGTGGTCAACAAGCTCGAACACGTTTTTAACGGGATACACCTCAACATCTTTTACAACAGCCGCTTCCAATGCGTTATCGAAAGGTACAAAAAGCTTTTTAATACCGCTTTGTGAGGCTTTTATCGCCATTGAAAGCACACCGTTAATACGTCTTACATCACCCGATAATGACAGCTCTCCGACAAACGCACATTCTTCTAAATCAGCACCTATTTGTCCTGTTGCCTGAAGTAAAGCCACAAGTATCGGCAAATCGTACACAGGGCCTTCTTTTCTTCTGTCAGCAGGAGCAAGGTTTATTATAATTCTGGCAGGCGGGAACTCCATCCCACAGTTAACAAGTGCTGAACGCACCCTGTCCTTACTCTCTTTAACGGAAGCATCAGGAAGTCCGACTATATCAAACGACGGTACACTTCGGCTGACATCCGCCTCAACTTCAACACAAAAGCTATCTATACCAAACAGCCCAAAGCTGTTACATTTCACTACCAAATTTTACATCTCCCAGCATAATCTCGTCATCGATTCCTTTAAATTTTAGTATACCACACTTCACGCTTCGACACAAAGAAAAAGTATATGACAAAAAGTTGTATATTTTGCACAATAGTTATTATCATCTTTTGCAATTTTGTTAAGAAAAACTAACTTTCTGTTGACATTTTCTGTAATTGGTTGTATCATATATCATAGATATGTGTATTTGTGAGGTGACGACGATGAACGAAGCATCCTGCTCTTTTGAAAAATGCACAGATGCTGTTTTAGTCGGCTTCATAAAATCAGGAGGAACGCTCGCTAATGAAGCGTTTGAGAGCTTGTGTGTACGATACATAGGACTAATCGCGTCAATCGCGTCCAAGTTCCGCAATTGTGCCGACGGATACGAGCACTCGGATATTATGCAGGAAGGCCTTATAGGCTTTATGTTTGCGTGCAGAACCTTTGATGCAAGTGGCGGTATGTCTTTTAAGAATTACGCTATGCTGTGCGTTGAAAACCGTTTTCGCACCATAAGCCGTCTTTCAAAAGCTAAGTTTCGTGTGCCTGAAAGCAACATCGAGCCTATCGACGATTCATTAAATGCTGTTGAGGATATAACAGTTATGACTATGCAGGAAACCCTTGAAATAAAGGAGTTTTTAAACAGCGTTTACACAAAAATTGACGGCACACTTTCTTCCTTAGAGAAAAGCGTTCTTGCTTTGCACCTTTCGGGTTACTCCTATAAGGAATCTGCCGAAAAGCTCGCTATTACACAAAAGGCTGTAGACAACGCTTTGTATCGCATCCGCAAAAAGCTGTCTAAATAATAGCTATCTATCCCGAAAAGTTCTTGGCGGTGCAATTCCGTCGCGGGATTTTATAATTTTTTTTAAGTGAGGTTACACTATGTACGAAGACAAAACTCTGGTTTGCAAAGATTGTGGTGCTGAATTTGTATTCACAGCAGGCGAACAGGAATTCTATGCAGAAAAAGGTTTCGTAAACGAACCACAGCGTTGCAAGGCTTGCAGAGTTGCTCGCAAGAATGCTGTTAAGTCAGCTCGCGAGATGCACACTACAACATGCGCACAGTGCGGTGGTGAGGCTACTATTCCATTCAGACCAATGGAAGGTAAGGACTACTATTGCAGCGAATGCTTTGCAAAGAAGAAAGAAGCAGAAGAAGCTTAAGATATACCGCACAACACCATAATATCGCTTTTTCACGGCGTCTGAGAAATCGGACGCCGTTTTCTTTTTGATATTAACAAGCTAAATCCGACTTATATTTGAAACTGTTGTTTTTTGTTTTTTTGTGTGGTATATTAAATATATTATTTTAAACTAATTTTGGAGGTTTATATTATGGATAAGGTAACAAAAAATTCTATCATCGGCGATGTGCTTGACCAGTACCCTCAAACTGCTCAATTTTTCCTTGAGATGGGTATGCACTGTTTAGGCTGTCCTTCAGCAAGAGGCGAAACTATTGAACAAGCTTGTATGGTTCATTCTGCTGATTGTGATGCTTTAATCG
>JAFUIK010000054.1 GCA_017473955.1 Ruminococcus sp. | reverse complement strand
CACCATCTGCAGCCATTGTCCCTTCAATATAGCCATAGTTTATTGGATAATATATGTCCGGATGCTCAGGATGATAACTGCCCAGAGGCCTGTCAACAGTTACGGTAACGATCGGACCTATCATTTCGTATTCTCCTTTGCGGTTCGGCAGGAAGCAATCAGCATTACACGCAAGGAAGTACACTTTGCAGAAAGCGATTTATATGATTGCTCGTCAATGTAGTTGGTTCTGTGCAACAACTCAAGCCAATAACCCGTTTCACTTGCTTCTTTTAAGGCGATTTCAAGTTTTGAAACAAAGTCTTTCTTGCCTTGTGCGTACTGCGCTTCGTGGATGTTGGCACCGATGCTCGTTCCGCTTCTGCCGATTTGGTTAGAAATAATGGCTTCCCGATTTTCTTTTAGTTGCCTTACAAGGTTTATAATATCCACAGAAAACTCCATTGATAGTTCTGCAAGCTTATTTTCCTTCACAAAATCGCCTCCTTTTACTTAATTATATCATAAAATTCAGCATATTTCAATGATGCATCGCCTGCGGCGACATGATGCATTTGCTTCGCAAATATGATGTTGCTCCCGTTGGTCGCAATGATGCGATGTTTGCCACAAAACATTAGGCGAAGCCGACATCATTAGCGTCAGCGGCATCATTAGTAAAACGACATCATTTGCCGAAGGCAAACATCATTCAAAAAGACCTCTTTTGTCCAGTAGACAAAAGAGGTCTTTTTGTTGGTCCGAGTGACAGGAGTCGAACCTGCGGCCTCTTGAACCCCATTCAAGCGCGCTACCAAACTGCGCCACACCCGGAAACATGGTGGTGCTGACTCATCCAAAAGCTCGCACCGTTTGATAATCATTATATATCCACAGAGTAATTTAGTCAACTGATTTTCTTTTTCCTGCAATCACAAAAAAGGGCGACGATGAAAACTCATCCTCGCCCATATACCAACAAATTAGTGTTATTATTTCATCAAATCGCCCAGCATCGCAAACGGCAGGTTCACAATCTTCGTATTAACCTTATTTGTTACAGCAAACAGGTTGAAACCCTTTTCAGCATTTATATAGTCAAACGCTGTATATGTGCCGATACGCCCCGCGTGAGAAACACCACTGCCATACGCTCCCTGTAAAGCATAACCGTACTCATAGTTGTTATCAGGTGAGTAATTCGCTGTCATTTCCTCATAGCTTTCCTTTGAAATAAGCTTACCGCCACAGAGTCCTGTCATCCATTTTTCCATATCAGGAGCAGTTGTCACGATGTCACCTGCACCTCTCGCAACTACAGCCTCAACCCTGCCGTCGTGAAGAGTGTCCCAAGTAAGGTGTTTTGAATAATACGGGGAGTCCTCCACTTCACTCGCAAAGCCTGAATTTGTCATCTCAAGTGGTGTGAAAACATTCTCTCTTATAAAATCATTGTAGCTTTTACCCGACACCTGCTCAACAATATCACTAAGCAAAATGAAGTTAGTGTTCACATACTCGTGCTTGCTATCAGGTTCAAAAGTAAGCTCACAGCTGAAAACGTATTTTTTCATACTGTCAAAAATTTCTTCTTCACTGCTCTCGTCAGTAACTTCATCCGCAAATGAAAACTCAACAATTCCCGAACGCATTGTAAGCAAGTTTTTTATCGTTACATCCTTGCCGTACTCAAATTCAGGAAAATACTTTTCGAGTGTGTCATCCACGCTTAATTTACCCTGTTCCTTGAGCATCATAATCGCTGTAGCACAAAACTGCTTTGACACAGAACCAATATACATCGGTGAGTCAAGTGTCAGAGCGTTGCCCTTTTCATCCTCACCACTGACAGATTCATAAACAACCTCACCGTTGTGAGTGATACAGATAATGCCCTCAAAGTCGATTTTTTTCAGCTCACCATCCATTTTAGCTTTCATTTCATCAGTTACAGTCACGCTTTCAGTCTGTGTGGCTTCGGTACTTTTGGTGTCACCACCGGAGCACGCTGTTACACAAAGCACCAACACACAGCTCAATATAATAGCAAATAAGTTTTTCATAACAACAATCTCCTTTTACATACTGCTATCATTATAAACCCATAGTAGCACAGTAACAAGCAACCAATTGTTTATACTTTCAACCAAAGCGAGATAAACTAAACTTACGGTTTATTTTAACAAAGGCTTAGAGCGATTCAAATCCCATATAAAATCGCGATAATCCCTCTTGGCAATTTCATCAGCAAAGCACAACAGCGGAATAACCGAGCTTTCCTGATTGAACATATATGTGTTAATTTCTCCTTCAGCGGTTGCCACAACGTTTCGTACAGCAAGATTATTTACACACAGTATTTCCATACAACGGTCAACCTCTTTGCTATCCATACCAGTGTTCTTGCTAATCAGCGAAGTAGCAATCGGCGTATTAAGCCTTGAGTACATATAAAAGATAATGCGTAAAAGCTTCTTGTCTGCAAAAACCTCGAACACTTTATGCAAAGTATCAATATCAGCAAGACTGTCTTTAATACTCTCTTTCGGCTCAACCATCAAAAAGAAGTAGCGAAAATCAGGCGAAACTCTGGCTGTCGAAACACCGCCGTCTTTCATAATCTTCGAAAAATAATCAGTTTCATCAGCCTTTATTTCAAAGTGGTCAATAAACTCATTCATATAATCATCGGGAATTGACTTGTCCTGCATTAACCCAATTTCAATTGCCCAGCAAATAGCAAACGCAAAGCGATATGCTTCTTCAATCGGCATTTCGCTGAGCTTACGTGTGATTGATGTCATAAAGCTCTGCTCCTCACGTCCGAAAAGCACGTCAATGCTGACAGAAAGCACCTGCGAAAGCCTTGGCAACAGCTCTGCATCAGGTGTACCTCCACGCTCCCATTTTGACACCGCCTGAGTAGTAACACCTACCAACTGACCAAGCTGTTCCTGTGTTATCCCTTTAGCCACACGATACTTCTTGATTTGCTTACCAATAACGCTCATCTTCTAAACCCTCCGTTTAGTTTCATATAAACATATTGTATCAACAGATAAGCATTATTTCAACTACTAACACTACAATTGTTCAGCAAATCAAAGTTTTCAACATTTCAACATCGTGACTATGCAATTTTTGCACCCAAATGTTTCCCCTTACAATTCCCTTCGATTACATTTGATTATTTTTAATTTGATTATCTTTTATTTACTTATATTGAATTAGGTTTAGTTATATTATATTAGGTCAACATTTTGTTGACAAACAACAGGTAACAGCTCATACTCCTTACAATCATTGACATAAAGCCTATTTAGCTGTTCTTGATAAATTGTATCCACCTTGCGTGTTGGCTGAATTCTGTTATGTATATACCAATGCTTAATAACCAACACCCCACCAACATCCATAACAAAACCGATATCAAAAAGCTCCTGCAACACATTTTGCGACGACCCAAGCAAACGCATTACTGTGCGATGATTTATAATAAATCCGTCATCATCGGTGTGCAGAATAAATGCCGTATATAACACCTTAGCACTATCGCTCAAATCGAGAAAATCATTATTCTCGTATACATCAACAGAGATACATCTTCTCTTTGCCATAAAACCAACTCCAAAATTATGTTAAGAGCAAACACCCTTTCACCTATCCCTAAAAAAGCCATAAAAATTGCATAGTTTTATGCAATTTTTTGAAAATTGTAGTAATTTTATTTTTTCAGCTCAAACCCGATGTTGAAAACTCACTTGAATTATGATTTAATATAAATGGTTATTTTGACAAATTATGCAGAAAATCTTAAGCACATACCAAAGGGAGATTTAAAATGACACAAACCACAAAAGAAGTTTTCGAAAAATATCAAGTGAGAAAATCCAAAAAGCAACGCACCGCTTTTATAGAATACGTTAAAACCGTAGCTCAAAATCTTGGCTATGAAACAAAAATTGAGAAAGGCACGTTCGGTGCAAGAAATATCGTTGTTGGAAACGCTGATAAAGCAAAGGTATTATACACCGCTCACTACGACACCTGTGCAAAGATGTTCTTTCCTAACTTTATCACGCCGAAAAACTTTTTGATTTACGCACTCTATCAGTTGCTAATAGTTGCAGGCTTTTTTGTGGTATCAGGAATTGTCGGCATACTCGCAACAGCTATTATGATGAACCTCGGCATAAACGATATGACCGCGACTGATGCAGGTATTGACATCGCTTTTTTAGTCTACTTTGTGATGCTTTTCCTCCTTATCTTAGGCCCTGCAAACAAGCACACCGCTAACGACAACACCTCGGGTGTTACTACGCTTTTGGATATTATGGCTTCACTCCCTGACAACCAACGTGACAAAGTAGCGTTTGTGTTTTTTGATTTGGAAGAAGCAGGACTTTTCGGCTCATCTTCATTCGCTAAAAATCACAAGGATATCAGAAACAACACGCTTGTTATTAACTTTGACTGTGTTAGTGACGGCAAGACTATTCTCTTTGCTTTAAAGAAAACCACAAAAAAGTACAAGGATTTACTCCTCCACGCGTTCAAATCGACCGACACCATCACGGTAGACGTTGCCGAAAAAGGCGTGTTCTACCCGTCTGATAACGCAAACTTTAAGGGTGGTATCGGTGTTGCCGCTTTAAAAACTTCTATGCTTACAAAAACGCTTTATATGAACCGCATCCACACCTCACGCGACACCGTCTATGACGAAGAAAACATCACCTACCTTGTAAACGGTGCAATAAAACTCGCAGAAATTATATAATTAAATGCAAGTTATAATCACAGTGTTCTAGCCTAGGAGGTTTATCCGTGACATTCATAGAACTTTTCGATAAAAATCCACCCGAAAATATATGTGCGTGTCTTGTAAGCACACCCGACAGAGTTATACTTATTGGCGATAACATAAAAACTCTATGCACTCACAAAAAGCGTTACGAGGACTTCTTTTTAAAAAGAGGAAAAGAAATTGAATTCATCCCGAAGGCTGTCAACAAAAACAGCCTTGTAAAAATCGTGGATCTACTGTGCGAGATAGTCGAAACCTACGACGATTGTGTTTTTGACTTAACCGGTGGCGATGAGCTTATGCTAGTTGCTGTTGGAATAGTTTTCCACCAATATAGGGATATGAACATCCAGATGCACCGCTTCAACCTAAGAACCAACAAAATCTACGATTGCGACAATGACGGTACTGTGATTGATATAGAAAACATACCCGAGCTTACCGTTGAGGAATACATCAGCCTGTTTGGAGGTAAAGTATCTTATGAAAATGACTCAAAAATAGGCACCCACCTGTGGGATTTCACAGATGCTTTTCGAGATGACATAGACGCAATGTGGGAAATCTGCAGGCACAATCCACGCGAATGGAATACCCAGATAGCAGTATTCAAAGCCGCACAAGGACTGCGGGTTCACGACGACAACCCATATAAAACTATTGCTCCGATAGACAAGCTGACCTCCTTACTTATGAGTACGGGCTACAACTACATATATAACAGCAGAATTATAAACAGCTTAATATACTATGGGCTTATCACCTTTGACAACAGCGATAAGGATACATTATCTATCACCTACAAAAACGAACAGGTTAGAGAATGTCTTACAAAAGAGGGACTCATTTTAGAGCTCGAGGTTACACTCGCCGCTATGGAAGCAAAGGACAAGCACGGTGACTATGTGTACACCGACGTACTCAATGGAGTTCACATCGACTGGGACGGAGAGATACACGAGTCCGATGATATTTATGATATAGAAAACGAAGTCGATGTCATTATGACACATAATATGGTACCTGTTTTTGTCTCATGTAAAAACGGAAAGGTTGAAATTGATGAGCTGTACAAGCTGGATACTGTTGCTACAAAATTCGGCGGTAAATATGCCCGAAAAGTTCTGGTTGCAACCGCGTTGGGCAAAGAAAGCACATTTTCTTTACACCTTTCTCAGCGTGCAAAGGATATGGGAATACGTATTGTTGACAACCTTCAGGATATGAACCCTACTGAACTTCAAAAATGTATCCGCTCACTTTGGAGCAATCACTAAAGCCTTGCTAAAATATTACATAATATACACACAATCAAAGTCGTCCTTGTGACGACTTTTTTGTTTTATTGACGTTCAGGCTCGATTTTGCTCGTGTTTTGTATTGACATACCTTTGGTAAAAAAGTATAATTTATTAGTATATTTATATTATTTATCTAACATTTTTGACAATTATGTGAGGTTATTATGGCAATTAAAAACAATGGCTTACTCGATGCAATCATCGAATATGCGAAAACTCTCAATGACAACCCCAGTGTCAATGACTCAAAGTTTCTTTTGGCAGTTATCGACACTGTAACAGGTGAGGCTGGAATTACTATAGACCCTGACTCACTCGTTTCCTTATCCGAGTACTTAAACAAGCTTTTCCCTAATCGCACTAACAAATACGCTAACGTTAGGGAAGCGATTGTTAATCATATAAAAAGCGATGGCAGCGACACCCCATTAGACAGCATTATATACCAAAAAAACGTGTATATGGCGAGAGCGTCAGCCCAAAGCGACGGAGACAGCGAACTATCAACCCTTAAGCTACTGGAAACTATCACAAAATCTCCTCAGGGTTTTATCGCTGATTACCTGTCAGCTAACGGTAATTCAGCCGACCAAACTGCTGAAACACCTAAAAACACAATAAAACAAGAGGAAAATGAACAGCCTCAAGTTACCGTCACAACACAATCAAAAAGTGAAAACAGCACAACAACAGAAGCTGTAGCAAAAACCGATGAAAAGGAAAATGAAGACCCTAAGAGCTTTTTATCTGAGCTTACAGATAAAGTAAAAAACAGCTACAAAACGCTTTCAAATACGGTTTTCGGACAACAATACGCTATCAGTCAGTTCATTTCAGGCTTGTTTAGAAGCGAGCTCCTCTCAAAATCAGAACCCGACACAGCCCGTCCTCGTTCAATCTTCCTTTTTGCAGGCCCTCCGGGAGTAGGTAAAACTTTTTTAGCTGAAACTGTTGCTTCTTTACTTAACATACCGTTCCAGAGATACGATATGAGCGAGTACAGTGATCATCAGTCCGCTCACGAATTCATAGGAACAAGTGCGATTTATCAAGGCTCAAAAAGCGGTAACTTCACAAAATTTGTTGCTGAAAACCCTAGAAGCATCGTGTTGCTCGATGAAATCGAAAAAGCTCACCCTAACATTATCCAACTGTTTTTACAGATCCTTGATGCAGGACGTGTCCGTGACAACCATTCAAACAAAACTCTGTCACTAAAGGATGTTATCCTGATATTCACCACCAATGCGGGCAAACAGCTCTACGAGAACAGCGATACTCACAACCTGTCACTGCTGTCAAAAAAGGTTATCTTGAAGGCACTTGAAAAGGATATCAACCCTAACACAGGAGTGCCATTCTTCCCGCCTGCTATCTGCTCACGTTTTGCAACAGGTAATGTTGTTATGTTTAACCATCTGCCTGCACCTATTCTTAAAGACATCGCTAAAAACAAGCTAACTAAAAACGTTAAAAGCTTTAAGGAGCAATTTGACATCGACATTGAAATCGCAGAAGATGTTTACACTGCTCTGCTACTTGCCGAAGGCGGTAAGGTTGACGGCAGAACTATCAAAGCCAGAGCAGATGCGTTCTTCTTTGACGAGTTGTTTGAGCTATTCAGGCTCATCACATCAGACAAGTCAAGCACCCAGATTAAAGACATAAATAATATCAAGGTAGACGTCGAGCTCCCTGCTGACAAGGACGAAATCAAAAGTCTGTTTGTCAACACAAACCAGATGAACATTCTTACCTTTACTTCAAGGAAGCACGCCACCTTGTGTAAAGAATATGCACCACAGTTCACATTTTTTGAAGCTCAGAATATCGACAAAGGCAAAACCATTCTCTGCGAAAACGACATCAACGTTATTTTGCTCGACTTAAACTACGGCAAATTAAAAAGCAACCATTACCTGAATTTCGAGGACGAACTATCTGTCGCAAGAGATTTTCTGCAGTATATAACAACGTATCACACTGATACACCTGTGTACATCCTTATAACAGATGAATATAAGCTCAATGATGAAGAAAAGGTTTCGTACTACAGAAACGGCGTATCAGGTGTTATAGACTTGTCTTTAGACTGTGAAGAATTCAGCCTAAATATTAAGAACATCTGTGAAGAGCTTTACCAGCAAAAGAGCGTCGAAACTCTTGCTAGAGCCAACAACATCCTTACTTACGAAACCGCACAAACCTCAGACAGTGACGGCTCAACAGTACATATCAAGCTGTTTGACTTAAAGAAAGCAACCGCTGTTGATGCTGAAGATAAAAACAGCATCCTTAGCAATCTATCAAAGCCTGACGTAACATTTGACGAAATAATCGGTGCCGAAGATGCTAAAAGCGAACTTAAATTCTTTGTCGATTACCTTAAAAACCCTAAAAAGTTTATGGGTACAGGCATCAGTGCCCCTAAGGGTGTTTTGCTTTACGGCCCTCCTGGTACAGGTAAAACAATGCTCGCAAAAGCTGTTGCCGCTACTTCGGGTGTGAGCTTCATATCCGCAGAAGGCAACCAGTTTTTGAAAAAATACGTCGGCGAAGGTCCTGAAACTCTCCACAATATTTTCGCCACAGCTCGAAAATACGCTCCGTGTATCATCTTCATTGACGAGGTTGACACTATCGCACGAGAAAGAACAGGCTCAGAGTTTACTCACTCAAACGAGGAAATTCTCACTGCCCTGCTCGCTGAAATGGACGGCTTCAAAAACGACACCTCAAAGCCAGTGTTTGTACTCGCAGCCACTAACTACGACGTTGAAGCATCAAGTAAACGAAAACTTGACCCTGCTGTTTTAAGACGTTTTGACAGAAAAATTTACGTTGACCTTCCTAATCGCGATGAGCGTATAAAGTATCTCAAAATGAGATTCAATGAAAACAAGGTTTTCACTTTAAGCGAAGACAAAATCCTGAACATCGCAATCCGCTCAACAGGTATGAGCCTTGCACAGCTCGATTTAATCATCGAGCTTTCTATGAGAACGGCTATAAAGGACGGCAATCTTAAGGTTACTGACAAAATCTTTGATGAAGCATTTGAATCCTTCAACAGCGGTCAAAAGAAACAGTGGAGCGAAGCTACACTAACACGTGTTGCACGCCACGAAGCAGGTCACGCCTTTATGTGCTGGTACTCTGGCGAAACTCCATCGTATGTGACAATCGTTGCACGTGGCAATCACGGAGGGTATATGCAACACAGCGATAACGAGGATAAGATGCTTTACACCCGTAAGGAGCTATACAACAACATCAGAACCTCACTGGGCGGCAGAGCATCCGAAATCGTTTACTATGGCGAGGAGGACGGAATCTCAACGGGTGCAAGCGGTGACCTTCAAAGTGCTACTAACACAGCAAAGCATATGGTATGCACCTATGGTATGAGCGAAAAATTCGGACTGGCTGTTATAGATTCGCAGTCATCAACCTCAGACGGCATCTCTGCTGATATTTACGCTGAGATTAACAGAATCTTATCAAACGAAATGACCGAAACTGTTAAAATTATTTCAGAAAACAAAGACGCAATCGACGCTTTGGTAGAGGAACTTATGATAAAGAACCATCTCTCGGGAAAAGAAATCGAAAGCATCTTTGAAAATCACACAAAAAAATAATTCACCCTTGCAGAATTTAGCCAACTCAAGTAGTATAAGCAACAATAAAAGCCCGACTTTTCAGTCGGGCTTTTGCGTTTATTGCTTAAAGCTTATTCTTTTACAATTTTATATCCCAGTGCCACTATCGCCTTTATAGAGGAAAGAGCGGTGTTTCTGTCATACTCTTTTTCTACTTCAGGCAACTCATCGTAAGGTACCAGACACGGCGTCTGCTTTTTATCATCGTCACGCTTTTCGCCGTAACTCCAACCCTGAGAAATCCTACCACTGGCCCATACATCGTGGACATTTTCGGCGAGCTTTTCTGACAGCTCAAGCAGGTCTTCTGATAACTCAACCTCACTTATATCTATCGGTTTTGGATTATACATTTGCATCACCTTTCTGTGTAACCGTTTCTTCTATAGGTTCATCTTCGTAATCAATTCCCAACACAGCATAATCTTTCTTTATATCGACTAAATCAAGGTTTTCAAAAGCAGTCATATCCTTGTGCTGTTTAGCAAGGTCATTTCTTACAGGATTTTCCTCATATCCTTCAGCAAGCATCCACAGCCACCAGCCAAGGTGCTCAACTTGTGCAAGCTTCTTTTTTCTTGCCTCTTCTATTTCATCCTTAGCTTTTTTTACATCTTCACTTATTTGTTCAGTATTTTCAACCTCAGCTTTAGCGGATTTATCTTTTTCAAGAAAGCTGAAAAATCCCATCTCTTCTCTTGCTTTGTTTCTTATAGCAAGGCCGAGTGATGAACGATAGTGATAATCACTTGTATAGAACAAGCTTTTTTCTATCTGTGTTTTTGTACTGGAATAATGCAGGTGAGCTTTTTTTGCTTCTTCGTGCAACTGTGGTTTCAGGATATTGTCAAGGCTGTAATAACTCTTTATATCGCCGATAAAATCAATATTATAGCTATGTACTTGCTCAACCGAATCCTGCTGTGCATTATATTTAAGGATGGATAAATCCTTAAGTGCAGCAGCGTGCTTAGTGTCATAGACTACAGCCTCAATTTTAGGCTCTACACCCATTCTCTCACACAACATTCTGATGTGCATAGCGGCTGTGATGTTGTCTTCATCAGTACCCAAGGCAACAAGAACATAGTCTACGTCTTTCAATGCTTTGAACTGCTGTGCAAACTCCTTGCTGAAAACATCGACTTGCTCGTGTATCTTTATGCTATAGTTGAAGTGTGTACCTGTAGAAGCTCCGTTGAACTCATTGTCAAACATTAACGGACAGCGGTAAACGACTTTGTCGATAGCTTCCTTGCTCTTTTCAAAAACGTCAATCTGAATACTTTCCTGATTCATATGACAGTACCACGGTAATGCCTTAACCATTTCACTACCATAGCCACCAAAACCAACAACCACAGCGTTGACTCGCTTTTGTACCGTTATGTGGTTTTTACTCAACAGCTTTTGTGAGCTATCTTTAGAACGAGGTGCAAACATCTCGCTACCGTAATCATACAATCGGTTATATACAAGCGAACGTGTTTCGTTAACTCTGATGATAAGACCGTCGAAGTTTTCTCTTGCAAAAAATCCTTCAATATTTTCCTGAATAGCCTTATCAAACAATCTCTCGCTTTCATCAGAGACCGTGAACACAAAGAACTTAACATCAGGAATATTATTATAGTTAACTTTTTCCTTCCTGTTTTCAATCAGCTTTGTCAGCCTGTTAACAAGTGTCAGCGTGTTAGAAACATTCTCGTTGTCGTTTTCGCCGATAGCAAAAAACCATATTTTCTTGTCGCCAGTTTTTTTGCCCTTAAGCAGTTTTATATTAGCAAAAATTCTCAGTGCACACATATCCTTTTTAAAAGTCAACGCATCAAGGTCGTAGGCTTTTTCTAAAAGGCTGAAATTTTCGTCCTCTTCTTTTTTAGGAACATCACAAAATACAAGCAGAATTCTCTTTCTCAGCTTACGGCGAATTCTCCATTTAGGCTCATCAGCAACATCTGTCCCGCCGTATATCTCTGCGATAGCTTTTTCTCTAATATCCTGAGCAAGTGTAAGGGATTCTAAGCTAAGCTTAGAAAAAACGTACACATTAACTTTTTCGTTCATTTTATTAAGCTTAAGCCTGATGGAGGCAAAGTAGTCTTTAAGTAGCGATAACAACGCACCAACTGTAATCACAGGAGAAGCTATCGCGTAAAATGCAGCATATGCCTGTAACAGCTTGTGTCCACTCAGAAGCTCAAGCACGTCATATATCTCCATATCAATAGCAAAAGAACGCAGTGTATTGTAAAACGCAATAACTGTTGATTCAAAAGCTCCAAGCTCAGGGTCGCTCAAAAACACCGGTAACAAAAAGAAAAACTGTGCCACAACAAATAGCCCTGCCGCAAATATATATGCAGGCTGGAAGGTCCACGATGCCTTATATTTAATTATTCCGGAAAAGAACATTACAAATACCGCAACCGAAGCCAATAGAGCTAGCACTGACAGTGGTAAAAACACATAACAACTTAAACTCAACACTTTTGTTCCCCCTTATCACTTATCCTCAAACAAACCCTTTAAGTGTTACATCAATTGTATCACTAAATGCGAGTAATATCAATCAAAACAAGCCTTGTCCCTTATCTTTTTCTTTATCTCTGCATATATTTCATACGGATAAGCGGACAACTCTTTAACCTTGCCATCGCCGTGAAAATCCGAACCGCCTGACGCTAAAAGCTTATAGCTTTTTGAGAGGTTTAAAAGCTCGTTTTGTCTGGACTCATCATAGGAGCTGTAATAAACCTCTATCGCTCCACATCCATTTGTAAGCTGTGAAAATTCGAGTAGTAGAGTTTTGGTATCTTCTTCGTCAAGCTTATACTGGTAAAGATGACACAGCGATGCTACACCGCCCGCATTCACAATCGCCCTTACCACTCGTTCAAACGGTGCAAAATACTTTGCGTTTGACACAAATGCTGGCATCCCTTTGCCTAAAAACCTATCAAACGCATCGTCAACATCTTTGCATATACCCTGTCTTACCATTTCGACAGCTATGTGCTTTCTTCCCACAGTAAGAGAGTTACTGTTTCTTCGCAAAAGCTCCTCGTAAGTACACAAATCTATTGAGCACTCACTTTTAAGCTTGTTAAGAACCTTTTCGGCATACGGTTTCATACTGGCTCTATTATGCCTGATAATATCGTTAATCTCTTTGTCAGCTATATCAAAGCCTATTCCGCCAATATGCAGTTGTACACATCTTCCCGATTTTGTAACATAGCCACACGAAAACTCACACCCTGATGGTAGCTCTATGCATGGATACTTTTCTCTTAACTTAAAAAGGTCTGTGTTTACTGCATTGTGATCGGTAATGCACAACACCTTAATTCCTCTTTTTATCGCTCTTTCAACAAGCTCTTGTGGCGTAAATATTCCGTCTGAAATAGTAGTATGTGTGTGTAAATCTATCATAGTATCTCCTCTTTACAACAGAAATTTTGCTCTGTCATCTTTTATTATACTACTAAAAGTCCAATAAAAACTCAACTGCAAAATCTTTTTGAAAACAGATCAATATCATACATTTCGCCCTCGTAGGACTTATAGTAGCACACAAGAATAACAATCTTATCGTCGTATGTGTCGTTTGGAAGCATAATTGAAAACGTCGAATAATCAGTTACACGTCTGATATTCTTGATTGAATACACACCCACACCTCTTTCAACAAATACGCACATAGCAAGGTGGTGCTTATTCGACAGCATTTCAAGATAATCAAAGACAAACGGTCCGATTTCGTCTTCACTACATCTGATAGCAATGCCATCGTTTTTTACATCATTCTCAAACACCTGTTCAGCTTTTAAAAGTACGTTCAAACTGTTTTTTCTGTCAGAATATCCCTCTAGCATATTTTGCATATCCCTGATTTTTCGGATAACGCTGCTTTTGTTGCATTTTACAATTTCCATAATTCTACCCCATTTCATATATTCACAGGTCTTCTATCCTATAATATAAACAACACAACATAGCATTTTTCGCACAGTAAAAGAAAATCTTACAATAAAAGGCTGTCACACTAAATTGTGCGGCAGCCTTAAAGCTTATAATATTGACAGCTACAGTTTACTCGTTCTTAATAAAATCCTCTAGACCCATATAACCCTTAGCAAAAGCAAAGAATTTATCATTGTATTCGTCAACCACAAACTGACTGTAAGCAACAAGATACTCAAATGCCTCATTTGTGAGCTCTGAGCCCATATACGCTAAAACCAAGTTGAAATCAATCTTTCCATCAGCGAGATTGAATGTAAAGAAGCCGTCAGAGAGTCCGTAATTAACCGCACACACAGCAGTAGCACCCTCGATTCGTTTATCCTCAGGCACAGCAACCGGCATTCTTGAAACAATCTTGATGAGTTCTCTGTCATCGTATACAAACATAATAAAATCCATATCGAGGTCGTCGCCCGTAACGGTATATGTAAGAACTAAATCATCATCGTGTCTTTTGTATTTCCAGCTTTTGGAATCGAAATAAGAACAGATGTCCTCATAAACCGATTTTGCACGTACATTTTCGTTAGCCATAACTTTTACCTCCTATCAGTTATCAGAACTAAGATACTGTTCTAATGTTAACAAACCCTTGTTAAGCATAAAGAACTTATCGTTATAATCATCTACTGTCGCAAAAGCTGTATACATAAGATACTTGACCATCTCAGGTGTAACATCACAACCGACGAGTCGGTTATCAATTCTGAAAATGATAGTTCCGTCTGATATATCATAGTCGAAAGAACCGTTAATCAATTTATCATTAGCTATACACACAGCCAAAACCAAGTCCATACGCTTGTCCTCAGCAACAGCAAATGGCATTTTTGAAACAGCATAAAGCAGACTTCTCTCCTCATCAACTCGTATAATAAGCTCCATAGGTATATCTTCGCCCTTAGCTCCGCAAAAAACAGCTAGTTTTTCCTCATCTTTTTCATAGTTGAATTCTTCAGCATCTAACGTGTCACAAACAACCTTCAACGCAGCTGCACCGTCAATTTTTTTGTTTTCTTCAGCCATACGTATCTCTCCTTTTTTATATTAAAAATTTTTCTACAATTTTGTATTTAAAGATAGAACTTCATGTGTTGCGATTTCTCAGCCTCACTCTTAGCTTCAAGCAAATCATCGATTTTTTTACCACATGAGCTTCCTTGCTTTAGCCCGTCGTATAATTCCTGATAAGCCTCTACCACCTTAAGACACTTATCACACTTTAAAATATGCAAATTAACCTTCGATGCGAGGCTCATACTTTCATCATCCATTTTGTTTATTGAAACGAATTTTTTTATTTCGTCAATTGTCAAATGTTTCATAACTCATACGGCTTTTGATAGTACTGTTAATCCTGTTGCACCAGTCACTTATCGCTGCCTTGCCTCCCTTTTTCATAAAGACCTCTTTGTATATCATTTCACCGACAAGACGGTTTTCATCAAACCTTTCTGCCAGCGAGATTTCAAAGCCTTCTATGCTTAATGGTGGAACATCCATCCATTCAATCTCGTTAAACGATTTCTTAGCTTCATCCCAGATTGCAAACAATGTTTTCTCGCTGAGAGTATCCACCATAATGTTAGTCGCGTGTATTTTGGAAATGTCATACCTGATTATATACAAGCTTAGAACAATCCATGTGAGTTTTTTATACGCTTTCATCTTAAGTGAGAGAACCAGCTCAAACATCTCAAGAATCTGTGCCCGCCTCTCATCCTCAAGGTTTTCTATTTCAAGCTCAGCGGCTAGCTTTTCGTCAAGGGGGCACTGTTTTTGATTTCTCGTCTTAAACTTCTCAAGCTTGTCATTTCGAATGTTTTTGGCAACGGTAAACATCCATTTGCAAAACCATACCTTATCACGATTAATACCGCCGACTGCCTTTTTGTGTCTTAAAAAATTCGTAACACAAGTCAGCATAAGACGAACATAAATATCCTGCATCATATCTTCTGCAGAACATCCACTTTTTATCGTTTTGTTAGAATTACACCAAGTCTGAACCACAGGTTTCAACAATCTGTCCGCAAATTCACACAGCATATCGTAAGACTGTTTTTCCTTACCGGTCAGCTCATAAATCATTATCTCGAATTCCTCATCAGTAAAAGGTAACACAATTTCACCTACCCCACATACCTAATGAGGCTATTGTAACATTTTACTAATAATCAGTCAAGAATATGTGTATATTCTGTCGATATGTTAACATACATCGGATTAATTCTCACAAAAGGAAGCTTCATCTACACAAGTGCTATCATACATATACGAAACCAAAATTCACTTTAATCAGCCTGTGCTAATCTGTCGGAAATATAAGTGTATAAATCACAACCGATATCAGTCAGCTCTTCTCTGGACTGTAAAAATCTATACACTTTATCGTTTTCATCAACAAGGTAATAATCGCCATCACCCTGGTCTTCAACTGCAATCAAGCCCTGTGTCTGCTTATAATTTTCGTGAAGATACATAGTCTTCTTTATCATAGAAGACCTTGCTCCCATTTTGCTGTTAACACCGAACATCTCAACAAAGTTATATCCGATATAACCATACTCAACGAGGTATTCCTTAAGTTCATCCCCAAGCTTAGCTTCAAGATAAAGCTCTACCATACCAAATTCATCTTCGCCTATCGGAGAAGGCGACACATCAATAGCTCTGTTTCCGATAATACTTTTTAAACTCATATTGACTCCTTAAACTCTTGCCTTCCAATGTGAAGGTCTTTGAACATTGTTGTAATGATTATTAAGCTTCTGGTCGTTTCTCCAGCTATCAGATTCTTTCTGATGCAGTAAGCTGTGATTAGCTCCACCATGGTCTGTATCCGCTCTTAGTTCAGCCAAAGGCGAATCGTAATCCTGTCCTATATGATGCAGTTCTATTCGTTCACCTGTTTTTGCGTCAAAGGGAGCACGCCCTCTTTCCATAAGTTCGCGATTAGATAGCCCCGATTCCTCGTCAACATAGTCAAGGTCAATATCATCTTTCACAAGACAACACCTGCCGTCAACGTTTTCTTCTTTAAGACCAGCATCTTGATATACCTCCAGCTCCTCCACAGAACCGATATGGTCATTCACTTCATCAGAATACTCGCTTTTTTCCTGAATCTCTGCTCTCACACTTTCACTGTCATTAGCATCCTTTGCTTCGACATTTTCCGAAAGCTCTTCAACATCGTCAGGTTTCTCGTCGAGCAAATCTTCTTCACCGCTCTCGCTAGTCTGCTCCATTAGTTCCTTTTCGCCACTGTTTTCTGCTTCATCAGTCATAAGCTCTTCGCTATCGTCAGGCACTTCAATTGTATCGCCATCATAGCTATCATAAGAATCCATGTAATCGCCATCTGAACTCATAAAACCACTCCTAATTAAACATTTTGTCTATCAACTTTTCCTCAAGCGTACTGTTAAGTTGCCAATCATCTAAAAGACACTTAAGCAAACAGTATGTCGCATCCTTTTTATCCTCATCAGCAATACAGATATGCTGATTTATAAAAGAGCAAATACCCTCGCGGATTTTGTCAGCCTTGCACGAGCCCGCTACTACAGGGTTTAACCAACTGCTTAAACTCTCAAAGTTTTTTACATCGTCAACACAGCTTAGAATATCAGTGTGCTTTTTATTACAATGCATATTACATCTTCTGCAAACCTCATTTTTGGTATCAGTAAGAGGCTTGTAATATGGCTGATTATAATCAATACAGTTGACCACAACTCTGGCTAACACATCTTCTCTTGTAAGATTTTTCAGTGCATCTGAAACAAGTGCCCCTGCATACGGAAATTTAACAAGCTTTGGTCGGTTATCACCTTCAGAATACACAGCAGCTACACCCTGTTTTAGCAAGCAAAGACTTTCAACCTGTTCATCTGTCATATGCATTGCACCACCAACGAGCTCTCGCTCTTCTTTGTCAACCGTTCTGTGTACAATTTTCAAGTTAGTATTTTTTATTAAATCGGGTGCTAATTTAGAAGGTATCTGGTCAGCAACAATAAAGCCCTGTCCTTTGCTTCTTAACTCAGCCAACAGATTACAGAAAAACTCCACAGCCGCTCCTCTCGGGTCAGCGTTCTCTCCGCTTGAGCTTTGAACATTCTTAAGCAATCTGTGTGCTTCCTCAATAAGCGTTATGTGCCTTATGCTCTTATGGGAGTCAGTCTGCTGTCTGCGATATTCTAAAAGGTTTACCAAAAGCAAACTGATAATAAACGCCTTAACATCATCATCGCCTATATCCTCAAGTTCAACTACTGTGTTACCGTTTAGCAATTTTTCTATAGGATAGGATTTTTCAACATTAAGCGTTGCTCCTTTTGAGCCTATTCTCAACGAGTTGATTCTCGCACCAAGTGAGCCGATAAGGTCATTTCTCATTCTTTGGTCATAGCCCATCGCGGTAACAACCTGTGGAATTTTAAAATAAAGGTCCTCTATGGTAGGGTATATTTCCTTTCCAAATTTGTTTGTGTCGTTTCGGATATCCCAACCGCAATCCTCATATATTTCATAAATTGCTCTTTCAAGCACATAAGGCATTGGAGTATACATAATAAAGCTTGCCTTGAATGCAGCATAAACAAAATCGATGTGGGTCTGTATAGACACAGATTTTCTCACGCCGTTTTCATCTATAAAAACAGCTCTTTCAAATGGATTGATACAAAGTGTTACCGCATTATCTTCGTTAGAACCAACGCTGTATATTTGCAAGTCCTCATAGCCTAATTTGTAAAGCTCCCAATATTCTTTCTTAGCAGGCTCAATCACAAGAAATGGTAATCTTCTGCTTTTCGAAATAGTATGTAAAACACTCTTTAGCGTATTGGTTTTACCGCCACCGGTCAAACCAACAGTAAGACAATGTCTGTTGAACTCATTGGAGTCGTAGCTGTACTCAAAATCACTCTCAAGGCCGCTGTCAATAATTCTGCCCAAGCTGATGTCCCCTACAACATCACGATTGACATCAAAGTCCACACCCTCTACAACAGAAAATCCTGCGGTATCAACTGATGGCAAATCTGCATACACCGCTAACTCTTTACTACTTATATAACTGGAATACTTCGGATATTTCGCAGAACAATATTCAGTATGACTAAATATTTCTCCGTTTGCTATCGGTCCTATTCTGCCTTCTATCCCTTTCAAAGAATGTACAGCCTCAGGAACAGAATCATCTTTAAAGAAAGCCGAAGCTAAAATACCGCCCAGCAAATCCGAATTAGCGTTAGTATCACTTGAGTAATTCACACTGACACACCACTCGCCCAAAGTTGTACTCTCGGTAAGCTTAGAGCTGAACTCCTCAACTTTTTTCAGATACTGCTCGCTATGATAGTAGCTTTTCTTGTAAGAAATTGTTTCAATGCTATCAGTGTCAGTATACGAAACCTCTGACAGCTCGCTACAATTAGTCGCTTCTGTAAGCCAATATTGCTGACGCATAAGCGTGTGTGATTTAGGCAAAGGATAAGCAAAAACCGAAACCGTCCATGTTTTTTTGCCCATACCGCGAATAACGCTGTCTATTCCACTGAGTTTTTCTTCACGTTTTAATCCCGGGTTACCTTTGATAAAACCACCAAATTGATAACCCCTTGCTATATTGCAATCATAGATTTTTGTGTTTTTGCTTGAGTTAACCTCGTACTTTATATATGGTACCGTGCCTTTAAGCACACCATCAAGCATATCGATATTCTCAGCGTAAGTGCCAATATACACCGAAACACATCCGTTTGCACTGCTTATAACAACAGAAACAGGAGAACCAACCGAAAACATACCTTTGAAAAAGCTTTCCAAAATCTTGTTATCGACATTATCGTTCTGACTAATCTGCTCAAGCCTTGGACGCTCGTTAATTTTTATATAGTAAAACTTTCTTAACTCGCTGTCACATTCTATCGGTTCACAAGCCTGCGACCTGACCATCTCATTCTGCATTTTTATGTATTTCTGAGTTATTATTTTACTTACTTCTTCTACCTGAGTTCTTTTCATAAAACATCACCTTTTAATCACTAAACAAACCACCACAATTAACGCAATAATAGTAATTATAATCGGCATAATTGATGACAACCAACCGGAAAACAAACCACCAACACTAGTGCCCAAGCCAAATACATTCATAAACAACAGAGCACATATAAAAGAACACAGCAATATCCCTACAAAAGGAAAACTCTTTTTCTTACCCATCAACAACAGTACACCAAGCTTTGACAAGAAAAGAGCAAAGTAAAGAACCGTTATTACTACAGCACTGACAAGCCACACAACAAAGAATTCTTTAATATTCGCAAAAAAACCTCCGTCTGATGACAAGCCGACATATATAAAGTAAAT
>JAFUIK010000053.1 GCA_017473955.1 Ruminococcus sp. | reverse complement strand
CCATCTTAAAGTGCTTACTCTTAGCACCAAAATAACCTTTAGCAAGTTTTAATGTCTTTTTTCTTCTTTTGCGAGTCATCATCGCGCCTTTAATACGTGCCATTATATGTTACCTCCGAATTTTAGAATGAATAAGCGATTATTTATAAGGGATTAAGCGCTTAACCTGTGCTACATTTGTCTTATCTGTAACAGCATTCTGTCTTAAGCCTCTCTTACGCTTAGTTGTCTTTTTGTTCAGAATGTGTCTCTTGTTAGCGTGAGCACGGATAACTTTACCGTTCTTTGTGAGTTTGAAACGCTTCTTAGCGCCGCTGTGTGTTTTAATTTTAGGCATTGTAGTGTCCTCCTTTAATTACTTACCTGACTTTGGTGCAAGGAACATGAGCATCTGACGACCTTCAAGTTTAGCAGGTTTTTCAATGTTAGCAACCTCTTGACAAGCCTCAGCAAATTTCTGCATAATATCGTAACCGTATTCTGCGTGACCCATTTCTCTTCCTCTGAATCTGATAGAAACCTTAACTTTATCGCCGTGAGCAAAAAACTTCTGAGCGTTACGAAGCTTAGTGTTAAAATCGTGGGTATCGATATTAAGGGAAAGTTTAATTTCCTTGATATCAACAGTATGCTGATTCTTTCTAGCTTCCTTTTCTCTTTTAGCTTGTTCAAAACGATACTTACCATAGTCCATAATCTTACAGACAGGTGGTGTAGCCTGCGGAGCAATCTTAACAAGGTCAAGATTCTTCTCAGCAGCAATATCAAGGGCCTGTGATGCACTCATAATACCGAGCTGAGCACCATCAGCACCTATGATACGTAATTCTTTGTCGCGAATTTCCTCATTGATCTGAAGTTCCTTTGTGCTAATGTTAAAGCACCTCCAAAGTTATTATACAAATAATAAATGCGAACAGAAACACTTCCGTCCGCATTGCAATACAAATCAAACACAACCATGTTGTGAGAAGTATTGACCCGTGCAGACGACACCCCACAGGTGAAAGCATTTCCGCTTTGCTTTATTGTTCCTAAGTATTATATATTCTTTTATTTTGTTTGTCAAGAATTATTTTTAATATTTTTTGTATTATTATATATAAAAATAATTATGGGAGTTTTAGCGTTGCAAATTTATCAATACAATTTCGATTATCAGGAAAATATCAAATATAATTATAAAAAAGAGTTGAGAAAAGACTCGAATAAAGTCGGTTTAGTACTGCTGTTATTCTTCTTGATTATGACAATAGCATCAACTGTTACTATGTTCATACCGCTACTTGGCAGTTTTTTCAGCGACACAGACAACTCATCAATGACCGAATTAGCTTTTATGGAAGATACAACTTTTTTAATGCTTATGAGCGGTCTTGTTTCAATTATAACATTCTTTGGTGTTTCTATTATATATAGTATGATAACCAGGGAAAATTTAGGTAAAATATTCCCGATGGATAAAATCGGTACCAAATTAACATTTCACTTATGCACTATAGGTATGGCTGTCTGTATGATAGCAAACTATGTTTCCAACATACTACTGGTCGTGTTAGAAAAATTGGGACTTAAAGCAATCACTGATACCGAGTACAATTGCGACAGCATACTCGACATCGTACTGTTTTATGTAACCGTCGCTGTACTACCTGCCTTAGTTGAAGAATTTGCATTTCGAGGCGTAATTTTAGGTTTGTTAAGAAAATATTCTGATGGTCTGGCGGTTCTTGTTTCGGGCTTAATGTTTGGCTTGATGCACGGAAATTTCGCACAGATTCCGTTTGCTTTAGTAGTAGGATTGATGCTTGGTTTCATAGCTGTTAAAACCAACTCACTTCTCCCCGGTATTATTATTCATTTCTTAAATAATGGCCTAAGTGTTACTTTGACTCTTCTTACTACAAACACAAATCTTAGCGATAACGCTGTAAACTTTATATACTCCATTATACTCATATTCATTAGTGTTTTGGGACTACTTGGCTTCTCATATTTTAGTAAGAACCACAGTGGTTTCTTTAAATTGCCAGGAGCTAATAGTGTTATTAATTTCAAAGAGAAAGCTAAAACTGTATTTATGAGTCCAACAGTGATAGCATTCACCGTTATTTCCTTATCAGAAGCAATTATGATGGTATTTCTGGCAGAGGTTTCACTATGAACACAGAGTTTATGAGAGAAGCGTTGAGGCTGGCTGAAATTTCCTTTGATGAGGGTGAAGTACCCGTAGGAGCTGTAATAGTAAAAGATAATGAAATTATAGCAACAGGTAGGAACAGACGAGAACAATCCAAAAATGCACTCTCTCACGCTGAGATAGAGGCTATAAATAATGCGTGCAACAAACTTGGTGGCTGGCGTCTTTGGGAATGTGATATTTATGTAACACTTGAGCCTTGCCCCATGTGCAGTGGTGCTATAGTGAATGCAAGAATACCTAACGTGTATTTTGGTGCATATGATAAAAACTTCGGTTGCTGTGGCTCAACAGTAAATATTCTGGAACTCCAGAATTCATTCAGACCACATTTTGAAGGTGGTATTCTGGAAGATGAGTGCAGTAATCTTATAACTGATTTCTTCAAAAAATTAAGACAGAAAAAATAAAGAAAGCTCTTACCCCATAAAGGTAAGAGCTTATTTTTATAAGTTATTTGTTATTTTAAGCACTTCCTGTGCCGCTAACATAATACCTATTTTTCCGCTGTTGAAGTTAAGTCCACCTTGCATCCAGACAGCGTATGGATCTCTTAATGGTGCATCAGCAGAGAGCTCGATAGAAGAACCTAAGGTAAACGCACCTGCCGCCATAATAACCTGTGAGTCATAACCCGGCATATCTGACGGATATGGTGTAACGAAGCTATCAACAGGTGAGCCTTTCTGTATACCTTTACAAAAAGCAATAAGATTCTCGCTATTATGTAATTTTACAAGCTCAATGATATCTCCCCTATCTTCGTTATATCTCGGAGATACTTCATAACCCAACAACTCAAATAATGCTGCTGTAAACACAGCAGTTTTCAGTGCTTCGCCTGTAACCTGAGGTGCATGAAAAGCACCCATAAACATCTCTCTTAATACCGATAAAGTACAGCCAATCTCCTTACCGGTACCCGGTGTTGTGAGTCTGTATGAACACATCTCAACCAGATCTGCTCTACCTGCAATATATCCACCTGTAGGAGCAATACCACCACCAGGGTTCTTAATAAGTGAACCTGCCATAATATCAACACCATTCGACAACGGTTCTTCACACTCAACAAACTCACCATAGCAGTTATCGAGCATAATAATTGATTTATGTGACACTTCTCTTACTACATCGCAAATAGCCTTTATGTCCTTACAAAGCAACGAATCTCGCACACTATATCCACGTGAACGCTGGATATAAATCATCTTAGGTTGTTTTTTAGCAGCTTCTCTGATTGCGTCAAGATCAACTGTGCCATCTTCTTTCAACGCTACTTCACTGTATTTGACACCGAAATCCTTGAGTGAGCCACTGTAATCTGAGTTAATACCGATAGTACCCTGAATTGTATCGTACGGAGTACCTGTAACACAAATCATCTCATCGCCTGGTCTTAACATACCAAACAAAGCAACCGCAAGTGTATGTGTGCCACTTACAAAATTGTGTCTAACCAGAGCATCTTCTGCATCAAAAACATAAGCATACACCTTATCAAGAATATCTCTGCCCCTATCATCGTAGCCATAACCTGTCGAACCTGCGAAATGACTTTCTGACACACCAGCCTCTTGAAACGCTTTGAGCATTTTCTGTTGGTTATATTCCTGTATTCTTTCTATTTTTTCAAAGCTTTCTTTACACATCTCAAGTGCTTTTTCAGAAAGCTGCAATATATTTTCATCGAAACCAAATAAGTTGTTCAAATTTTATCCTCCATATGTATACTTAATCCATCGCCCATTAACTATAAAGCCCAAGCTCTCGTAGAATCTAGTATTACGTTCAACAGTTGTATAAATATATACATTACCTCGATTTTTACAATTCTCAGCCAAAGATTTTACAATACATCCAGCATAACCATGCTTTCTGTGTTCAGGATGAGTAGCAACAGCACCCAAAATCGTTGAAAAATCGGTGTACGATACGGTCATCGCACAACTTGCAAGTGTATTGCTACTTACAATTCCGTAAATATCACACAAGTTTCTTTGCAGTCGTCTTGAAACATCAGATAAAAAAGTCATATATTCAGGCACAAAAAAATCCTTACTTTCACAAGTTAACAAAAGTTTATGATAGTCTTTTATTTCAGGTGTCACAATATCATACGACTTTATAACATAATCATTGCCCTTATATAAAAGAACATCACCCGAAGATTCTAAGGAATACAACAAACCGATTTTTTGCCTATATCTTTCATCAAAGGTGACACTAAGCTTGTCCTGAAAAGACAAAAAAGTCGATACTTCATCAAAATCACTATCATCAGAAAGCGACACGACAAAATCGCCATCTAATCTGCAAAATGCCGCAGATATACTCTCGTCTTCGTTAATTTGAACCCAGAATTCAATAAATTTGAATTCATATCCATAACATAAAAAATGCGAATAAATTCTTGTACCAAATGAATCACGTTTACAAAACTCTTTAAACTCGCTGTATAGTACAAAATCGTTATCAATAATCTTTATCATTTAAGCTCATTCACCAACTGCTTAAAGTGGTTTCCTCTTTGCTCGAAATCCTTATACATATCAAAGCTTGCACTAGCAGGTGACATAGATACTACATCACCGCTTATAGCTAATTCACGCGATTTTTTAACTGCCTCATCCATCGAAGATACTCTAACAATATTAATTCCACAATTGTCAAAGTTGCAACTATTTCTTACAGCTGTTTCGATTTTATCTGCAGTAGCACCAAGAAGAATAAGATGCTTTACTTTATTACAAATAATATTACCTAAATCGGTGTAATCGAGGTTTTTATCATAGCCACCACAAATGAGCAAAATTTTCTCATCATAAAGTGAAAGTGTGCCACACGCTGTACGAGTCGGACTACTGGCAATCGAGTCGTTATAATATCTTACTCCATCTAGCTCTCGTACAAACTCAGCTCTGTGAGCAACACCACAGAAAGTCTTTGCAACCTCAACTATATCACTAATCTCAACTAAGCCCCAAACAGCAGAAATCGCCGTCATAAAGTTTTCTACATTATGCATACCTGGGATTTTTATATCTTTGATAGACATTATTGTGGTTTTGTTGCCAAACTCGCTGTAAACGATATTGTCACCATCAAGATAACAACCATTATATACTTCTTCTTTACGACTGAATTTTCTGAGTTCTCCCCTAACATCATTAGAAAAACTATTTGAAAGATTGTTATCAAGATTAAGAACAGCTTTTGAAAAAGCATTCTGATGCAAAATTACATTCTTTTTAGAGTCTACATACTCCTGCATATCCTTATGTATATCAAGATGATTAGGCTCAATATTGGTAACAATAGCGATATCAGGGCTTTTCCTCATTGATATAAGTTGGAAACTTGAAAGCTCTACCACAGCAATATCAGTAGACTTTATTTTTTCAATTTCAGGCAAAAGCGGTTTACCTATGTTACCACCGAGATGGACAGTTTTACCTGATTTTTTAAGTATTTCAGAAATGATGGTAGTGGTTGTTGTTTTACCATCAGAACCTGTTACTGCGATAATCTTACACGGACAAAGGTCGAAGAACAACTCCATCTCGGATGTAACAACAACACCGTTATTTCTCATATCAACTAATTTATCAAGATAAAACTTCATACCAGGTGTACGTAAAACAATATCCGCACTTGTGTTATCAAGATAATTTTCGCCGAGCGATAGTGTAGCTCCACTTTTTTCAGCAAGAGCAGCATACTCACCCAACTCCTCATACGAACGTCTGTCGCAAGCGGTAACATAAGCACCATAAGAGCTAAACAGAGAAATGAGTGGCAGATTACTTCTACCGATACCTATAAGAGCAATATTTTTACCTTTTAACGAGGTCAAAAAGTCGTAAATTCTGTTATCCATAATTTACCCCCAAAAGTTACATATATAGGTTAATTATACGCTTTTTTTTGAAAATATCAACATTCTTTAGCACTCTCTTTCTCTTTTGTGAAAAAAAGTGGCTTAAGCACATCAGATTCAATGAGTATTTTATACAAAACAGTAATAAAAGTAAGATAGAAAAACACCCAAACACTCGAACTGACAATCGAAAAATATAATGCAGATAGAATAACAAGCGGGTGTATTTTTATTGTGTCAGATACAATTTTAGGCTCAATAATCTGTCTTATGATAACAACAATAGCCCAGAAAATCACCAATGTTATACAAGACAAAAACTCTCCGGAAATAAATTTTGCGACAGCTATCGGTAAATAAACAGCACCCGGACCTAAAACAGGCAACAAATCAGACACAGCAGCTAAAAAAGCAAATACTATAACATAATCAAGGTCAATCAATGTAAAAATAAACACAGATTCTATAAAGGTAAGTGTGTATAAAAACAAATACGACCGTACATACTTCTTCAAAATGCTCTTTGATTTAGAAACTAACACTTCAAAATGCTTTGAATGTTCATTTGAAAGTTTCGATGCAACAAGCTCTTTTATATTTGATAAATTATTAATTATACATATAGTTGAAACAAAGGAAATAATAAGCAGAGTTATTGATATAGGTATAACCTTAACAATTCCAACCGCTGTGTCAGAAATCTTACTTACCATATCACCACTCAAACTCATCGAACTTACAACATCAGGAAATCTTATACCTTTTATATATTTATTAAAAAAATCAATATTATTATGATATAGATTAAGCGATTGAGAAACTAATAAATAACCTATAAAAAGCAATAAGGCGATTATAACAGAAAATATAAACAAGGTTATAACTGTAGCGGAAAACGAAGATTTAAATAACAATCTCTTTTTCATAAATTTATAGACAGGGTACATCAACAACGAAACAGTAAATCCTATGATAAAAGGTAAAAAATACAGAAAAAATATTTTCACAATAAAAAACGCTGATGTGAAAATCAAGAAAAAATAAATCTGCGGTTTGTATCTAACTAAAACAGCTTTCAATATATCACCTCATACTAATAAAAGTATGACAAGTATAGGCAAAAAAATTCAGACGGTAGATTACAAAAGCAACCTACCGCCTGAAAAACAGAAACCAAAATGCTGGTAATACTCTATTTAATTACTGTTGTGCTCTTCCGAGTAAGAAATCTACAGAAACTTCGAGAATGTCCGCAAGTGCAATAAGTTCAACATCTGTAACGTATCTGATCTGACCTTCGAGCTTAGATAAACCGGATGCGTTCATATCAACACCGTTTACCTGTAACTGTGCAAGCAGTTCTTTCTGCTTCATACCTTTTTTCTTACGTGCAGCTTCTACTCTTGCACCAACGACGTTGCGATCGCCGAGTTCTTGTTTACGTAATCTCATTCTGACTCTCCCTACTCTATAAAAATGTCTTTTAAATTTCTTTTAGATAATTCCATATAGAAATTCTTTAAACGCAAAAATCTAACGTAAGGCTAGTATAATACATTATTAGAAAAAAAACAAGTCTTTTTTGTAAGAAAATTTAAAAAAATGAAATATTTTTACCAATTGAGTTACAAAATTTTAATTATTTAAAAGAAAAAATTGTGTTTTTTGCAACTATTTTGTGGTATAATAAGAAATAGCAAACAACATCTAGTATTTTAATACGGAGGAGTAGTTATGACCGAAAATATTAAAAGAAATCTCACTTTGCTGACAGATTTTTACGAAATAACCATGGCAGGCGGATATTTTGAAAATAATTTCAAAGATAAAACCGCATACTTTGATATGTTTTACAGAAAAAATCCTGACAAAGGCGGCTTTGCGATTGTAGCAGGTGTAGAGCAAATGGTTGAATACCTTCAGAATCTTAAATTTACTGACGAAGATATCGAATACTTAAGAAGCAAAAATATGTTTTCGGAAGAATTCCTTCAGTATATGAAAAATTTCAAGTTTTCTTGCGATGTATGGGCTATTCCTGAAGGAACTCCTGTGTTCCCAGGCGAACCAATTATCACAGTCAAGGGTCCTGTAATTCAGGCACAGTTTATTGAAACTATGATTCTTCTGTGTATTAATCATCAGAGTCTCATTGCTACCAAAGCCAGCAGAATCGTCAGAGCGGCTGACGGCAGAGCTGTTATGGAATTCGGTTCACGAAGAGCTCAGGGATTTGACGGAGCAATACTAGGTGCTAGAGCCGCATATATCGGCGGATGTGTTGGCACTGCGTGTGCTATAGCTGACAGAGATTATCATATTCCAGCACTCGGTACTATGGCTCACAGTTGGGTTCAGATGTTTGATACCGAGCTTGATGCATTTAGAGCTTATGCAAAAAGGTACCCAAACTCCTGTACATTACTTGTAGATACATATAATGTACTCAAATCAGGTGTACCAAACGCAATCAAGGTATTTAACGAAGAGCTTGTTCCAAACGGTTACAGACCAGCAGGTATAAGAATTGACAGTGGTGATATAACCTATCTATCCAAAAAAGCCAGAAAAATGCTTGACGACGCAGGGTTTCCCGACTGTAAAATATGTGCATCAAACTCACTGGATGAATATATTATACGCGATATGCTTTTACAGGGGGCTCAGGTTGATACATTTGGTGTAGGAGAACGACTTATAACCTCTTCATCACAACCTGTATTCGGTGGTGTATACAAGCTTGTGGCTGTAGAAGACGAAGATGGTAATATCACCCCTAAAATCAAGATTAGCGAAAATGTTGAAAAAATCACAACACCGTGTTTTAAAAACGTATGGCGACTTTATGACAAGGATACTAACAAAGCAATTGCTGATGTAATAACTTTGCACGATGAAAAAATCAATGATAATGAACCATATGAAATTTTCGACCCTGAGCATACATGGAAACGAAAAACCGTTGAAAACTTTATCGCAATACCTATAATGAAAAAGTATTTTGAAAACGGCGAACTGATTCAGGAAATGCCATCGCTTGAGCATATTAAATATTATTGTAAGGCTCATCTTGACACATTGTGGGATGAGGTTAAGCGTTTTGAAAATCCACACACCTACTACGTTGACCTTTCTCAAAAGCTGTGGGAAGTCAAAAACGAGCTTCTTAAAAAAGCAAACAAATAAAAAAACACCCTTTCGGGTGTTAAATGCGACTAAGTCTATAAGCCGGGTTTTGTATTTGGCAGTCATCTATCTTGGCTGTGCGTTACCGCATCAGCTCAACGCCACCTCCAAAAGACTTGCCGAGCAGGCAAATAATGTCTTACCACGGTGTTGCTCCGAATAGGGTTTACATGGCAGTTGGGTCTCCCCAACCCCGGTGAGCTCTTACCTCGCCTTTCCATCCTTACCACAAATAATGTGGCGGTATATTTCTGTTGCACTTTCCCTAGGGTCACCCCCGGCGGCCGTTAGCCGTTATTCTTGCTCTATGGAGCCCGGACTTTCCTCGGACAGGTGTTTTCACACGTCGCCCGCAACTGCCTGACTTACTCGCAGATACATTATATAATATAAAAATAAAAAGTCAAATATTTTAGAGAGAAAAAACTATGAACATTAAGGAAAAATCACTAAAAAAACATTATGAATGGAACGGAAAGATTGAAGTGAAATCAAACGTTCCGATTAACACAAGAGAGGATTTATCGCTTGCATACACACCAGGTGTAGCTCAGCCTTGTCTTGAAATCCAAAAGGACATTAATAAATCCTATGAGCTTACCAGACGAAATAATCTAGTAGCAGTAGTTACAGACGGAACAGCAGTACTCGGTTTAGGAGACATCGGTCCTGAGGCTGGTATGCCTGTTATGGAAGGCAAGTGTGCTCTGTTTAAGGAATTTGCAGATGTTGACGCTTTCCCTATTTGTATCAAAAGCAAGGATGTTGATGAAATCGTTAACACTATTTATATGATAAGCGGTAGCTTTGGAGGAATAAACTTAGAGGATATATCAGCACCAAGATGTTTTGAAATCGAAAGAAAGCTAAAAGAAAAGTGCGATATTCCTGTTTTCCACGACGACCAACACGGAACAGCAATTGTTGTAGGTGCAGCTCTGTTAAATGCACTTAAGCTCGCTGATAAAAATATCGCTGATATACAGCTTGTTATCAACGGAGCCGGCTCAGCAGGTATCGCTATCGGAAAACATCTGCTTAATCTTGGTATAAAAAATCTGATAATGGTTGATAGAAACGGAATAATTGCTGATAATGAAAACTTTAATGAAGCACAGCGTGATATGGCAAAAATCACAAATCCGAATAATGTTAAAGGAGTATTAAGTGATGCTATGATAAACGCTGATATTTTTGTCGGAGTTTCAGCTCCTGATATCGTCACTAAAAATATGATAGAATCAATGAACGAAAAACCGATAATCTTTGCTATGGCTAATCCCAACCCAGAGATTATGCCTGATAAAGCAAAAGAATACGGTGCTTATATTGTTGGCACAGGTAGGTCGGATTTTCCTAACCAGATTAACAATGTGCTGGCTTTTCCGGGCATCTTCCGCGGAGCTTTAGATTGCAGAGCTTCTGAAATAAATGAAGAAATGAAAGTTGCAGCTACATACGCAATAGCAGAACTTGTTAAAGACGATGAGTTGGCAGTAGACTTCATACTCCCAGACCCACTGGATAAACGTATTGGTGAAGGTGTAGCAAAAGCAGTAGCGACAGCTGCTAAAAAAACTAATGTTGCAAGGATATGACAAGAATATGATATACAAAAAGCACTGCTCACGCAGTGCTTTTTCTGTGCTAATCTTCTTCTCTTTCTTTAGGAATAAGGTCATAAACCTCAGCTACCTTATCTCTTTGCCAGAGCATCGGTGTTATACGCATAGAATATCCGTAGCCGTTATCGCAAGCCCAATCAAAAGGTTTAGCTTGTGGCAAGCCATAAACAGCAAGTAATGTCATAATAATTCCTCCGTGCGTGACAATCACACAATCGGTCGTACCTGTTTTAATGAGTCCGTTAACGATATTTTCAAACATCAAACAAATTCTGCGAGTAAAGTCGTTATTACTCTCACCGCGAGGAGGTTTGATTTCACTATCACCAGCTAACCATTTTGAAAAATCAGGGTCACCCGAGAGCTCATCTGCGGTTTTACCCTCCCACTCGCCAAAATTACATTCAATAAGCTGATCAATTACGATAGGCTCCAAGTGGCTATAAATAATTTTGCAGGTTTCCTTGCAACGCTTAAGCGGACTGGTAAAGAGCACCTGAGCATATGGATAATCCATATTATGGTCAAGTAGTTTTAGTTGACGCTTACCTTCATCGGATAACGAAACATCAGTTGTACCGATATAAGCTCCCGATAAAGTATCTTCTATTGCACCATGTCTGATTAAATGAATTTTATAAGATTTCATAAGCCCTCCGACTTTACAAATTGTAATATATATATTATACTATCTGTATAAAAAGGTGGTATTGGTATGAATAAGGATTTTTCTAGAATAATAACCCTGCTAAGAAAAGAAAAGAAGTTAAGCCAAAAGCAAGTGGCCAATGACTTGGGTGTTTCTCAAGCACTACTCTCACACTATGAAAAAGGCATAAGAGAATGTGGGTTGGAATTCCTGATAAAAATAGCAGATTACTATGATGTATCGTGTGACTATCTGCTCGGTCGTACACCGCAGAGATACAGCGATATTACAGATATAAGCGATGATGTGTCAAAAGCAAAGCGTGATGCGGTATCTCAGATTGTTAACAAAAAACTAATACAAAACACTCAAGGTGTACTATATGACTACCTGATAAAAATCGGAAATCGCAAGCTTTCAAACAATGTTTCAAATTACTTGATGCTGGCAACATATAATATGTTTAGGAAAGTGTATTCAGCAAACAGAAATAATCCTCAGGATATGTTTGCAGTACACAAAGAGGTATACTCAGGTTTTTCAACGGCTGCAATGCAGGTAATTTCAACAAGAGTAACTAGTGCGACAGACCCGTCGTGCGACATTGATTTTGTAAAACAATGTGCTGAACTCGAAATATCTCCCGACAGTATTGCATCGGAATATCCTCAAATCGCAAGTTCTGTTTTCAACCTAATACAACATGCAGAAAGTAATATGAAGTTCAAAAAGTAAATTATATAAGTACAGGTGGGCTATAAACCCACCTGTTTTTTATTCGTCTTCGTCAGTAATCTCTGTACCTTTGCTTACTCTTAAAGTAATTTCGGAACCCGATTCAACAGAATCTCCCGGAGAAAGGTTAACATAACCCATTACTACACCTTCAGCATAATTGCCACTGTACTCGGCTTCCTGAAGAACAATGTATCCAAGTTCAATAAGCTCCTTAGAAGCTTCGGTGAGTGTTTTGCCTTCAACTTCAGGTAGCTTCTTCATTTCAGGACCTTTACTCAATACAACGTATATAAGCGAGGAGCCTGATGTAATAGGCTCACCTGCAGAAGGAGTCTGTGAGATAACTGTTCCCTGCGGTACTGTGTCGCTATATTCACCGTCAGCAGAAACCTTAAGAGTAATAGAGCCGTCAGCTTCAACAGCGGCAACAACCTCTTCGTATGTTTTACCAACATAATCAGCAACAACAGGTCCTGTCCAACCTTCAGTAGCGGCTACAGTAGTCGGAGCTACAGTCTCGTCTTTAAATAATCCCTGAAGTGGATTGATTGAAAGCCAATATAGTCCGATAGCCGAGAATAAGAGCAAAGCAACTATAGTTGCAACAATGCCAACAGCTGTTGCGTTTACATTGGATTTATTTTCGCCATCTTTATAGATTGGAGTCATACTAGCAGTACGGGAAATCTCCTCCTGAATAGCCTGTACGGTTGATGCTACAGAAAGCTGGGAACGCAATTCTTCAAAGTCAGATATACGAGCATCTCTACGCATCTGCAGACCATTTGCCAGAGTTGTAACAACATGTGGAGGTAAACGCTTAACAGTATTAGTACTGATTAGCAAACGAGAATCCTTTTCTCTCTCTTTAGCATTAGCAGGCAGATTGCCTGTGAGTGCATAAAACAGAGTAGCAGTAAATCCATAAATATCAGTTGAAACATCTAAAACATTATCGTTACGATACTGCTCGGGTGCAGCACAACCACTGAACAACTGAGACTTAAGCATAGTACCGCGTTTACGCTCGTTTTCAGTAGAAAAGCCTGATAATATAAGCTTGCCCTCAGCGTTAACAGACAAGTTGGATGGTGACACAGCATAATGACCGATACCATTTTTATGCAAGGCTTCAAGGAGAGAAATAATCGGCATAAACAATGGTCTAGCTGTATCCCATTCTAAATGACCACCGTTTTTCTTAACATACTCGGTAAAAGGTATATTATCATCACTTTCTTCGATTACATAACATGTGTTATTTTCTCTGAAGATATCCTCAATTACTACAACAGCAGATAAGTCAGAAAGAGATTTAATTTTATTATAATAGTCCTCGAAATCAGCAAGAGCTACACTATAGTTATTGATAGCTTCAGGTAGAACGGATATCTCCTTTTCATCCTGCACTCTGTCAAATAATCCGATAGGTAAAAACTCACGGATAACTATAACCTTACCTGTAGTCTTGTCATAACCGAGATAACGAGTGCTCTCACCGTTTGTTCCCAAATCTTTTGCTACAACATACTTATTGTTGAGAACTGTTCCGTATGGTAAAAAAGGAGCAGACTGAGGTTTAGCATTATCGAAACCGCAATTACCACAAACGTTGTTACTGCTATTTATTTCATTAAGGCAACCCATACATAAAGGCATATTATTATTCCCCCAAAAAGTCGCAAATTCACATTATGTCGTTATTATAGCACATCAAATATAATTATTACAAGATACACTACTGATTTATCTATTACATTTTTGTAAATAAGAATTATAAATATCACAAAATGTAAAAAAGCAATAACAAAACCCCGAACAAATTGCTCGGGGTTGGTGGAGACGGTGGGGATCGAACCCATGACCTTTTGAATGCCATTCAAACGCTCTCCCAGCTGAGCTACGCCCCCGATTAATATCATACTGATATAATATAATTATTTTAATTGCCAGTCTTTAAGGTCTTTAACCTCATTGTACATTCTAACATAGCTGTCATGTCGTGATTTTGAAATCAAACCATTTTCAACAGCCTCAATCACAGCACAACCTTTTTCACATATATGGGCACAGGAAGTGAATTTACACTCCGCAATATAATCCTCAAATTCAGGGAAACAGTGCTGTAATTCGTCCTTTTTAATAATTTCATATCTGTCTAAATCAACAGTTGAAAAACCAGGAGTATCAGCTACATAACCACCAAAGCACTTAAACAATTCAACAGTTCTGGTAGTATGTTTACCTCTACCGAGTTTATCGCTTATTTCACCTGTTTGCAAATTAAGTTCAGGAAATAAAGCATTAAGCAAAGTAGATTTTCCTACACCTGTATTGCCTGAAAATGCAGATATTTTACCACTAAGAACCTCTATAATTTCTTCAATACCTTTATTTGTAACACTTGAGTATTCAATAGCTTTGATGCCTGATTTTTTATAAATATCCAAGTACTCATCACAGGGCTTCAGGTCTGTTTTTGAAAAAACTACAACCGGTTCAATTCCCTTATCAACAGCTGCACATATCATTTTATCAATGATATAAGTATTGACAGTCGGTTCAACCACTGAACTAACGATAACAAGTGTGTCAAGGTTAGCCAGTGCAGGTCTAACAAGAGAGTTTTTTCTTTTCTCTATTGTTTCTATAGAGCAATAACTGTCATCATCAGGTACATTGATTTCCACTCTGTCACCTACAAGTGGACTATTACCTCTTTTTCGAAATATCCCTCTTGCTTTACATTCGTATATACAGGAATTGGCCTCTACATAGTAGAAGCCACCTGTTATTTTTATAATAATTCCTTTTAATTCTGTCATATTACTGCACTTCAGCAACAGCGTCTGTAGGTGCTTCGGTCGGTGCTGTTGTTTCTGTTACTGCTCCCTGATACTCATATGAATGTACGGTTGTTACATAACCCTCTTCGTAATTAACGGAATACTCACGGTATTCTTGTCCATCGAGAAGGATAAGCACTGTAACCGTTTCCTTACCTTTAACTTTTATAGTATAAGTAGAATTGTAAGCAGGAACTACAGTCTTACTGTAAGTAGAATCAACTGCTCCATCTACGAGCACAGTTACCTCTACTTCACCAGTTACACCGGAAGGTAAATCAACGTAAATGGTAGCTTCTTTCTCCTTCTTCTCACCCTTTGAGCAAGTGATAACGATGTTATAATCAGGCTTAATCTTACTGCCTGTTACAGGATTCTGTCTGATTACTTCGTCTTTTTCCTCTTTACTCTTTTCATCATAAGCAACCTTTATGTTCTCAAAACCAAGCTCTTCAAGAAGAGCCTGAGCTTCTGATAATGAAAGACCTTTTATATCAGGCATTTCGATGCCTTCATAAGATGGTCCTTTAGAAACCATAACATATACAGTTGAACCGATAGGAACTTTTGTACCAATTGGTGGGAACAGACTATCTACTGATTGCTCTTCCTTATCAGAATTGATATATAAAATTTGTGGCACAAGGTTTACCTGTTTTAGCTTTTCAACAGTAGCATTGACATCGCCGCTGACACCAACATAAGGAACAGCAACCTCGGAATCAGCTGAATTGACAACTAAATTGATAGTTGAGCCCTCTTTAATCTTCTTAGAATTAGCTTCAGGAGTCTGATAAATGATTGTATCAACATCAAACTCATCGCTGTATCTGCTTTCATATGTGAACACAAAACGACCATTGTTAAGTGTATTAGCTTCAGCGATAGTAAGACCAACAAAATCAGGAACAACTTCTTCCTTAGGCTGAGAAGAAGTATAACCTGTGTATAAAGCCATACCTCCAAATATGAGCAAAGCAATAACAGCAGCGATAATTACACCCTTGATAGCAGAAAGAACCGGCGACTTAACAGGAGAATCATCATAATATTCGTGATTATCTCCATAGTTTTCAGGCTCTTGAGTTTTCTTAGACTTTTTAACAGCATCACTGTAGCCTGCTTTTTCCTCAAAATATTTGTATTCAAAGCTGATGCTTGGGTTAAGCCTGAAACGCTCAATGTCAGAAAGCATCTCAACAGCAGAGTGGTATCTACTGTCAGGAGTTTTTTGCATAGCTTTGATTGTGATTTCTTCAAGACCTGAAGGAATATCAGGATTGACCTGACGAGGACGCTTTGCTGTTGTCTGTAACTGCATAAGAGCTACAGAAACTGCAGAATCACCATCAAACGGTAACTGACCTGTTAGCATCTCGTACATCATAACGCCAACAGAATAAATATCTGTCTTGCCGTCAGTTTTGTCGCCTCTAGCCTGCTCTGGTGCGATATAATGCACTGAGCCGATAGCCTGCTCTGTCATTGTTCTTGTAGCATTTGAGGAAAAACGAGCAATACCAAAGTCAGTAACTTTAATAGTACCATCCTGTAACAACATAATGTTCTGTGGTTTTATATCACGATGAACAATGCCGTTTTCGTGAGCATGCTGTAAAGCTTTTAAAATCTGTGTTGTTAAATGCAGTGTTTCTTTCCAGTCAAGAACACCCTGCATCTCAATATACTCTTTGAGCGTAATGCCATCGATATACTCCATAACGATGTACTGAATCATATCGCCAAAGCTAACATCGTATACTCGTACAATGTTAGGGTGATTAAGCACAGCGATTGCTTTAGACTCGTTTTTAAATCTGCGGATAAAATCCTCGTTATCTAAAAACTCGTCCTTTAAAATCTTGATAGCAACCTCTCTATCATCAATTGTATCATAACAATGGTAAACATTAGCCATACCGCCAACGCCGATAAGCTCTCTTATCTCATATCGGCCATCAAGCTTTTTGCCTGTATATTTATCCATTTGATGTCACTCCTCTCAATATATTACGGTCGCGGTGATATTATCTGAACCACCGCCGATTTTTGCAAGCTCAATAAGTGTATCAATTAGTAGAACACCGCGGTTTTCGTGTACTGTCTTGACAATATCAGCTGTGGTAACACAGTTAGACAAACCATCAGAGCAAATAAGTAATACGTCACCGTATTGAAAATCCGCTTCTATGTAATCAAGATGTAAAGTCTGATTAATTCCAAGTGCTCTTGTAATAAAATTCTTATTAGGGTGATTTTGTGCCTGCTCAGGAGTTAGTTCACCACGTTTAACCATTTCCTGCACAACAGAATGGTCTTCAGTAATCTGAAGAATTTTTCCACCTCTGATTGAATATGTACGGCTGTCACCGACGTGGACTACATGGACAATAGAATTTCTGATAAAAACAAGGTCGCAAGTAGTGCCCATTCCTGTAAGCTCCACATCTTCCATTGCCTTTTTGTAAACCTCAGAATTAGCTCCATCAACAGCGTCTATAAGTAACGCTGACAGTTCTTCTTCATCCATTTTTTCGGAGTAATTTTTGTTTAGAAACTCCGTAATAAATTCAACTGCCGTAGAGCTTGCGGTTTTACCACCTTTCGCTCCACCCATACCGTCACAAACAACTGCCCATACACAGCTGGAAGAAATGACAGAGAAGCTACAACTGTCCTGATTTTCTTTTCTTACTAATCCTATATCACTTCTAGAGAAAACTTCCAAGTCATATTCCTCCTTCCTTGTAATTTCTCTTTAACTGTCCACATGATGCGTTAATATCACTGCCTAAAGTTCTTCTCACAGTTGCAGTAACGCCATGTTTAGACAATATATCTATGAAAGCTTGTTGTCTTTCAAACCTACTTTTAATATAACCTGTACCTTTGACTGTATTCACGGGAATCAGGTTAACGTGGCACAGCATACCGCTAAGCTTCTGTGAAAGTAATTTTGCACATTCGTCGGTATCGTTAACTGAATCAATCATCGCGTACTCAAATGAAATACGTCGATTTGTTTTATTTATATAATATTTGCAAGCTTTTAAAAGCTCAGATATATTATACGCTTTGTTAATCGGCATCGTTGTGCTTCTGATTTCATCAACAGGAGCATGAAGCGACACAGAAAGCGTGAGCTGTAATCCTAAATCAGCAAGCTCGTAAATTCTTGGCACTACTCCGCAGGTAGAAAGCGTAATGTGCCTCATACCTATATTCAGTGAATTTTCGGATGATACGAGCTTAAGGAATCTTACTACATTATCATAGTTATCCAGAGGCTCACCCATACCCATAAGAACGATATTAGAAATTCTTATATTAAGGTCGTGTTGAGCTGACTCAATCTGTGCTAACATTTCGGATGCTGTTAAATCACGGGAATAACCACTCTTACCAGTGGCACAAAAGGTACACCCCATTTTGCACCCTACCTGAGTAGAAATACAAATAGAATAGCCGTGGTGATACTTCATCACTACACTTTCTACACATTCTCCGTCATTGAACGAAAACAAATACTTAACAGTTTCATCAAGTTTTGAAACTAACTTTCTTTCGACTTTTGCAACAGCTATGTAGCAATTTTCATCAAGAAAAGCAATCAACTGTTTCGGTATATTGGTCATTTGACAAAAAGATGTCACACCTTTTTGAAGCCACTGCACTACCTGCTTTGTTCTGAATTTAGGGAATGAGTTATCACACAAAAGTTTTTCTATTTCGTAGTCGAAAAGTGACTTTATATCTATCATTTGTAGCCTACCTTTCGAAACTTAGCGATAAAAAAGCCGTCAGTCATCCCTTTGCATGGCAACAGTGTCACCATATATTCGGGTTCATCAATAAAACGTTTAAATCCACTCGGCAAATTAAGTGCAATTGGCTCATAATCTGGGTGTTCATCAAGGAATTTTTCAACAATCTCTTTGTTTTCCTCGTCACACAAAGTACATGTGGAGTAAACAAGCACACCACCAATTGATAAGCTGTCAGCACTCGCACACAATATACTGTATTGCAACTGCGGTAAATTGTCAACAATTGTTGCTTTTTTGTAACGAATTTCAGGCTTTCTGCGAATAATTCCAAAGCCTGAACAAGGCACATCACAAATCAATCTGTCGCATTTTGGCAAAGATACGTCACCAGCTTGTGCATCCCTTACGCTAGCATCAATTATATCAACAGACAACCTCTTGGCTGATTCCTTAATCAATTTAATTTTATGCTCAAACAAATCGTAGGAATACACTTTACCCTTGTTATTCATATTTATAGCAGAGTATAAAGATTTTCCTCCAGGTGCTGAACACACATCGCATACGGTCATATTTTCTTTAACATCAAGCATTTCACAACAAAGCTGAGAAGCACTATCCTGAACATAAAACTCTCCGTTTTTAAACGATGCCAGTGTTTCAATAGAACCTGTATTGTCAATATTTAGGGCGTTTGGTAAATAATCTACTTCTGATACAACTACGCCCTCGTTCTCAAGAGAGCTTTCAAGTTGTTCTTTAGAAGTTTTAAGAGTATTTACTCTTATAGTAAGAGGAGGTCTATCTGCTAATCCTTCTAAAATACCGATAGTGTTATTCTCTCCATACTGCTTGAGCCATTTTTCAATTAAAAACTCAGGGCATGAATACTTAACAGATAAATACTTTAATTTGTCACCTTCATCAGGAAGATTATATTTCAAATCATTTCGGACAAAATTTCGTAACACAGCATTAATAAACCCCGAGGACTTGTAGGCACCAACTTTTTTTGAGAGCTTAACCGCTTCGTTTACGGCAGCACTAGACGGCACTTTATCCATAAATAAAAGCTGAAACAACCCCATCTCAAGAATGATAAGAGTTTTATTTTCAATTTTCTTTGGCTTTATCTTAGAATACTGCGAAATCACATAATCAAGTAAAATCTTACGTTCAATAACACCGTAAACAAGACGAGAAAGAAAACCTACATCTAATCTTTCGAGGTTATTGTCTTTGATAGCACTATTCAATGCCAAAGCAGAGTACGCCTCATCATGGAGCACTCTGTAAATAGTATTAAACGCAATTTTTCTGACGTCAGACATAATAACCTCTATGAAAACAAATTAATAAAACCTTTTATCTTCTTCTGTTAGCTAAAAGAATCAATCTAAGTAACTGTGCAATAGCAGTTGCCGCAGCCGCTACATAAGTCATAGCAGCAGCAGAAAGAGTCTTTTTGGCTCCCGTGTACTCATCATTATACAGTAAGTTTGTACCCTGAATTGTAGCCAACGCTCTTTTTGAAGCATCAAATTCAACAGGTAAGGTTACCAAAGTAAACAATACTGAAAACGAAAAGAAAATAATACCTAAAGTGATAACAAAATTATATTGTACAGGCAAAAGAAAGCCTATAAAAATGAATATCCAACTAAGCTTTGAACCAATATTTGCAACAGGCACAATAGCTGAACGGATTTTATTTGGTAAATAATCCTGTGCATGCTGAACGGCGTGTCCTGCTTCGTGAGCAGCTACTCCGACAGCGGCAACTGATGTGTTATTATACACAGCTTCGGACAATCTGATTGTGTTAGTACGTGGATCAAAATGGTCAGTAAGTTTACCACTAACCAGTTCAATTCTAACACCTGTCACGCCGTTTGCTGTAAGCACCTGATACGCAGCCTGTGCACCTGTAATTCCACGTTTATTTGCTACTTTTGAATACTTATTGAATGTTGAATTAACCTTTGCACTGCAATAAATAGACAAAATCAGGCAAGGTATCATAAAAATAAAATAAGTTAAATCATAGCCCCAAAAATACATATTAAGCCTCCAAAATATTTGTTCCGCATTCAATATGATGTCCTAAAAGGAACGACTTATAATCCATTCTTTTTTTACCCTCAAGCTGAAGCTCTAAAATTTCAACTGATTTGTCACCACAGGCTATTGTTAGTGGTGAAACAGACACAACCTCGCCGACTTTACCACAAAGCTCTGATAATGCTGATTTGTAAATCTTGATCTTTTTGCAGTAAAATACAGTCTGAGCTATAGGACAGCTATATAAACATCTTATAAGATTATGAATTGCAAGAGCATCTTTGCTCCAATCAATCTCACTGATAGCTTTATCAAGCATCGGAGCATACGATGAATCAGTGTCATCTTGTTTAACAGGAGTAAGCTCGCCTTTTTCGGCTAGTTCAAGAGTTTTTACGATGAGTTCGCCGCCCATAGTAGCAAGTCTATCAAAAACCGAGCTTGCTGTATCATCGATAGAAATAGGAGTTTTTTCAATAAGCAGTATATCTCCTGTATCAAGGCCCTCGTTCATCTGCATTGTAGTGACCCCTGTTTCCTTATCACCATTAATTACAGACCACTGGATTGGAGCTGCACCTCGATATTTAGGAAGGATGGAACCATGAACATTGATGCAACCGTATTTTGGATAATCAATAATACTCTTTGGCAGTATCTTTCCATAAGCCGCAACCACAATAACATCAGGTGCGTAGCTTTCAATAACTTCAAGTGCTTTTCCATCTTTTAAAGTGTTAGGTTGATAGACAGGAATATTAAGCTCTTGTGCATACACCTTAACATCAGGAGGGGTCATAATCATTTTCCTGCCACGAGGTTTATCAGGTTGAGTAAAAACAGCACAAACATCGTGGTTTGCATCAACTAGCCCTTTTAAGCAAGCAACAGCAAAATCAGGTGTTCCCATAAATACTATTTTCATACTCTCACCTTAATCTTCATCATGCTCAAGTTCTTCAGGACTTAACATTCTGATGGCTTTAGATTTAAAAAGCACACCGTCTAAGTGGTCAAACTCGTGACACATAGCCTGTGCGAATAAATCTTCACCCTCAACAGTGAATTCTTTACCATCACGGTCAAACGCTTTTGCTACAACCTTAACAGGACGATTAACAAGACCAAACTCACCAGGTGATGAAAGGCAACCCTCAACAACCTCGTGTGAGCCCTCACTACTTATAATTTGAGGGTTGATATACTCAACTAAGCCGTCGCCGATATCAATGACACAAACCCTTCTCATAATTCCAACCTGTGGTCCGGCAAGACCAACACCGCCTGAATCATAAAGAGTTTCAGCCATATCATCAAGTAAATCCCAAAGCTTTTTATCAAACTTTTCGACAGGGCGACATTTTTTCAGTAATACGTCGTCACCCTCTGTAACTATTTTTCTAAGAGCCATAATAACACTCCTTATTCTTATATTTACAATTCGTGAGGATGCATATCGGCGTAAACCGTGACATCTGTGTAGTCTTTGAGTTTTGAAAACTCAGTTAACGCAAGCGACAGCATCTCTCTAAACCTTGCATCATTTCTGCATTTTAAAATAATTTTATATCTGTACTTATTATTAACCTTTGGTATACTCGCAGGAGATGGTCCAAGTACTCTTATCGGTATATCGTTGTAACTGCTGTTAAGCTTTTCGGTCAGCAGTCTCATAAACTGAGCACAGGCACTTGATACCTTAACGCTGTTTTCACAAACAAAGCCGATGAGACACATTTGAGCAAATGGCGGATAAAGCATAGCTTTTCTGATTTTTATCTCGTCTTCGTAGAAAGCATCGTAATTTTGCTGTGACGCAAGACTAATAATCGGATTTTCAGGAGTAAATGTTTGTATAACAGCTCTCCCCTTATCCTTACCTCGACCGCTACGACCGACAACCTGTGTCAACATTGAAAAAGCGTTTTCGAAGCTTCTGTAGTCATCACTGTAGAGCATCTGGTCTGCACTTAATACTCCTACTAAGGTTACATCAGGAAAATCAAGTCCCTTAGCAACCATTTGTGTACCGACTAAGATATCATACTCACCATTTGAGAATTCAGCAAGCTTCTTCTCGTGAGAAGATTTACTCATCGTTGCATCGGTATCCATTCGTAAAATCCTTGCATCAGGAAAAATATCAGCAAGCTCTACTTCTGCTCTTTGTGTTCCGTAACCTACAAAACGAAGTGAATGACCGTTACATGTAGGACAAACTCCATCGTACTTTACGGAATGACCACAATAATGACACATCAGGCGATTGTTCGCACTGTGGTATGTCATTGAAATCGAGCAATTTGGACAAGAGACAGTCTCTCGACAATTACGACAAGTTACAAACGTATTGTGTCCTCTGCGATTAAGCAGTAATATAGTCTGCTTTTTATCAGCAAGATTCTGCTCGATATTTTCAAGTAGTAAACTGGAAAATTGTGATGAATTGCCTAGCGATACTTCTTCGTTCATATCAGCGACCAAAACATCAGGTAAGGTAGCCGTACCATAACGCTGAGTTAATGTTGCTATATGATACTTACCTGTTTTTGCGTTATAGTATGTTTCAACGCTTGGTGTTGCGGAAGCAAGCACCAGTAAAGAATTATTATAATTTGTTCTGAATTTAGAAAGCTCACGAGCGTGGAATCGAGGTTTACCCTCTGATTTGTAGGTATGCTCCTGTTCCTCATCCATAATAATAAGGCCTAAATTTTCAAAAGGTGCAAAAACTGCAGAACGAGTTCCTATCGCGATGGATGCTAATCCTTTTTTAACACGCTTGAATTCATCAAGTCGCTCACCTAAAGATAATCCGCTGTGAAACACAGCTACTTTATCAGGAAAGTTAGACTTAAATATCGAGATAAGCTGGCTGGTTAACGCAATTTCAGGCACCATAACAATTACGCCTTTATTATCACTTATAACATCTTCAATAAGTTTCATAAAAACAGATGTTTTACCAGAGCCTGTGATTCCATATAAAAGTGACACTACTCCATTTTTGCTATGATAATCATCAAGTAAAGATTTGTAAGCCTGTTCTTGCTCTTGAGTTAAAACGACTTCGCGTTTTTGTGATACACCTGATTGAGGAATTCTGAAAACCTCGTCATCATAGTAAGAAGCAAGCCCCTTTTTCACTAAGGAATCAACTACAGAAGTCGTAACACCTGTATAATAACAAACCTCTTTAACACAAGCGGCACCTACAGTCTGTAGTAATTCAAGCACGGTGTTCTGCTTTGGTGTAAGTTTGATATTACCAACAGGCACATCTTCAACGCGTACCATCTTGACAGACTTATCTCCTGTTTTTCGATAAGTCGAATCATTTTTTTGAAGCAAGCCATCCTTGCACATATCATCAAGCAAAGATGAATCACTTAAACCAAAAGTGTCAAGAAGAGCTTCCTTTTTGACAGGTAAAACTTTTTTCAGTAAAAACTGTACAACCCTGCGTTTTTCATCATCGAGGTCAAACAATTCGAACTCCAAAGGTTTTTTCACCGAATATTCAGTTGTGATTTTATAATTTATACCAGCGGGAAGCATCGCTTTCACTGCATCATAATAGGTGCAAAAGCAATGTGCTTTCATAAACTGTGCCATTTGCAACATTTCGTCATTAAGCACCGGTTCTATGTCTAAAAGCGAATGAACTTCCTTTAGCTTACTAATATCAGCATTTTTATCGTTTTTTAGGTACATAACAATACCCTGACGCTTTTTGTTACCACGTCCGAAGGGGATCAACACTCTGCACCCTGCTTTTATATCAGCAGCAAGGTTTTCTGGTACAATATAGTCAAACATCTTATCAAAATGGTACACCGTATTATCTACGGCGATGCCTGCGATAAGGTTAATCATACTTCGTCTGATTCAGGCTCTAAGATGTTATACTTGTGGTTTTTGAAGTCTTCGATTGCTAAAAGCACAGGCTTCTCATCAGTAATTACGTTTTCGTCTTTAAAGCCCTGAGCGATTTCTCTGGCTCTTTTTGCTACACCGATAACTAAAGCGTAACGGCTCTCTCTACCTTTTAACATATCGTCAAGTGATGCTCTTTTCATAATCAGTTCTCCTTATTTCTATCGTTTTTAATATTTGAAATGATGTCGAGAATTTCTTTTTCTGCTCTGTCGACATCGTCATTTATAACCTTATAATCAAACTGAGATGCATATTCCATCTCTTCAACAGCTCGTGCCAAACGTTCTTTGATAACATCTTCTGTTTCTGTGCCACGCTTTCTGAGTCTACGTTCGAGTTCGTTAACATCAGGTGGCAGAACAAAAATAGTTACACACTCAGGATAAAGTCTTTTAACCTGTTCATATCCTTTAACTTCAATCTCAAGCATAACATCATAGCCCTGCTCAAGTAATTCAAGCACAGCCGCTTTCGGAGTACCGTACATATTACCGCAATATGTAGCGTACTCAAGCAACAGGTCATTTTTAATCATATCATCAAATTCTTCTTTTGTAATATAATGATAGTTCACACCATCAACCTCACCGGGTCTTGGGGCACGAGTAGTGGCTGATACAGACAATTTAAGATTCTTGTTATCAGCAAGAAGTTTCTCCATAATGGTGCCTTTGCCAACTCCTGAAGCACCAGTGTAAACTACAAGCAAGCCTTTAGCCATTTTTCAGTTCCTCCTCAAGTCTTGATGTAATAGTTTCCGGGGTAATAGCAGAAAGAATAATATGGTCGCTGTCAGTAATGATAACAGCCTTGCATTTTCTGCCATATGTAGCATCAATAAGTGATGAATCGGATTTAGCGGTCTGGATGATACGTTTAATTGGAGCTGAATCAGGCGATACAACTGAAACAACCTTTTCAGCAGATACGACGTTGCCAAAACCAATATTGATAAATCTCACAAAAAACTCTCCCTTATTACTCTATGTTCTGAATCTGTTCGCGGATTTTCTCAATCTCTGATTTAATATCAACTACCTTATGAGCAAGAACAGAGTCGGTAACCTTAGAGCCGATTGTATTAGCCTCTCGATTCATTTCCTGAACAAGGAAATCAAGTTTTCTGCCGATTGGTACACCTGAAGCAAAAAAAGTTTTCATCTGCTCAAAATGGCTACGCAGGCGAACTGTTTCTTCGTCAACAGCAACCTTATCAGCAAAGATAGCAGCTTCTGTTAAGATTCTCTGTTCATCAATCTCCGAGCCTGAGAGCATATCTGAAATACGCTTTGTGAGTTTTAAGCGATATTCTTCAACTGTAATCGGTGAGCGTTCCTCAATCTCTGATACAATAGACATAATCGTATCAACACGAGATAAAACATCTTCCTTTAGTTTTTTACCTTCAGCCTGTCTCATAGATATGAAACCGTTAAGAGCGATGTCCAGTGCTACCTTCACGTCGCTAAAGACCTGTTCCTCATCCTGCTCCTCCTTGTGTATCTGGAAGATATCAGAATAACGAGAAAGAACAGCTACTGACAAATCATCAGGAATATTGTACTCAGAAGCTAAAGTGTGGATAGCGTTAACATATCCTGCTGCAAGAGGTTTATTGAGAGTAACTTTAACCTCGGTATCTTCAGGTTCGATAACGGATATATACATATCAACCTTACCGCGAGCTACCTTGGTAGCTACATATTTCTTAACTCTATCCTCCAAGAAGCTGTAGCCTCTTGTGGTTCGACAAGAAAACTCGAAATAGCGGTGGTTAACACTTTTCATCTCAATAGTAATCTTTCTGCCGTTGACCTCGGTTTCACATCTGCCAAAGCCTGTCATCGACATTACCATAACATCAACCCTTCCCTATACTTTTATATAATAAAAACTTTGAAAATTATTATACCACTCACAGCAAAATATCTCAATAGAAGTATGACAAAACTGTAACTTTTTATTTTTATTTGCAATAATCATTTGTATGTGCTATAATCCTTGTGAAAAATTGTAAAAGGGATGATTTAATGTCAGGACATAATAAATGGAGTACCATTAAACAGAAAAAAGGTAAAAACGACGCAGCAAGAGCTAAAGTCTTCACAAAAATCGGCAGAGAGCTGATGGTTGCTATCCGCGATGGCGGAAGTGCTGACCCTAATGTTAACTCTAAGCTCAAAGATTGTATCGCTAAAGCTAAGGCTGCTAACGTTCCAAATGACAACATCGACAGAATTATTAAGAAAGCTGCATCAGGCAACGACGGTGCTAACTACGAAGCTGTTACATACGAAGGTTATGGCCCATCAGGTGTTGCTGTTATAGTTGAAGCTCTTACTGATAACAGAAATCGTACAGCAGGTGAAGTAAGACATTACTTTGACAAATTCGGTGGTAATATGGGCACTCCGGGTTGTGTTAGCTTTATGTTCGAGAAAAAAGGCGTTCTCATCATTGAACGTGAAGAACTCGATAAAGATGAGGACACAGTTATGGAAGACGCTTTAGAAGCGGGTGCTGCTGATTTCGAGGCTGATGCTGATATCTTCACTGTATATACAGAGCCTGATGATTTGGGTGGCATTAGAGATGACCTTACTGAAAAGGGTTATATTTTTGCTTCAGCTGAGGTTGAACAGGTGCCAAGCACATACACAGCTATTGATGACCCTGCTATCTGTGAGAAGATGCAGAAGATGCTTGATATGTTCGAGGATAATGACGATATTCAGAATGTCTGGCATAACTGGGAGATGCCAGAGGAATAATTTAAATTACTCGTTATAAAACGCTACCATAGAAGGTAGCGTTTTTTTGTTTACAAAAAACGGATTATTATTCTAATTCCGAAATATAAAAAATTCTTGTGACCTTATGTCACGATTATTTCACAAATCGATTTTTATAGTATATAATGCGATTTGAGGGGGGATTTTCGTGAAACGCAGGTTTTTCAAAACTATAGCTATTTTTATTGTTATAGCTGTTTTCTCAATAATACTTTCGTTAAAAGTTGACGGCTATGATATGTATACCTATTCTTCCTTTAAATCTCTTTATAATGTAGAACTTTTACAGAATAATGAGCAGGTGTTTTTGGTCGGAACAAACGGTAGTGATGTACAGCTTGACGCTATTTATCCTGATAGTTATTCGGTTAGCTTTACACTTGAGAACAATGTATATGCATACAACCTGTTTTCAGACACTTTTCTTTTTATTTCTCCCGTTGAAACGCTGAACCAAACACAAATTGTACTTTATGACATATACAAAGATACTATTACAAGCTTTTATATTTCAGGTACATCAAATTATGAAAGCTCTCAAATCGCATATTCAAATGGTTGTATTTACATTGCCAATGATTACGGTGAGGTTAGGCAATATTCAAAAAGTGGTAAACATATTCACACCTATAAAGTAGCAAATGACAGATGTCATCTTATGTGTGATTATAACGGGGCTGTTTATTGCTTTTCAAACAACTCTTTGTTTGAACTTTATAATCAATCTTTGAATACGATTTGCAGATGTAACATTGATGCACCTGCGAGCTTCATTTCCGACAACGCTTTTATTGACAATACGGGATATATCTATACGTTCAGCAATAACAGAATTGCTAATCTTATAAGTTTTCCGAGTACTGTCATCTATCCATCAGGAGGAATACACGATAATTGCGTTATCACTTCAGATTATGACACTGTCTATGCGGTTGATATAAACACCAATAGAATCGTGAAACACATTAAGCTCAACAGACAAATTCGGAGCCTTTGCGTTGTAAATGACAACATATTTGCATTTATCTACCATAACGGATATCCTACAGTGTGTCACGTCGAGTATTCAAAACTCAAAAGCTTAAACAGCGTTGATTCTGCTATTGATAAATATCCTGATATCAGTGATGAGATATATAGTGATACATACACTGTCGACCATAGTAAACTATGGATTACAGATATAGAGCCAGAAACTACTGTTGCCCAATTTAAGCGTAATATGAATTATGACGGATATGATATAAGCTTTGAAAGATTCGACGGCAAAATTATTGATAGCGGTAAAATCGGTACCGCTACAATTGTGACATTCTATAACGAAGATATTTCAATCGAATATGAATTATCTGTTAAAGGTGACCTCACAGGTGAAGGTAATATGAACTCACGAGATAAGAAGATGATGTTCAAATATCTATTGGAAGAGGTTATCCCCTCCGGTGTTTACGTAAATGCTGCCGACCTTGATTACTCCAACAGCATTGATATTGTTGATTTGGTGTTATTAACAATTGAAGTTGAAGATATACAACTTTAAGACACAAAAAAAGCAGGGTTTCCCCTGCTTTTTGTTTTGCAATATTATGCCTGATCAGCTGTTGATTCGCCTACTTTTGACCAATTAATACCTAAGAAAATAAGTTGGTCACCGTCAAAGTAGTACTCCTCCTCCTGAGTAATGAGCTCAGTTTCAAAGAACGAGAGGTTGATAGTCTTATCGTCCGCGGTGTAAGCACAGTGAATTTCCTGCATACCAAACTGATCGTAAACTAAAGTACCGTCATCGTTAATAGTAAGCTTATAGGAAACGCCGTACTCCTCGTATACAAATTCCCACTCGCCTACTATTTTCTCAACAGGTTTGAAATCCTCGGCAGGCTTTACAAAATCGCTATCCTTAGTTTTCTTTGCCTGATTAAGAGTGAGTGTTGTACCATCCTCGCTTGTTAATGTAAGCACACGGTTACCAAAAAGTCTGTTACCTGTTATTGAATAAGTATAGCTACCATTTACATAGCCTGCAGATGTGCTGACTGTAACTGTGCTTGACTCATCGCCTACAGAAACATCGTATGTACCAGGGAAGTAAATTGTGCCGATATTCATCATACACTTTTTCTCGTCGCCTTTTTCGTTGAAATTGTAATAAAAGCTATAGCCTTCCTCTGACTCATAAAGCCATGTACCCTCGACAGTAGGTGTGAAAATACTGATACCAAAGAACACTACAACAGCTGCGAGTAAAATGCAAACAGCAATAATAATAGGTGTCTGCAGAGGGAACTTCTTCTTAGTCTTTACTTCTTCAGTCGGTTCTTCGACAAGAGTCTCTTCCCCAGTTACTGCTTCGTTGACATCCTGTGTTTCGACAACTTCCACTGTTTCTTCCGTGTCGTTAACGAGTTCATTGAGCTCGCTGAATTCTTCTTTATATTCCATTTTGATTACCTCCTTAAAAAAGAACAATACTTATATTACTACATTCAGCATAATAAATCAACATTTTTGTTGTGATTTTTCTGTGAACAATTATGCTATATTCATAAATCGTGTTTTAAATGTTGTAATATCAACTTTAGTATGATATAGTAATAGCGTATTTTATATTCAAAAACTATATTATTTTGAATTGGGTGGGTTATAATTATGAATCATATTGAATTGTACAATGAGTGGTTAAACAAAGCAGTTGAAGATACTGACCTTACTGCTGAACTAGAAAATGTTAAGGGTAACGACGAAGAGATTTACGACAGATTTTATCGTACTCTCGAGTTTGGCACTGCAGGTCTTAGAGGTATTATCGGGGCAGGCACAAACAGAATGAATATCTATGTTGTAAGACAGGCAACTCAGGGTCTTGCTAACTACGTAATCAAAAAATACGGTAAAGGTGCTGTCGCTATTTCTCACGACAGCAGAATCAAGGCTGACCTCTTTATGAACGAAGCTGCAAGAGTTCTCGCTGCTAACGGCATCAAGGTTTATATCACAAGCGAGCTTCAGCCTACTCCTGTCTTAAGCTTCCTTGTAAGACACTTCAAGTGTCAGGCAGGTATTATGATTACTGCTAGCCATAACCCTGCTGCATATAACGGCTATAAAGCATATGGCGAAGATGGTTGTCAGATGACAGACGTTGCCGCTAACGCTGTATACGACGAAATTCAGAGCATTGATATGTTCAGCGGTGTTAAAATTACATCCCTTGAGGATGCAGTAAACAGCGGTATGGTTGAATACGTTGATGACAGCGTATACACTCAGTACCTTGAGTGCGTTAAAACACGTCAGGTTGCAAAAGATATCTGCAAGGATGCTGACTTAAGCGTTGTTTACACACCACTTAACGGTACAGGTAACAAGCTTGTAAGACGTGTTCTTTCTGAAATTGGTGTTGAGAAGGTAGCTATCGTTAAAGAACAGGAGATGCCTGACGGCAACTTTACTACCTGCCCATATCCAAACCCTGAAATCAAGGAAGCATTACAACTCGGTTTAGAAATGTGTGAAAAAACACAACCTGACCTTCTTTTAGCTACAGACCCTGATGCCGACAGAGTTGGTATAGCTGTTAAGGATTACGACGGATCATACAGACTTTTAACAGGTAATGAAACCGGTGCGATGCTCACAGAATACATTCTCCGTTCACGCACAGAAGCCGGCACACTTCCTAAAGACCCTATTATTGTTAAGACAATTGTTACTACAAAGCTTATCAACGCTATCTGTAATAAATACAACGCACAACTCAAAAACGTTCTCACAGGTTTCAAATACATCGGTGAAGTTATTTTAAACCTTGAGAAAAACAACGAGGAAGATAGATTTGTATTTGGTTTTGAAGAAAGCTACGGCTACCTTTCAGGTTCTTATGTAAGAGATAAGGATGCTGTTGTTGCTTCTATGCTCATCTGCGAGATGGCTGCTTACTACAAAAAGCAGGGTAAGACTCTTGCTATGGTTATGGATGAGATGTATAAAGAATACGGCTACTATAAGAATACCACATTAAACTTTGGTTTCTCTGGTGCTACAGGTATGCAGAAAATGGCTGATATTATGGCATCCCTTAGAGAAAATGCTCCTAAGGAGTTTGCTTCATACAAGGTTGTTAAGATTGCTGACTATTTAGAAAGCAAGGAATATGACCTTGTTACAGGCGAAGAGAATATTATCAATCTTCCTAAGTCAAACGTTCTCTCCTACTCACTTGAGGGTGAGCACGCTTGCATCATCAGACCATCAGGTACTGAGCCTAAAATCAAGCTTTACATCACTGCTGTAGGTAAGGACGCAGACGATGCACAGGCTATCACTGATAAGCTCGCTGATAGTGCAAAGACTTATCTATCGTAATTTAATTACTAAAATTTCCAGCGGACTCTAAACAGAGTCCGCTATCTTTTTATTGACTTTTTCGAACATCTGTTCTATAATTAATTTAAGAAACTTATGTGCATTAAGTAAGAACAGGTGGTATTATGAGAACTATATTACACAGCGATTGCAACGGTTTTTTTGCGAGTGTTGAATGTCTTTACAATCCACAGCTCAGGGATAAGCCCGTTGCCGTATGTGGTGACAAAGATAAACGACATGGCATAATACTCGCTAAAAATGAAATTGCTAAAAAATTTAATGTCAAAACGGGTGAACCTATATGGCAAGCACAGCAAAAATGTCCTGAGCTCGTAACAGCTTCAGCTCATTATGACAGGTACATTCGATTTTCAAAACTTTGTCGGGAAATTTACAGCGACTACACAGATAATATCGAGCCGTTTGGTTTAGATGAAGCGTGGTTGGACGTAACGGGAAGCACGATGCTTTACGGAAGTGGCGAAAGTATAGCTCAGGAAATCCGTCACAGAATAAAAGCAGAGCTTGGAATCACGGTAAGCATCGGTGTCAGCTTTAACAAGATATTCGCAAAGCTTGGGAGCGATTACAAAAAGCCCGATGCAGTAACCGTCATCACTAAAGAGAACTACAAAGATATAGTATGGTATCTTAAAGCAAGTGACCTACTTTACGTTGGCCGTGCTACTGAGCGAAAACTAAAACAGCTTGGGATTTTTACAATAGGTGACCTTGCTAATTTTCCGTTACCGTTACTAAGAAAAAATTTTGGAAAATGGGCAGATATTCTGCACAGTTTTTCAAATGGGCTGGATTTCTCCCCTGTTATGAAAGCTGACGAGGTATCGGCCGTTAAATCTATTGGTAACTCTACAACTGCTATTAGGGATTTAGAGAACTTTGAGGATGCTAAAATTATTTTTATGGTTCTGTGTGACAGTGTTTGCAGAAGAATGAGAGAGCAAGGCTATAGAGCTAAAACCGTGTGCATCAGTATAAGAAACACCGAGCTTTACTCATTTACAAGACAAAAAAAGCTGGATTGCTCCACAAATCTTACCAGCGACATACTTAAAGCAAGTCTTGAGCTTTTCAAAGGAAACTATACGTTTGATAAAAACATACGTAGTCTTGGAGTCAGTGTGAGCGATTTCGAGCCAGACACCGTCTCCCACCAGACTTCAATATTTGTTGATGAAAAAAGTGTTATACGTCAAGAACATTTGGACTCGGCACTTGATAAGATTAAAAATCGCTTTGGTAATTTCTCTATAAATCCGTGCAAACTGATGTTTGACAAAAATCTTTCAGGCTTTAATCCTAAGGAAGAACACACTGTACACCCTGTGGGGTATTTCTAAAAGGAGGTTAATATGAAACAATATGTATCTGTGACAGCTAAATTTGATGCTGACGGCAACATACTGCCACTTAAAATCAACTGGGATGATGGAAGGTCTTTCGATATTGACAGGATAACCGATATACGCTATGCCGCTTCACTTAAAGCGGGCGGTGCTGGGATACGATATACCTGCAGAATAAAACAAAGTGAAAAGTATCTATTTTTGGAGGATAACCGCTGGTTTATTAACAATGAAAAAGAGCACTAAAAAAGCAGCACTAAAAGTGCTGCTTACTTTATGAGAAATAAATATCATAGTCACCATAATTCACCATAATGTAACTGATTAAACCGGAATCGGTATACTCAACATCATACTCGGCGGCTTTACCATCCTCAAACTCTACATAAATAATATCGTCATATTCGGTGTATTTCCCTTTTTTTGCCTCGTCAAGATAACCTGTGAGGTAAATTTCGAAGTAACCGTTTTCGTTGAATTTAATATAGTTTTCAGATTGGTTAAAACCTTTGCCAAAAACCACACGTCCCTGTACCTCTTCACCCGAAGTGTGGTCAACAATGCGACCAATTGAAAAATTTGTAGTTGCGATTTCAGCAGTATTATCTGCAAGGTCGCTATCAGACGGAATGTAACCTGTAGCTTCTTCTGTTTCTTGGGTTTCTTCCTCTTTAGCATCAATAATGTACTCTTCGTCACCCATATCTTCGTCTAGATACTGTTCGCTGATTATCGCGGATGTTGCTTTCTGTTTATCACTTGAATTAAATCCACCCTGAGTAAAGAAATACACTCCGATAACCGCGATGCCTGCTAAAAGTAGTATAAGCAGTGTTATAGTAACCTTTTTTGCCATATTAATCCTCCATATTATCAGGGGCTCCCCCATTTCTCTGCTCAAGTGCCAGCTTCAAGAGCACGCTTTGCTTCATCATTTTACCTTTGTAAAAAACATATTCATCAGTATCCTTTAAAGAACTGATATCAACATCAGAATAATCCTCCACTACCTGTGTCTGAGCAACCTTATTCTTGGCTTCAATGATAGCCTTGTCCAGCAATTCTGACTTTTCATCACGCTGAGCAATAGACGCATACATATCATCATACACAAAAAAGCTTACAACAAACTGACATGATGCAGGCAAAAGTAAAGCTAACAACAACAGCGTGAGTACAATCAAAACAACCGCATTTGAAGAAAAAGCCACGATAGTAAAGCCAATTGCCAAAACTATAGCTAAAGCAATAAGTGCGAAGAAGTTATTCTTTATCTCACCAAAAGACATAAGAAAGCTGTTTTTTAAAATATTTTTAACAGTCAAGTCAAATGTGACTGTCATAACGGGAATGTAAAAAAATGCAAACAAAGCGGCTAACGCTATGAGTATACACACGATAAGCAAAGCATAAAACATCCACGAAGATGATAAGAGCTTTGAATACACGGAAATTGAGAAATAACTAAGTATAATTACCAAAGATACAATAGCACCATAAAGCAAAAACTTTTTAAAATTTTCCTTTACACCTTTTATAAAAGAGGAAAATACTTTTACTTCTTCATCCCCGCGAGCTAAATTTCTGCACACAAGAACAAGTCCTGAATAAAACGGGAAAAGCACAATTGCTAAAAGTGAGGATAAAACTGTAAAAGTCACCCCTTGTACAACGCTTTGAAGTAAAAACATCACTCCGATTAAAACTAAAAGCGGTACAAAAAATATTAAATTAGTCAAAATTATACGTCCGAAGTTTGAAAAATATCTTTCGATAAGCACCTCAAACTTCATACGCTTTCTTGTTTCTTCCATTACCCTACCTCATTAAAAATTAAACATTCCTGCAAAAAGCATCCACAAAACCATATCTAAAACTGCAGAAAGTGCAACAAAAATCAAAATAATGCAATTTCTGAAAAGATAAGTCTTTGTGCGACGTAGTAAAAAAGCATCATATGTAGAAGAAAAGTATGATTTGAGCAGTAACACAGACTGAGCAAAAGACTCTTTCAGCGACATAAT
>JAFUIK010000052.1 GCA_017473955.1 Ruminococcus sp. | reverse complement strand
TTTGGTTCTATTATTTAAGTCCTGCGAGCTTGAGCTGGATTTGTGTAGCATCTAAAATGCTGACATCGCCATCGTGGTCGGCATCGCATAAGTTTTTCAGCTCGTCGCCGTAAACACAGGTGCTGTACTTGATTTCGCTGGAACTGAAATCCTTTGTTGATACTAAAGTGAGCTGAATAGCAGTTGCATCCAAGATGCTAAGCTCTCCGTCTTGGTCTTGGTCACCGATAACGTAAGCGTGCCCTTCTTTGACAAAATATTCGCTGAAGATTTCTTCAATGCCGTTAATCTTTAAATCCCAAGCTTCACTTAAGGTATAGAATTTGTCTTCTAATGATACATAAACATAGTAGCCAAGCTTATACGGCTTGAGCTCTCCGCTTTGTAAGAAGTAATCACCGAACACGCCGTATACCGAGGCGTCTAAATAATCATTCAGACCGCCTTTGACTAAGGCAAGATAGAAATTCGGATTGTCAAGGTAAGGGTCGTCGTATATGTACAGCGGACTGCTACTCCAGAACCCCTCTTGTAGTTGCTCTTCTGTATAGCCAGTGCTTAAAAGGTAGTCCTTGAACTTTTCTGTATAGCTGATGCTGTGGTTATGGTCAGAGCGAATACAGTCGCTAATTGTTCCGTTTTTGACGGTACCGTAACAGCCGTCACCATAGTAGTAGAACCATTCACTGTAATATGATTGCTTCTTAGTGTAATCATTGATTGAGATTGTAGTTGGCTCAACTACACAAATCATATTGTCAAAGCTTTCTGTTCCACTTGGATAATACGGGGACTCTCCCGGAGCATAGTAATTTGTTGTAATAGGATGGGTATCCCTTACATAATCGTACATAGGGTCGTATGATGTATCAAATGACACAGTGATATCGTTGCTGAAGATTACCTGCTTTACAGCTTTTGGAACATCGGCATAGAAAACACCCTCGGCATCGCCTTTTTCAACGTTGTATCCAGGGTATACAGGAGGGTCATACTTGCCTGTGTCCCACCAGTAAATAGCAGGCTGGTTAGTGTATTCGTTATGCCACGATGGTACAAACTGGCCGTATCTATCACTTTCGCGGTCGTTGCATATTTGTCCGTTTGTACCGTCAGGCATAAGGAAGTAGTAACGATTTGTTTCTACCTTCTCGCCTGTTTCGGATTCGTACATAGCTAAAGCATCTGCGACACTTTTGTTTTCTGTCCATTCTATTTCAGGTTTTTCGTCGGTGTTTTTACTTAATGCAAAGACGCAGTCACCTATGTTTGATTTATCCATAGTGAGTTGTGCTGTAAACTCGCCGTTTTCATTATGGAAGTTTATAGACAGCGGAGAGTCGTTTTCGATGATGTATGATAAGTTGTATAAATCATATTCCCAGATGCCGTTTGAGTAAAAATCAGTACAAAGGGAAAGTCTTGACATAGGATTATATAATACTTGTCCATTTGATTTTGTGATACCACAATAAACTTTTTCGTAGTTATCCCAGCCTACTGTGTTAGCATCAAAGTAAATGAACGGACGTTTCCTGTGACTGTCATAGTGGTTAATACCTACAACAAGATTTTTGGTATCTTCGGTCGTGATTTTGCCGTCGGAGTCAACGTCTTCAATAACTTGAGCAATACCTTCTTTTACAAGATACTCGGAAAAGGCTTTTGTTATACCACTGACCGAGTGCATCCACGCAAACTCAAGTGTATAGAAATTCTCTTTTTCGGGGATGTAAATGAAATATCCGAGCGGATATGGGTATTGGTACCACTCCTCAAAAATGTAATAATTTCCGAATATGCCTGACGCTGTGCCCGGTGCAGGAGTTGTTGTGCCACCTCGTACAAGTACCCAGTTTGGTGTATCTGTTTTGTTGCTGGATGAATAATATTCGTACAGTTCTTCATACATATATTCATCTTCTCCGGTGCCTACTCCGCACTCGTCAAGATAAGCAACAAATTCGTCAACGTACTTTCCGCTTGCGTATTGCGACGAAGCAATAGCAGTTAATGAAAGAGTGGACGCCAGCATAACAACAATAAGTATAAAGCTGATTATCTTTTTCATAATTTCAATCCTTTCTTTTGTCTTTAAGGTCTTACATAAATAATACCCTCTAAGACGCTGTTTTGGTTTCACCGAAAGTATAAATATTTTACAATTTTATTCTACATTCTGTTCAAGATAAAAACAATTGATAATAATGATAAATTAGAGCGTAGTTGTTTGTGGGATATGACGGGTAATTTTTATATTAATACAAGAAAGCAGAGTGGTCCCATAAAGGGAGCCACCCTGCTTTTAGGAAGCTGATTTTATAGAAAAAGTTATGTTAGCCGATAGGGATTACGTTAGTGAAGTAAAAATCCATTGTTTCAGTCACTTCCACGCCGTTTGAATCCTTGACGTATATTGTGAGTGTACATGGTTTTTCGCAAGAAAAGTGGCTGTCATGACGGTTACATAAATCGTCGTGTTTTACGCTACCGAATTCATAATAGTTTTTGTCGCTGTAATCCTGTGTTTTTGTAATGAACGGTTTCTCGTCGTAGGATGAAGATTGGAAGCTGTTGAACACAAATTTATACTGATATGGAGCCACTCCGCCTGTAGCTTCGACATACGCTGTCATACTGTTATAGTCAAACTGCATAGTATCAAGGTATTTGCCTGTGATGTACTTTGTTGTGATATTAAGCTCAGTTTCGTCATAAGGTTCAACAACCTTGTAAGTCCAGTGGTTAATCGGCTGACTTGCATAGCCGAATACATTGTATACTCTTACTTCAACGCTAAAAACTCCTGCTTCTTCAAAGGTGTAGGTGATTGTGTTGTCCTCACTTGTAGCAACAAGCTCATGGTCTACATAAAGCTCAAATGCTGTGAAATCGAGATTTGAATCAGCGTTTACAGTAAAAGTTATAGGTGTGCCAACCATCGCTTTGCCTGATTCATAATCAGCATAAAAATCGTGGATGTAGATGTCGTGGAACACATTCCAACCATCAATGTCGCTGTCTTCGATTATGCCTGCTATCCATAACTGGATGTAGGTTGCATCAAGGATAGATAATTCGTCATCAGAATCTACATTGCCCAGATATTCAATAGCAGGGGAGCTTTCTGTCAGGCTTGCGAGTATTTGCTGAAGCATTGTAACGTCAAAGATATTAACGTTGTCGTCGCAGTTTACATCCCCCATACTATATGGTTTCATTACAGCATTTGTGCTGAACATACACGCTGATAAAAGTAGTGTTGCGGTCAGTAAAATAGCTAATAGTTTTTTCATATTGCTCTCTCCTTTCGGGTTTGAAAATTATTCCTTTCATATATAAAACAAATGAGAGAGCAAAAATGTTTCGCTTTACAAAAAATTTTTTTAAAAATAAAACAGCGACAGGGATAGCTGTCGCTGTTTGTTGATAAAGGCTCGAGTGCTCGGGTTCAACTACGCAATTCCTCAAAAGTCCACAATCTCGCATTGATTTTTTTCATCGACTTTGTCGATTACAAAAATACAGACTCGATTTCGACTTTGTGAGGGCTTCGTTGCTCGGCACTTCGTTGTCATGCCTCGTTCACTCTCGCATCTCTTTAAAATCTCTACTGTTCCTCTATCCCTAGATAAAATCAAGAAGTATACCGTTTCCTTGATTTTTTATCTCGGGATATCGCTCACATTGAGATTTCAAAGGCTCGAGTGCTCGGCACTTCGTTTTACTCAGACCTTAAGGCTGTTACAGGGTCTTTTGTTGCTGCCTTTTTGGACGGGATAAGTCCTCCGATTAAAGTTAAGATAACGCTGAGTATAATCAGCAAAATTGCGTTTGCGGCAGGTAGTACTGCGTTAATGTCAGTTGAACCCACAAGGTGGTGGATTAAAGCATTACCCGGAATGAGTAACAGCAACGTTATGCCGATTCCGATTACACCTGAGCACAGACCGATGATAAAGGTTTCGGCGTTGAATACCTGTGAGATATTTCTTTTGGAAGCACCAACCGCTCTGAGTATACCGATTTCCTTTGTTCTCTCCAATACCGAAATGTAAGTTATGATACCAATCATAATTGAAGATACTATCAGCGAAACCGCAACAAAAGCTATTAAAACATAAGACACTATGTTAATGATTGTTGTTACAGATGACATTAGTGTACCTACCACGTCTGTGTAGGTGATAACCTTGTCGCTGTGTCCGCTTTGTTCCATTTTGGCGTTGTACTCATTAAGAACTTGAACGATATTTTCTTTGCACTCAAAGTCCTTCGGGTAAATCAAAAGAGTATACGGGTCGTCTGTTTCAGCGTAGTTTAATGTTGCAAGAACTTCCTCATAAGTGCTCGCTGTTGGTTTCATCATCGAGCTCATAAGCTCTTTAATGCTGTCTTCGTCCATATCTGTGCTGAAAGCATCGGTTAACACCTTTTGCATACCTGTCATCAGATTTGTCATCTGTCCAGAAATGGCGGATGAAATCTGTGTGCCAATATTACCCATCATTGATGTCATAACCTGCTCTATTGATGAGGCCATTTGTTCACCGATTGCTTTTGAAATAGCCTGTGTAAATTGCTGTGTCGCCTGAGATATCGCAGGTGTGAGGGTTTCGTTAAGTATATTAACAAGGTTGTTTCCGATTTGGTCGATAGCAGGGGCCATAGAGTCTTTAAGCTCGTCGCTGACTGCATTGTAAATTACAGCGGTAATCTGTTGTTTTAGCTGTTCAACAGCAGTGTTGATGTCAACAACATCTCCGAGGTTATCTTTAATTATTTGCTGTCCTGCCTCGCTTTGTACAAAGGAATAGAAACCCTCAAATGTAGGGTCGCTTTCACCAAGCTGTTCTACATAACTGTTAAGCAGTTCGTCATAAAGTTTTCTAAGCTCTTCTTGTGATACAGGCACTTCAATTGTGCTGAAATCAATATTTTCTATGATTTGTGCTATGTCGATGTCTTTAATCGCTTGTTCTAAATCAACACCTTCTAAAACATCGGACATATCAACGTCCTTGAGCAACTCTGACATATCGAGGTTGCCCATAACCTCCGACATATCCATATCTTTGAAGATTTCAGACATATCCATATTGCCCATCATAGAGGATAAATCGAGCGAGCCCATCATTTGCGACATATCCATACCGCTGAACATAGATGACATATCGAGGTCGCCTGCTAAAGCTTTTATGTCAAGAGCATTTTCGTCGATTTTAAACATTGACTCCATATTAAACGAAGCTTTATCATCTCCGAATTCGTTGCCTGTAAATATGTTGATGTCAGGATTGTTCTTTTGCTTTTCAGCAATTTTGCTGTTTTGAGCCACTTCGATAATATGTGTGGTGAGTGAAGCGGGGTAGTTAATGCCAGACATAAGCATAGCAGCGTTAGCGTTCTCACTAGGCTTTACTACACCTACGATTTTAAGAGTTTCACCATTCTTGATTTGCTCAAGCATAAATTTTTTATCGTCAGCCTTGTTTACATAAATATCGTACTCTTTGTCATATTCATATAAAGCAGACGGGTCAACGAGCTTAAATTCAATGCCGAGGAAGTCGCTGTACTTATATGTGGAGGCTTTACCTGATATATCAGCTTCGCCTTTTTCAGCGTAGGTTTTCAGTATTTCATCAAGCTCCGTTATATCTTTCAAACCGATTGCGTATAAGGTTAGGTCTGAGATACTACCGTCGGGTGAGAGTACAACAACACATTCGTTGTAGTTTTCAGGCCACTTGCCAGCCATCACATCGTATTGGTCAGTGTACAGTGCCTTGTTTTCAGGCATCGCATTGAAATGCGACGAGCTCATTGTCAACATCATAGCAGTCATTTCAGAAACTGAGCCTGCTACTGATGAGAGCGTTTTGTCGGGGTTTATTTGGCGATAATCGTCCTTTGAGATTATTCTGAAAATGTTAGGCGTAACGTTGTATTTGTATTCAACGGCATTAGTATATTTATCAAGCTCACTGTTACTGCTTTCGATGTATTCCTTGAGCGATTTCAAATCGTTTTCGTTGCTCTCTGTCAGCATCGTATTAAGCGACTTGAATTCGTAAACCTCTGCTGTGTTAGTAACCGAGGTGTTAATAAGCTCGGCTTGGTCAGCCATCATGCTTGTTATGTCAACCTCGCTTTTAGAAATCTGTATCGGGTACTCCGAAAGAGTGTCCTCTTCGAGAGTGTCAATATACAAGTTGACACCATTTGATAAAGCCAAAATCAGTGCGATTCCAATAATGCCTATTGAGCCTGCAAATGAAGTCAAAAGTGTTCTTGCCTTTTTAGTAAGCAGGTTGTTAAAGCTTAAAGAAAGGGCGGTTTTAAATGACATCGAGGATTTTCCCATATTCCTGTGTTGTGGAGGAGGTAAGCTCTCCTTTTCGACATCATATGGATTTGAGTCGTCATTAATAATGCCGTCTTTAACTCTGACGATACGGGTTGCGTATTCTTCTGCAAGCTCAGGGTTGTGTGTAACCATGACGACAAGTCGGTCTTTTGCGACCTCTTTTAAAAGCTCCATAACCTGAACCGAGGTGTCGGAGTCGAGTGCTCCTGTCGGCTCGTCAGCAAGCAGAATATCGGGGTTATTGACCAAGGCTCGTGCGATTGCAACACGCTGCATTTGTCCGCCTGACATCTGGTTAGGCTTTTTATGGATATGGTTTTTAAGTCCGACCTTTTCTAAGGCTTCTATAGCTCGCTTTTTGCGTTCCTGACGGCTGATGCCTGAAATAGTCAAAGCAAGCTCGACATTAGAAAGAACGGTCTGATGGGGAATGAGATTGTAGCTTTGGAATACAAAGCCTATGGTATGGTTTCTGTAGGAATCCCAGTCCCTGTCTGTGTATCGCTTAGTAGATATTCCGTTGATGATAAGGTCACCGCTGTCATAGCGGTCAAGACCGCCGATGATATTCAGAAGCGTTGTTTTTCCTGAACCCGAAGGACCCAAAATAGCAACAAATTCATTATCCCTCAAGTTCAGAGAAACATCATCGAGAGCCTTTGTGACAACTGAACCGACGGTGTACTGCTTAGATATATTTTTGATTTGAAGCAAAGCAATGCTCCTTTCAGTGTTTTTCCAGATTATATTTTATCACAACACGATGTCAAATTATTAACTATTTGCAAACATTCATATGATTGCAAAGAAAAAAGGGCTTATTACAGCCCTTTTTTAGACATATTGATTAAGGTGTTACAGTGGTTGCGGCTTCTGTTGCGACTGATGTTGCAATTTCGGTTGCAGTTTCAGTAGAAGTCTGTGCAGATGCAGCTGCAGTTTCACCCAAAATGCCAAATCTGAATTTGAGTGCGAGTATCTTTGTTACGCTGTCGTCAATCTGTTTTTGAGTAATAGTGCCGTTTGAAACAGCGTTCTTGATAGCTGTAACATAAGCGTCAATATCTGACGGCTTGAAGAAAATGTTAACGCCTGCATTCAGTGAGTTTGTGACAATCTGCTCTGTAGTGAAATTGCCTGTGATGTAGTCGGTTGATAAATCGCTTGTCATTACTACGCCGTTGAACTCAAGTTCTTTTTGGAGAAGTTCAGCTACAACAATCTTTGACATAAATGCAGGATTTTCATTATCAATGGATGACATAACTGCATCACCCACAACAACCATACCGCAATTTCTGTTGATGCCGACTATGAATGGTAAGAATTCGCTTGATGATAAGTCGTCGCTCGTTTTGTCTGAGTCCTTTAATACAGGGAAAGTCTTGAGTGCTGAAATAACACCGTTTTCCTGAAATCCGTTGATAGCCTGAACAACCAGCGGAGAAGCGACAGCGGCGTCAGTAGCGTAAGAGTTAGGAGCTTCGAAGTTAGCGACAGGAGCAAGGTTTAGGTTGAAACCAAACTTAGAGATATCCTTAGCGATAGCTGCTGCGTTATCGTAAGCTTTCTGCTCGCCCTGCTCAGTGTATGTTGACATATCCTCGAATTTAGCAGTGCCGAGCTTTGAAGAAACAGGTGAGTTGTCGCCACCTTCTTCAGCTACAGCCATAAACATAGAAGTCTTAGCAAAGCTTTGGGTTGTTTTGAGGAGGTCAGTTGTTTGAGTGGAATCCTCAAAGTTGTCTGCATCGTAAATGATACCTGCGACAGGCTTTGCATTTATAGCGGATTTTGTAGCGTCACCTGCAACAGTAGCAGCATCTACGCCTGTTAAAGCTTCAGGAGTTGTGATGAATAACTGATATATTTTTTCGTCTTCGCTCATATTGCTGATGTATTTCTGAGCGAGCTCTGTGTATTTAAGGTTTTCGTCCTCTGTCGGAGCTTCTGTCGGAGCTTCGTCAAAGGTAGCAACAGTCGGTGCTGTTGTAGCTACAGTCGGAGTATCATCCTTTTTATCAAAACCGAAGTGATAAACCGCAAAAGCGGCACCCGCTAAAATACCGATAGAAAGTAAAACAACGAGTATAACTATAATGATTTGTAGTACGCTGGGACCTTTAGCGTGACGATATTGTGCCATAGTGTTCTCCCCTTAATATATTATTAGAATAATGGTATCATACAAAACGCGGAATTGTCAATCAAAAATACGACAAACTCAGCCATTTTGCGACAATATTTTGATATTTTTTAAACTCGGCAAAAAATACAGGTCAGCCAAAGCACCGTATCTTGATTTACAGGGTGCAATAGGTCTGACCTGTGTGATTATTCTTCCATTTGTTTTCCTAAAAATGCGGCAGCCGACTGAGCTAGCTTTATTTCGGTTTCGGTCGGATATTTGATTGTATCGCCTTTAAGCATAACAACCGCACCCGTTACATCGCCTGACGCGATAATAGGGTAGATAACTGATGCAACGTGGTCCATACCCTCTACAGGCTGTACCTCATCAACAGAATTTTGGTGGGCAGAGTAAGAACGTCGGTTTTCCATATAGTTCTCGAGCACGGATGTGACTCTGCGTTCAAGATACTCACGCTTTGATACACCTGCCGCCGCGATAACGTGGTCACGGTCACAAACCAAAGTCGGCATTGAGCTTATCCGACTTAAAACATCAGCATACTGTGCCGCAAAGGTGGATAGCTCGCCGACAGGCGAATATTTCTTAAAAATAACCTCGCCGTCAGTTGCGGTGTAAATTTCGAGCGGGTCACCTTCACGAATACGCAAAGTACGTCTAATTTCTTTTGGGATAACAACCCTGCCAAGGTCGTCAATACGTCTTACAATTCCTGTTGCTTTCATATATAAAAATCTCCTTATCTTTTAATAGTGATACTATTATCTGTAAGATAAGGAGATTTATACTTAAAAACAACAATTATCTAATGGTGTATGCTATATCGCCATATGTAGTACCATGGCAAACCTCATTCCCTCTAATTGTATAGGCTATATCACCATAAGAGGTGCCACGACAAATATCGTTATCTCTAATGGTGTATGCTATGTCTCCATATGTAGTGCCATAGCAAATCTCGTTTCCTCTGATTGTATAGGCGATATCACCATAGGTTGTTCCACGACAAACTTCGTTCCCTCTAACTGTATAGGCTACATCGCCATAGGTTGTTCCGCGACATATTTCCTTGCTGTTCGTTGTGGTGGTCGTATAAGTCTCACTTGATGAACTTGTTGGTCCAAATCCATGTTCCGCCTTACTCGCTCTTATCTTGATTATAGGAAGTTCGTTCTTTAGATATATCAAAAAGAAAACAATACCTACAATAGCAACTATACCTGGGTTGGCGGAAGTGAAACTACAAACCAACAGGCAAATCACAGTAATAATTATAGCTGCAAAAATAACACCTATAAAATCATGTATCAAATAGAAGATTTTTCGTGTTTTACCTGGTTTCATCAACACATCCTCCTTCCAAAAATCACATCTAAATTATAATATCGAAATAAAGTAATGTCAAGGTTTCACAAAAAAGGAGAACTCCCACCAATTTCACATCTACTTACTACACTATGTATTGCTATGCAAAACTTGTCGAAAAGTGTCAATGTTGTATGTAAGGGGTCACCCTCACGGATACGAAGGGTGCGTTTGATTTCTTTTGTAATAACAGCACTGCCAAGACTATCCATTCTTCTTTGTATAAAGGGCAGAATCATACAATTCTACTTTAGATAACTTTTTATTGACAAGATGTTGTAAATGCTTGAAATCAGTGATACAATGAAGCTATAGTTATTGATTTGGATAATAAAGAAATGGGAGCTGTATATGCACGACGCTTTTATCAGTTATAGACGTGAAAAAGGTTTCGCTATTGCAAAAATGCTTAGAGAACTTCTGAAAGCAAAGGGTATTTCTGCTTATGTTGATTTGGATGAACTGCGTAGCGGTACCTTTGATGATAAGTTGCTCACAGCGATTAAGACTACTCCGGCTTTTATCTTAATATTGACCCCAAGTTCGTTGGACCGTTGTGGAGAAGATGATGATTGGCTTACAAAAGAGGCAATAACTGCCATTGATTCAGGTCGTAATATCATTCCAGTGCTTTGTGAAGGTTTTAGTTGGCCTAAGCATTGGGACGACAGCGTACCTGAAAAAATCAGAATGCTTTCAAATTTTAACAGCGTTTATATGGAATACAGATACATCGATGCCACAGTCGATACTATCATCGAATACATTCACGAGGATGGTGCTGACGAAATAGTAGTTGATGAGATAGATGTGGTGCGTCCTAAGGATGATATCCGTGGCTTTTTTAATAAACACTTGCAGGATATAGAAAATGTTGTGGCAGTTGACTTAGCCTTTCATGCAGGTTCGGTATGGCACCAGAGTGTTGATCGTCTTGATACCATTCAAACACTGGCAGAAGCGGGAGTAGAAATACGTGTTATTGTAAACACTCCTGAGGTGGCAACTTTCCTTGAAAGACATACAAGGCATAAGCTTAAGAAATATATGCCTTTTGAGGAGGCAATAGAGCGTTGGAGATATCTTGAGTCTGTGTATGAGAATATTCATGTTAAGGTTACTGATATTCCGATGATGAGGATACAGTATACAATAAGAAAAAAAGATTCATCAAAAGATGCGATGAGAATCAAGTACTATACTCATGGTGTATCCCAAATGGAAAAGAATTATATTCAGGAGTACGATTCAAGCGATTATCAGTATGAGCTTTACAGGGGCGAATTCGACTACGTCTGGGAGCATACGGAAGATAATTAATAGTATATACATAAAACAGCGGAGTGAGTTCACTCCGCTGTTTTATATTGGCTATTGAGTTATGGCTTTTTAATTGAGAAATTTAGTCCCAGTGCTACTACTGCTAAAGCGAGTAACATCACAAATGGTGAAACATACGAACCGCTTGAAATGAGCAGATTGTTCGAGAAATTTGCGATGAATGAAGCAAAAATGAGGTTGAAGTTTATAATCGAGTAGTTCATCGGAAAATATTTTGAACCGTAGAATGAAGCCGAGAATGCAGAGGTGACAGTAGGGCAGGAGCCGTAGGAAATACCTGTCAGGCAAAGTCCGAGTATGCAAATCGGCAGTGAGCCTGTGACAACAGCGATGAGAGTAACGCCCGCAGCAACAATTGTTATTATGTTAGCTGATATCATAGTTGTCTTGCGGCCTAAAGTGTCGTACACAGCACCTGTGATAACTCGACCCAGACCGTTACAAACTGCAAGCACACCTACAAGCGTAATAGCAAGAGTTTCGGCAGCACCGACAGAGATTACGAGGTCACGTGCGAAGCTGATAACAGAGTTGCCGACTGCTGTGATGAATGTCATACATATAAATGCTCTCCAGAAAGTAAAGCTCTTGAGCATCTGGGAAGTTTTATAGTCTTTTTGTTCAAAGCTTTCGGCTTTGACAGACTTTCTCTGTTTTGGAGCAGGAAAGACAGTATCTTTTTCAGGTGATTTTAAAATAAGTCCGCTCAGTACAAGTACAAGAGCAATTACTATGCCGAGTAAAAGATATGTTTTGCTGAAACCGAAGCTCTCGCTTGCAAAAAGCTTGCTTATAATATTACCTAAAAGCAGGGTGCTGATACCAAACCCCATCATAAGACAGCCTGAGCAAAAACCTTTTTTATCCGGAAACCACGAGGTGACTGTTGAAACAATAACATTGTACGAAATACCGATGCCTGTAGCAGCGAGAACACCATAGCTTATGTATAATAGGTAGAGCAGGTCAGCTGTGAGAAAGCTTGTTACACAAAAGCCGATTCCGACAAGCAAGCCTGCGATAATCAAAGTAGGTCTTACGCCAAGCTTTTTACAGATAATGCTACCGAAAAATGCACCTAAACAGAAAAAGCACATAGTTATTGTGAAGTTTAACGCAAGCGATGAATCGCTCCAGAGGAAAACCTCTTTAAATGGTACTTTGAGTATCGACCAAGCGTAGAGTACTCCGGAAAAGAGCATCGAAAATACTCCGACAACAAGGTAGAGCTGACGTTTTTTCAGTGTAGATTGGGTAGTCATAGTTTCAAATCCTTTGCATAAATTCTTGAACAACAAGTAGTATAACATATGTTTTAAAACATTTCAACACTTTAAAGCTTTAAATCTAAAAAGTTTTTTGCATAATAACCCTTACAAAATAATAAGCGGAGTGAATCCACTCCGCTGTTATTAATTACTGATTAACTTTTACTTTTTCGGGTTCCTTATCAATCTCTCTCATAGCCTTTCTAAACTGGAAGAAGAACAAAACTGCCGTGAATGTGACAGCCAAGATATCTGCGATTGGTTCGGCTGAGTAAACAGCCATAGTTTTGTCGCTCATAAGAGCAGGCATAATGTAGATTAGCGGTAAAAGCAGTACAAACTTTCGCATAACTGCGACAATGATTGATGAAAAGGCTTTGCCTAAAGATACAAATGTCATTTGGCAGGCTATTTGTATACCGAATAAACACAGCACACCGCAGTAGATTCTAAGTGCCTTTTGTGAGAAGTCAAGAAGAGCGATGTCTGCTGTGAAGATGGACGCAAAAAGTCTTGGGAACAGCATAATGCACGCCCATAAAATGGTAGAGTAAACTAAGCTTGAGATAAGAAGCAGTTTGAAAGTCTTTTTAACTCTGAGAGGGATTTTTGCTCCGTAGTTGTAGCTGATGATTGGTTGAGAGCCTTGTGCAAGACCTTGTAGCGGCATCATAGCAAACTGCATAACGCTTGTAAGAATTGTCATCGCACCTACGGCGATGTCGCCTCCGTAAAGCAACAGTGAGGAGTTAAAACAAGCCGAAATAACGCTTTCGCTTGATTGCATAATAAACGGTGCAAGGCCGAGTGCTAAACACGGCAGAGTGAGCTTTAAGTCGATTTTCAGGTTCTTGAATTTAAGTTTAAGGATTGAGCTTTTACTGCACAAAAAGCCTACTACCCATAAACACGATAATCCCTGAGAAATTATTGTTGCAAGTGCCGCACCCTTGACACCCATATTAAGTGCGAAGATAAAAATCGGGTCGAGGATTATGTTTGATACAGCACCGATGAGAACGGAGAACATACCTTGCTTTGCAAAGCCCTGAGCTGTTATGTATGCGTTCATACCCAATGTCAGTTCTACAAAAATTGTTCCCAGTGCGTATATTTTCATATAGTCACTCGCGTAAGTTATCGTGTTGTTGCTCGCACCGAAAGACAGGAGCATCGGTCTGTGAAATAACAGCAAAACAACGGTAATGATAACAGAGATTATCACCTGTAATGAAAAACAGCTTCCCATAGTTTTTTCGGCGGAATCGTTGTCATCTTTGCCCATAAAAATTGATGCTCGAGGAGCACCTCCTGCACTGATGAATGCCGCAAAAGCTGACACAATCATAATTATAGGCATACATACACCGACACCTGTTAAGGCTAAATCACCGACATTTTCCATATGTCCTATGTAAATTCTGTCAACGATATTGTACAGCATATTGATAATCTGGGCGGTAATTGTCGGCACTGCTAAAGTGAACAGTAACTTGCCTATCGGGGCTTCTTTTAAAAATGAATTATCTTTTGTCATAGTAACACCTTATTTGTTGTGTTTTTTAGAGTTTATGTTATACTTAGTATAGCATATTGTAAGAGCTTGGGTAAAGGGGTAGAATTATGAAAAGGCTAAGAATTCTTCGTAATATTTTGGTGAGAACGAAAACAAATCAGATTTTGCTTGTGTATTTCATATTTGTGTTATTGAGTGCATTTATCATATTACTTGTTGACCCTGCTATCACACGTTACGGCGACGCTTTGTGGTACTGCTACGCAGTTATTTCTACTGCAGGCTTTGGGGATATTGTAGCTACCACTGTGCTGTCTAAAATAATTTCAGTGTTTGTGACCGCGTACTCGATTATTGTTATCGCACTTGTAACAGGTGTTGTGGTTAATTTTTACACTGAGATTACCGAGCTCCAAAGAAAGGAAACCTTAACCGCGTTTATGGATAAGCTCGAGCATCTTGATACAATGAGCAAGGAAGAGCTTAGAGAAATATCCGCTCAGGTTAAAAGGTTTAATGACAATGTTCGTAAATAATAGTTTACAAATTATTTGGGCTGATGTAAAATGTTACCATACCGAACATTGGTAACTAAGGGGGAGAAAAAATGAAAAAAGTATTATCTTTTATACTAATTGCGATATTTTGTTTATCGCTTTGTGCTTGCAGCTCACAGGTTGCTCAAATCGTGTCTAACGAAAGTAACATTGAAATGGTTGTTGGTGACTCAAGAACAATCAATATTTCGGCTGAGCCTGCAAAAGCTGTGCTTAACAAGCTGACTTGGTCAAGCTCTAACACAAATATTGTAACTGTTGAAGACGGTACTGTTAGAGCTATTAGTGCAGGTACTGCGGTTGTAACGGTTAAAACCGAAAACGGTGTTTCAAAGTCATTTAACATTACTGTGAAAGATAAAGAAATTACTGCGATTTCCCTTGATAAAACATCAACCAAAATTAAAGTAGGTTCTACTGTTCAGATTGAAGCTGATGTTACGCCTGTCGACGCTCCAAAAGGCGGACTAAAATGGAGTTCTTCTGATGAAAAGGTAGCGACAGTAAACAGTGACGGTTATGTTACAGGTGTCGGTGAGGGTGTAGTAAATATTATTTGCAAATCCGCAAATGATATCGAGGCTTCCTGTACAGTTACGGTAGAGGCTGAAAAGTCAGATAAACCGTCAGCAGATAACTCGGATGCGAATACAGTTATTAATAACTACTACAGCTACGGACATTTCCACCCTGATTATGTTTATTCAGCTTCGGATTTCGTTTTCCCTGACTCCTCAAGCAGAAAGCTCTCAAGAAGTGAGATTTCCGCAACACTTTCATATATGAGCGGTTATTCTCCTGCCGGCAACTACGCACAGGATGCCATAAACGAGATTTATGCACGAAACGGCTATGTGTTTAAAACAAGCAACATTAGAGCATATTACGAGTCAAAGCCGTGGTATTATGCTGACTCATCTTTTACAATCAACGACTTTTCATCTATCGAGAAGTACAATATTTCATTGTTGGAAGAGTTTGATTGATATAACATAGAGTAAACGCTCACCTTGTAAAAACAGGGTGAGCGTTTTTTGTTTATAACAGCTTTTGAATGTCAGGAAATGGGGCTAAAGAGCGTTTTAAGATGCCGTGCATATGGGCGATAGCTACACCATAATTTAATATCGGAACATTCTGTGCGTTAGCTTTTTGCATACGCGATTTCATCTCTTTTTCGTTTAGCATACAGCCTCCGCAGTGAACTATTAGCTTGAATTCGTTTAAATCATCGGGAAAAGTTGTGCCTGACGTAAAAGTGTACTGAGGCTTTGCGTTTGTAAAAGCTTCAATCCACTTAGGCATCTTTACTGTGCCGATGTCGTTACACTGACGGTGGTGGGTACAGCCTTCAGAAATAAGGATTTTGTCGCCGTCTTTGATTTTTGAAAGACAGGAAGCTCCCTTAATCAGCGTTTCTAAGTCACCCTTGTAGCGTGCCATAAGAATAGAAAAAGATGTCATCGTTATATCATCCGGGGTGAGCTTTGCTACCTTGCCGAAAGCCTGAGAATCGGTGATGACGAGCTTTGGTTTTTTTGAAAGTGCATTTAACGTTTCGCTGAGCTGCTCAACCTGAGTGCATATGCACATACAGTGGTGGTCGAGTATATCTCGAATTACCATCTGCTGCGGTAAAATAAGCCTGCCTTTTGGTGCTGCTTCGTCAATTGGAATAACCAGCACTACCAAATCGCCCTCGCTGAGTAAATCGGACACTAGCGGCTTTTGAGTTTTTGAAAGCTTAGCGATTTTTGCTATAAGCTCTTTCAACTCGTCGATGTTTTCTTTAGCAGTTGCACTGACGTATATTTCGTTTTCTTTTATCTCTGATTTTTCGCTTATCAAGTCGATTTTGTTGTACACCACAATGTGTGGTAGCTTGCGTTCTCTGAAAATTGAGAGTAGCTCTTCGTCAAGCTCGCTCTTACCTTTTGTAGCATCAACTACCAGAATAGCAACGTCGGTTTTTGCAAGAACCTCCTTTGCTTTTTGCACACGCATTTCACCCAGTGTACCCTCGTCGTCAAGACCCGGAGTGTCGATAATTACAACAGGGCCTAAGGGGAGTAGCTCCATAGCTTTCTTTACAGGGTCGGTTGTTGTGCCCAGTACATCGGACACAACCGATAATTCCTGATTTGTCACAGCGTTTACAACACTCGACTTGCCTGCATTTCGCATACCAAAAAAGCCGATGTGAAGTCGCTCGCCTGACGGTGTATTGTTAAGGCTCATAATGTCCTCCGTTTTAGAATCTGAAATCTCTGCGATTTGAATTCATAATATCATCAATATTAGCTTCTGCGATTTCACGCACTCTGTCTTTTGGAATACGCATAAGCTCTTTTTTAACAAGCTCGTAACCGATTTTTTTGGTTTCTTCGCTTGCGTAGTCCTCAAGATATTCTGTTAAAGTCATCAATGCGTTTGGATGACAGCAGTTTAAAATCTGACCACTCTTGCAAAGGCTCATAAAGCGGTCACCTGTTCTGCCTTCTCTGTAGCAAGCTGTACAGAATGACGGAATGTGGCCGTTTTCCATAAGCCAGCGTACAACCTCGTCAAGTGTTCTCTGGTCAGATACGTCAAATTGCTCTGTGTCTGTAGGGCGAATAGTTTCAGTATATCCGCCTACACTTGTACGCGAGCCTCCGCTTACCTGAGAAATACCGAGTCTGAGTAGCTTTGAACGAACTTCTTCGCTTTCTCTTGTTGATATAATCATACCTGTGTATGGTACAGCAAGACGGATACAGGCTGTGATTTTTGCGAAAATTTCGTCAGAAATTGAGTTATCAAAAGCATCAGGGTCGATATCATCAGCACGCTTGATGCGAGGTACCGAGATTGTGTGTGGTCCAACGCCGTGAACAGCCTCTAAGTGTTCAGCGTGCATAATAAGTCCTGCAAACTCGTATTTGTAAAGCTCAAGTCCGAACAGTACGCCTAAGCCTACATCATCAATACCGCCCTGCATGGCTCTGTCCATAGCTTCGGTGTGGTAATCGTAATCGTGTTTAGGGCCTGTTGGGTGGAGCTTTAAGTAGCTTTCCTTGTGGTAAGTTTCCTGGAAGAGAATGTATGTACCGATACCTGCGTCCTTTAACTTGCGGTAGTTCTCAACAGTTGTAGCAGCGATGTTTACGTTAACACGGCGGATGTCACCATTTTTGTGGTGTACGCTGTAGATGGTTTTGATACATTCCAATATATACTCAATCGGATTGTTTACAGGGTCTTCTCCTGATTCAATAGCAAGTCGCTTGTGACCCATATCCTGTAAAGCGATAACTTCAGCCTTAACCTCTTCCTGAGTGAGCTTTTTTCTAGGGATACGCTTGTTCTTTAAGTGGTATGGACAGTACACACAGCCGTTTACACAGTAGTTTGAAAGATAAAGAGGAGCAAACATAACGATACGATTGCCGTAGAAAGCGAGCTTGATTTCCTCCGCAATTTGGTAAATCTCTTCGATTTTTTCAGGAATTTCGCAGGCTAATAGAACTGATGCCTCTCTGTGCGTAAGACCTGAGCAGGTGTAGCCTGTCGCGGTTTTCTTAGGGCGGGCTTTTTCTAAAATTTCGTCGATAAGCTCGACATTGTTTTTGTTTTTCTCAGCATATTCGAGGGTATCAAGGATTTCCTGGTCGTTGATAAACTCTTCTGCTTTTAAAGATTTTGGATTGTAAATTGCCATATTGGTCACTCCTTAGAGATTGTTTTTATTTATATCGCCACGGCTGACAACAACTTCGTAGCCTATAGCGTTCATAGATTTTTTTAGCTTATTAAGACTTTGAGCGGATTCTTCGCCTGTGCTGATTTTGCCGTCATAAAGTGCATACTTTTTACGAACAGACAAAGGGGAGAGGTTTGGCATAATAACATTTGCACCACTTAGTATGCCTTTTTCTCTGCCGTCATTTCTCACAGTTCCTAGAGCGGTTGTAGCAGGAAGCAAGATATTCGGCTTAATCAGTCTTATGATAGATAAGAGAAAACAGCAAAGGTCTGGGTCGCCCGCCTTTTCGTTTGAAAAGATAGTGTCTTTATGAGGAATAAACGGCCCTATACCGCACATATCGGGCTGAAATTCTTCAATGAATTTCAAATCCAGTGCTATGTTTTTGGTGGTTTGGTGTGGTGAACCAACCATAAAGCCACAACCTACCTGATAGCCTATTTCTTTGAGGTCATAAAGACAACGTATGCGATTATAAAGGGTTAAATCACTCGGGTGCAGCTTTGAGTAGTGAAATTCGTCTGCAGTTTCGTGCCTTAAAAGATAGCGGTCAGCTCCGCTTTCGTATAAACGTTGGTAGCTTTCCTTTGAGCGTTCGCCTAAAGACAGCGTTATTGCACAGTCAGGGTGATTTTTCTTTATACTTTCAAGCAAGTCACAAACAAAGTTATCAGTGAATGTGCCGTCCTCACCGCCTTGTAAAACAAAGGTGCGAAAGCCTAAGAAATACCCCTCTTTGCAACACTCTAAAATTTCGTTTTTTGTAAGACGGTAGCGGTCGCAATTTAAGTTACTTTTCCTTATACCGCAGTAGTAACAATCGTTTTTACAGATGTTGCTGACTTCAATAAGTCCACGCACAAAAACCTTATTATCGTAATACTTTCTGCGATTTTCTATTGCGTATTCTCTTAAAAGATTAACAGCTTCATCGTTTCGGTTTTTAATAAGGTATTCGTATTCATCTATGCTGAGAGTGTGAGTATCTCTTAGCTTGTTTATAAGTTCAGTAAGCTTATTCATGGCTCATCACATTTGAGTACGCGGTTTTGACTGTTACACCGTTAAGATTGCCAATTTTGCCACTCATTGCGGAAATTAAATCCTGCGGTGCATCAATCACTACGCTTATTACCGAAACATTCTTTTCGCGATATGGAATACCCATTCTGCCTATGATAAACTCGCCTGCATCGTGTAAAATAGAATTGAGCTTTTCGACAGAGTCATTGTTTTCAACGATGATGCTCATAACTGCAACTCTTTTATCCATAATTACCTCCTAAAACAAGAAAAAGCCGTGTCCAAAGACACGGCGGGCACATCAAAAGACACCTATATCAGGTGTGGTTTAATTATTAGCCGCATCTTTCAGTCAGAGTAATCTTTGTGTCAGATACTTGATTTATTCTAACCATATTATATAGTAAAACTATGCATAATTCAAGTGGTTATGCTTGTAAATTACACGGTATGCTTGTAGATTTTGCACATCAAAATGGGCGGTGAATTCACGCTTTATGCAAACATAGTGCATATTATGAAAGTTTATGCAGCATAAATTTGTTAAATTGCCCATATTGAGGGTGTCATAGGTCGCAATCAAGGTTATTTTGAATAAATATGATAAAATCTATTGACATTTATGCATAAAGTCACTATAATATATGCATACTTAATAAATTGATTGCATATTTATGCACGGAGGCGGATTTTTATGAAGAAAATCAATAAAGAAAACATCAAGAAAGTCGTACTCGCTTACTCAGGCGGTCTCGATACATCTATCATTATTCCTTGGTTAAAGGAAAATTACAACAACTGTGAGGTTATCGCAGTATCAGGTAACGTTGGTCAGGCTGACGAGCTCGAGGGCTTAGAGGAGAAGGCTATCGCTACAGGTGCTTCAAAGTGCTACATCTTAGACCACACAGACGAGTATGTTGACGATTTCATCATCCCTACAATGAAAGCTGGTGCTGTATATGAGGATTACCTCCTTGGTACATCACACGCTCGTCCATGTATTGCTAAGGGTCTTGTTGAAATCGCTATTAAAGAGGGTGCAGACGCTATCGTTCACGGCTGTACAGGTAAGGGTAACGATCAGGTTCGTTTTGAGCTTGCTATCAAGCACTTTGCTCCTAATATGCCAATCATTGCTCCTTGGCGTGAGTGGGATATTAAGTCCCGTGAAGAGGAAATCGAGTATGCTGAGGCACACAACATTCCTTTAAAAATTAATAGAGAAACAAACTATTCAAAGGACAAGAACTTATGGCACCTTTCTCACGAGGGTCTTGACCTTGAGGATACAGGCAACGAGCCACAGTACGAGAAAGAAGGCTTCCTTGAGATGGGCGTATCTCCGCTTCAAGCTCCTGATAAGCCAACTTACGTTGAGCTTGAGTTTGAGCAGGGTATTCCTGTTGCAATCGACGGCGAGAAGATGAGTGCTAAGAACATCATCTTAAAGCTTAATGAGCTTGGCGGTGCAAACGGTATCGGTATCATCGACATCGTTGAGAACCGTCTTGTTGGTATGAAGTGCCGTGGCGTATATGAAACACCGGGCGGTACAATCCTTTACAAGGCTCACAAGGTACTCGAGAGCATCTGTCTTGATAAAATGACAATGCACGAGAAAGAGCGTCTTTCAATCACATTCGCTGAGCTTTTATACAACGGCCAGTGGTTCACACCTTTAAGAGAAGCTCTTTCAGCTTTCGTTGACAAGACACAGGAGAAGGTTACAGGTAAAGTAAGACTCAAGCTCTATAAGGGTAACATCATCAATGCAGGTGTATGGAGTCCATATTCACTCTACAGCGAAGAGATTGCTACATTCGATGAGTCAGACTATGACCAGACTGATTCAGCAGGCTTCATCAACCTCTTCGGCCTCCCAATCAAGGTTCAGGCTCAGGTTGACGGCAAATAATTTACGTAAGGTCTGTCCTGCACAGGATGTTTCTGTGCAGGACATTTCAATATTAAAGAAACTGTTGAAATAATCGCATATATATTGTAAAATATATTGGTTAATGATTTTTAAGTAAGAAGGTAATGATTATGGCTAAAATGTGGGCAGGAAGAACAAGCGGAGAAACCTCCAAAATCGCTGACGATTTTAATTCATCTATCCGTTTTGACTGCAAAATGTATCAGCAGGATATCAAAGGCAGTATAGCACACGCTATGATGCTCAGTAAGCAGAATATCATCTCAAATGAGGACGCTGAGATTTTGGTTGAAGCTCTTTCTCAGATTTTGGATGACTTGAATGATGGCACTCTCGAAATTGATATGGAGGCAGAGGACATCCATATGTTCGTTGAGCAGGTGTTAACTAATCGTGTCGGTGATGTCGGCAAGAAGCTCCACACAGCCAGAAGTCGTAACGATCAGGTTGCACTTGACCTTAGAATGTATCTTATGGATGAGTGTGACGAGATAATTTCACTTACAAAGACCTTAATCGAGGCTTTAGTCTCTCAAGCTGAGCAAAACAAGGCTGTTATTATGCCTGGTTATACTCACCTTCAGCGAGCTCAACCTGTAACATTTGGTCATCATATGATGGCTTATGCAATGATGCTCCTCAGAGATATCGACAGACTAACAGACTGTAAAAAGAGAATGAATGTTTCTCCTATCGGATGCTGTGCTTTAGCTGGTACTACATACGCTACAGACAGATATTTTGAAGCAGATAAGCTCGGCTTTGACTCTATCGCTTTAAACTCTCTCGACGGCGTTTCCGACAGAGATTTCTGTGTTGAAATGCTTTCTGCTATCGCCGTTTTAATGATGCACCTTTCTCGTTTTTCCGAAGAGCTCATTTTGTGGTCAAGCTGGGAGTTTAAATTTGTTCAGCTTAGTGATAGCTACACAACAGGCTCATCAATTATGCCACAGAAAAAGAACCCTGATATGGCAGAGCTTGTTAGAGGCAAGACAGGTAGAGTTTATGGCGATTTAATGGCAACGCTTACTATGCTCAAGGGTATTCCGCTTGCGTATAACAAGGATATGCAGGAGGATAAGGAGAGTATCTTTGACGCTTGCGAAACCGTTAAAATGTGTCTTAAAGTTTTTGCTCCGATGATTGATACCATGACAATTTTAGCTGACAATATGAAAAAGGCGGCAAGTGAGGGCTTTATCAATGCAACAGATTTAGCTGACTACCTTGTTAAAAAGGGTTTGCCGTTTAGAAGTGCGTACAAGATTTCGGGCAGTATCGTAGCGTACTGTATCGAGAATAAAACTATTTTAGAAGATTTACCGATTGAAAAGTACAGAGAATATTCTGAGCTTTTCGATACGGATGTATATAACGATATCGACCTTGCAACCTGTGTTAACAAGCGTGTCAGCGTTGGGAGTACATCGGTTGAGTCGGTAGAAATGCAGATAAAATATGTGAAAGAGAAGCTCTAATATGACAAAGGTTTTTATAGACGGAAGTGCGGGCACAACAGGTCTGAGGATTTTTGACAGGCTTAAAGACCGTGCGGATATAAAGCTCATAACATTGAGCGAGGAATTTAGAAAAGACATCAATGCAAGAAAAGAAGCATTAAACAACTGTGACATCGCATTTTTGTGCTTACCTGATAAGGCAGCTATCGAAGCTGTATCACTTATAGAGAATGAAAACGTCGCTGTGATTGATACTTCAACCGCTCACAGAGTAAACGACAACTGGACCTACGGCTTTCCTGAGCTTTTAGATTCTTATGATGTTGTGAAAAACTCAAAACGTATCGCAAATCCGGGTTGTCACGCAAGCGGTTTTAACGCTTTAGTTGCTCCGCTTACTAAAGCAGGAGTGCTTAAAAATGATGTTAATTTAAGCTGTTTTTCGTTAACAGGCTACTCAGGCGGCGGTAAGCAGATGATAGCTGATTACGAAAACGCACAGCGTGATACTCTGCTTGGTGCTCCGAGAATGTACGGATTGACACAGACTCATAAGCACATTCCTGAAATGGTGAAGCTGTGTAATCTTAAAAACGCTCCTGCGTTTTGCCCTGTTGTTGCTGATTATTACGCAGGTATGCAGGTAACTGTTCCAATTTTTAAAAGCGACTTAAACGGCAATATAAATGACATCAAGGATGTCTATAAGTCGGTATACACAGGTAAGCTCGTTCATTTTGATGAGAATGCTGATGAAAGCGGTTTTATGTCGGCAAAGGCATTTTATTTAAAAGACGATATGCAGATTACCGTTTGCGGTAATGATGACAGAATTTTGCTCGTTTCGCGTTTTGATAACCTTGGTAAGGGTGCGTCGGGCTCGGCTATTCAGAATATGAATATCTTACTCGGTGTTGACGAAACTACAGGATTAAATATATAAAGGAAAGTTTTTATATGAAGATAATTTCAGGCGGTGTTTGTGCCGCAAAAGGATATAAAGCAAGTGGAGTTCACTGCGGTATTCGCAGAAACCAGACTAAAAAGGACTTGGCACTGATTGTCAGCGAGAAGAAGGCAACAACCTGTGCAGTTTACACTAGAAACTTAGTCAAAGGTGCTCCGCTTACTGTAACAAAGGAAAATATCGCTGACGGTTATGCTCAGGCTGTTATCTGTAATTCAGGCAACGCTAACACCTGTAACGCTAACGGTATTGAGATTGCTAAGAAGATGTGCGAGCTTGTACAGAGTGCTACAGGCATTAATGCAAACGATGTTGTTGTTGCATCTACAGGCGTTATCGGTCAGCCGCTTTCTATCACACCGATTGAAAATTCAATAGGAGAGTTGACTTCGCTCTTATCCGAGGACGGCTCGTTTGACTGTGCATCCGCGATTATGACTACTGACACTATCCAAAAGGAAGTAGCTGTTGAGTTTGAGATAAACGGCAAAACTTGTAAGATGGGCGGTTGTGCAAAAGGAAGCGGTATGATACACCCTGATATGGCTACTATGCTTGTTTTTATCACAAGTGACGTTTGTATTTCCAAAGAGATGCTCCAAAAAGCGTTAAGCTCTGATGTTGACAGCACATTCAATATGCTGTCAATCGACGGCGATACTTCAACTAATGATATGGTCACCGTTATGTGTAACGGACTTGCAGAAAATGACGAGATTAACGCTGAGGGCGAAAGCTTTGATACATTTATGAAAGCACTCAACACAGTTACAATGACACTGTGCCGTATGATTGCCGCTGACGGTGAGGGTGCTACAAAGATGCTCGAGTGTTGTGTTAGTGGTGCTGACTCGTTAGATACAGCCAGAACAGTTGCTAAAAGCGTTGTATGCTCAAGCTTATTAAAAGCCGCTATGTTCGGTGCTGATGCTAACTGGGGACGAGTTCTTTGTGCAATCGGCTACAGCAAGGCAGATGTCGATGTTACAAAGGTAAGAGTAACTTTCAGCTCTGCTAAGGGCGAAATTCTTGTTTGTGAAAACGGTGCAGGCGTGGAATTTTCTGAAGAAAAAGCTAAAGAAATCCTGCTTGAAAAGGAAATTGACATCAACGTATCCGTTGGTGACGGCGATTTTTCTTCAAAGGCTTGGGGCTGTGACCTGACATATGATTACGTTAAAATCAACGGTGACTACCGTACATAAGAGGCTAATATGAAAACTATTAAATTATCTAACCCTGAAAGAGCACAGGTGTTAACTGAGGCTCTTCCATATATCAAACGCTACAACGGCAAGGTTATCGTTGTTAAATACGGCGGTAACGCTATGGTTGACGACGAATTAAAACAGCAGGTTATGGAGGACTTAGTCCTTTTATGGCTCATCGGTATTAAGGTTGTACTTGTACACGGTGGCGGTCCTGATATCGACGATATTATGACAAAGCTCGGCAAAGAGCCTAAGTGGGTTGACGGCTTGCGTGTTACCGATAAGGAAACTGTAGATATCGTTCAGATGGTACTTGCAGGTAAGGTTAATAAAACGCTCGTTAATATGCTCGAAGCAAAGGGCGGTAAGGCTATGGGTATCTCGGGTATGGACGGTATGCTCATTCAGGCTAAGGTTAAGGATGAACGTTTGGGCTATGTTGGCGAGATTACTAACATTAACATCAAGCCTGTTGAAGACCTGCTTTCAAATGACTACATCCCTGTTATCTCAACTATCGGTTGTGACAAAGATGGCAACGCGTATAACATAAACGGCGACACTGCGGCGGCTCACATTGCCGGAGCACTGGGTGCTGAACGTCTTATTATGATGACAGATATTGAGGGCGTTTTAAGAGATAAGGACGACCCTAACACTCTTATCACAGGCTTAACTGTTGAGCAGGCTCAAAATCTTTACAAAGACGGCACTATCAAGGGCGGTATGATTCCTAAAATCGGCTGCTGTATTGAAGCTATCTACAAGGGTGTTAAGAATGTTGTTATTATGGATGGACGCGTTCCACACTCAATTCTTATGGAGTTGCTCACTGATGAGGGTGCAGGTACAATGATTAGAGGCGATAAAAATGACAACAAAAAGCATTGATAAACAGTACGTGCTTAATACCTACAACCGCTTTGATTTAGAACTCAAAGAGGGCAAAGGTTCTGTAATTAAAGACGAAAACGGTAAAGAATACATTGATTTAACATCAGGTATCGGTGTAACTGCTTTCGGTATTGCAGACGATAAGTGGATTGAGGCTGTAACCTCTCAGCTTAACTCATTACAGCACGTTTCAAATTTATACTACACATCTCCTTGTGCATTACTTGCTAAAGCTATTTGCGAGAAAACTAATATGAGCAAGGTGTTTTTCTCAAACTCGGGAGCAGAGGCTAACGAGTGTGCTATTAAAGTAGCAAGAAAATACGCAATGGACAAAGGCTATGACAGATATAATATTTTAACTTTAAATAACAGCTTTCACGGCAGAACGCTTGCAACACTTAGTGCGACAGGACAGGAGCATTATCATAAGCTGTTTCAGCCATTACCAACAGGCTTTGTACACGCTGATGCTAATGATACAGATGCGGTTATCTCTGCTATTAAAGAGCACAACGTCTGTGCTGTTTTAATTGAATGTGTTCAGGGCGAGGGCGGTGTTATTAAGCTCGACGCTGATTTTGTAAAAGCAGTTCATTCATACTGTGTTGAAAATGACGTCCTCTTTATGGTGGACGAAGTGCAGACAGGTAATGGTCGAACAGGCGAGCTTTATGCGTATATGAACTATGGTATCCAGCCTGATGTTTTTACAACTGCAAAGGGACTTGGTGGCGGACTTCCAATCGGTGCTTGCGTAGTTGGTGAAAAGGCTCAGAATTCTTTAGGCTTTGGTGACCACGGTTCAACATACGGCGGTAACCCTGTAGCTTGTGCAGGAGCACTCTCTGTTTTTGAACGTATCGACGACAAGTTGCTTTCTGAGGTTAAATATAAGAGCCAGTATCTGTTTGATGCATTGTCACGTTGCGAGGGTGTTGAGTCAGTAAGTGGTATGGGTCTTATGATTGGTATCAAGACTAAAAAGCCTGTAGCAAATATAATAAAGGAATGTATGGATAACGGTGTGCTTTGTCTTAGTGCAAAGGATAAGTTAAGACTTCTTCCTGCACTTAACATTGACCTTGAATTGCTTAATAAAGCGGTGGATGTTATTAAAGCCGCGTGTGAATAACAGGAGGATATTATGAACCTTAAAAATAGAGATTTTTTGAAATTACTTGACTATTCAACTGAGGAAATGAATTATTTGCTCGACTTATCCGCTGAGCTTAAAGCTAAGAAAAAAGCAGGCGAGCCACACAGAATGTGTGAGGGTAAAAGCATTGCTTTGATTTTTGAAAAGACTTCAACTCGTACACGTTGTGCTTTTGAGGTTGCTGCGGCTGATTTAGGTATGCACCCGACTTATCTTGACCCAAGCGGTTCACAGATTGGCAAGAAAGAGTCAATCGCTGATACAGCTCGCGTTTTATCCCGTATGTATGATGCTATTGAGTATCGTGGCTTTGGTCAGGAGATTGTTGAAGATTTAGCAAAGTATTCTTCAGTTCCTGTTTATAACGGTCTTACAAATGAGTTTCATCCGACACAGATATTAGCTGACTTCTTAACAATTAAGGAGCATTGCGGTGAGCTTAAGGGCAAAAAGCTCGTATATATGGGCGACGCAAGATATAATATGGGCAACTCGTTAATGGTAGGCTGTGCAAAAATGGGTATGCACTTTGTTGCTTGTGCTCCTAAGAAGTATTTTCCAAATGACGAACTCGTTAAAGAGTGTATGGATGTTGCTGAAACTACAGGTGCTACACTTGAGTTTATTGAAGACCCTATGGTTGCTACAAAGGGTGCTGATGTTATCTATACTGATGTTTGGGTGTCAATGGGCGAGCCTGACTCAGTATGGGAGGAGCGTATAGCTGAGCTTTCTCCTTATCAGGTCAACAAAGCTCTTATGGATAACGCAGGAGCCCAGTGTAAGTTTATGCATTGCTTACCAGCTTTCCACGATTTAAAAACTACAATCGGCAAAGAGATTAACGCAAAATTCGGTATCGACTGTATGGAAGTTACCGATGAGGTGTTTGAATCTGATGCTTCAATCGTATTTGATGAGGCTGAAAATCGTATGCACACAATCAAGGCGGTTATCGCTGCAACATTAGCATAAAAATAAATCCTCCGTGGGGTAAACCTGCGGAGGATTTTTGTGTATATGTTTACTTGTTTTGTAGTGAAACAGGTAGATGAATTAGAATAGGTTTTCGTTACCAGATGAATGGGACTAAACGATATTTGACTTTTTGTTTATACTCACGGTAACCGTTAAGCTCTTTTTCAAGAAATTCTTCTTCGTGTTTTATTCGTTTTGCTATGATAAAAGGATATATTAGAAAAATAAAAAACGAATATACAGAACCTAAAACAATCGGCATTGATAAAAACAAAATCAAAGTCACACTATACATCGGATGTCTGACAATACTATAAAGACCCGTATCTATTACCTTTTGGTTTTCCTGCACCTCGACCGTTCTGCTAAGATATGTGTTTTCTCTAAGCACTTCTGCATAAAGAATATACGCAATAATAAACACCACCGCCGCACCGATTGCGATACTGTTCGGCAAGATGTACCAATTGAAACGGACACCCAGCCCTGCGACAATAAAACCTGCTATGAACATAAGAGCACTCAACTTTATAACAAGACTTTGTTCTTGTTGCTTCTCTTTTGCGTCCAGTCTGTTTTTCAGTAGGTGGGGATTTTTGAACATCATAACAATTCCTGCCACGAACATAGGGACAAATAAAATCCCCATAAATAACCAACCATTAAAAAACGAGAAAGTGCCTGCCGGCAAGAATATCAATCCCCCAACCAAAAAAACGCCTAGCAGAAATTTAATTATTGCTTGAATTAATAGTTTAATTGTCATAACAGTTCTCCTTGATTTTTTGTCTATCTGTTTTAATAAAATAAGTATACCATAAAATATGTTGTAACGCTACGGTGTTTATTTTTATTTACAAATGAAACGCTTTTTGCTATACTGAAATTGTAATAATGTCAATTTAAGGGCATAATAAATTTGAAAGGATGTATGAGTATGTCAGTTTTAAAGGTAACAAAGGATAATTATTTTGATGTAAAAAATAGTGACAAAACAGTTTTGCTTGATTTTTATGCAGACTGGTGTGGTCCTTGCCGTATGGTAGGTCCGATTGTTGATGAAATCGCAGAGGAAAATCCTGATATTTTGGTAGGCAAAGTCAATGTTGACGAACAGCAGGAACTGGCATCAGCCTTTGGTGTTATGAGTATTCCTACACTTGTTGTGCTTAGAAACGGTGAGGTTGTTACAAAGTCTATGGGAGCAAAGCCAAAGGCTCAAATTATGGCTATGCTTGAAAGCTAAGCTTTCGGTGAAAATATGAAGCATATTTATGATATGATAATAATTGGTGGTGGGCCTGCGGGTTATACTGCCGCGTTGTATTCTTCTCGTGCTGGCTTTGACACCCTTGTGCTGGAGCGTATGTCGGTTGGCGGACAAATGACCTTAACCGATGTTATTGATAACTACCCGGGGTTTCCGCAGGGTGTTGACGGCTTCACGCTTTCAATGAATATGCAACAGGGTGCTGAGCGTTTTGGGGCTACAACTATGTATGACGAGGTTGTTTCGGTTGATTTAAATTCTGAAGTTAAAGAAATCGAAACCGCTATGTCGGGCACTTTGTATGCCAGAACTGTTGTTATCGCAAGCGGAGCAAATCCGCGTGAACTGGGATTAGTGAATGAACAGGAGTTGCTGGGTAGTGGTATTCACTACTGTGCTCACTGTGACGGCAGATTTTACAAGGACAAGGTAGCGGTTGTTGTCGGAGGAGGTAACTCGGCTGTTTCTGATGCACTCTATCTTTCGCACCTTTGTAAAAAGGTTTATTTAGTTCACCGCAGAGATGTTTTAAAAGCGACTAAAATTTATCACGATCCTGTGATGAAAGCCGAAAATATCGAGTTTTGCTACAACTGTGTTGTGTCAAAGGTAGAGAGTGACAACGGCAAAGTAAGTTCAGTTTCGCTGATTGATGTTAAAACTAACGAAAAGCGTGAGATTTCTTGTGATGGTGTGTTTATCAGTATCGGACGTAAGCCTGCGACTGATTTCTTAAACGACCAGCTTGAGCTTGACAGAAACGGATATATCGTAGCTGACGAGAGCACAAAAACGTCTATCGACGGAGTGTTCGCTGTTGGTGATGTTCGCACAAAAGTTTTGCGACAGGTTGTAACGGCAGTGTCCGACGGAGCTGTTGCCGCTCATTTTGCAGAGGAATATTTATCACAATAAGTAATAAAATATTATTAATTACGGAGGTAATAATTATGTGTGAAATCAGATTTTATGTTTGCGAGCATTGCGGTAATATTGTTGGTCTTATCCACAACGCAGGTGTACCTATGATGTGTTGCGGTCAGAAGATGACAGAGCTTACCCCAAATACAGTTGAGGCTAGTGTTGAAAAGCATTTGCCTGTTGTGACAGTTGACGGCGATAAGGTTTATGTTGAAATCGGTTCTACTCCTCATCCGATGGTAGAGGAGCACCACATCGTTTGGGTTTATCTCCAAACAGACAGAGGTGGTCAGCGTAAGTGTTTAGAAGTAGGAAGTGAACCAACGGTTACATTTGCATTAGCTGATGAAAAGCCTGTTGCAGTTTACGCTTACTGTAATCTCCACGGTCTTTGGAAAACAGACGTTGAGTAATAGTTGAGTGATATTTTATAACACAAACAAAAAGCTCCTACCAAATCGGTAGGAGCTTAATTTATGTATATATGTTGTTATTTAGGAGATTAAACAACGCCCTGTGCGAGCATAGCATCTGCAACCTTCTCGAAGCCTGCAATGTTAGCACCCTTAACGAGGTCATACTTGCCGTAGTACTTCATAGAAGCATCAGCACAAGCCTTGTGGATGTTAACCATAATTGAGTGGAGCTGGTCTAAAACCTGCTCTGATGAGAATACTGTTTTGCCAGCGTTCTGACCCATCTCGATACAAGATGTAGCAACGCCACCTGCGTTAGCAGCCTTAGCAGGACCAACGATAACGCCGTTGTCCATAAGGTACTCAAGAGCCTCGTTTGTTGTAGGCATATTTGAACCCTCACAAACGTACTTTGTGCCTGAAGCAACGATAGCCTTAGCATCCTCGAGGTGAATCTCGTTCTGTGTAGCACATGGGATGTAGAGGTCTGCATCAGCATACTCCCAAGGCTTCTTGCCGGCAACGAACTTAGCGTTAGGGAATCTCTCTGCATATGGAGCAACAACGTTCTGACCTGAGTTTCTGAGGTCTAACATACACTGCCACTTTTCTTCTGTGTTAACGCCGTCTTCGTCGATGATGTAACCGTCAGGACCTGAGATTGTAACACACTTTGCACCGAGGTCTGTTAATTTCTTAGCTGTACCCCAAGCAACGTTACCGAAACCTGAAATAGCAACTCTCTTGCCCTCGAGTGTATCGCCGTTGTACTTGAGCATTTCTTCAGCGTACCATACGATACCGTAGCCTGTAGCTTCTGCTCTACCTAAAGCACCGCCGTATGTAAGGCCCTTACCTGTTAATACACCGCCGTCGAATCTGTCAGTAATTCTCTTGTACTGACCGAACATATAGCCGATTTCTCTAGCACCAACGCCCATATCACCTGCAGGAACGTCAGTTTCTGGACCGATGTGTCTGTAAAGCTCAGTCATAAATGACTGGCAGAATCTCATAATTTCAGCGTCTGACTTGCCGTTAGGGTCAAAGTCAGAACCACCCTTACCGCCACCGATTGGAAGACCTGTAAGTGAGTTTTTGAAAATCTGCTCGAAACCTAAGAACTTAATGATACCGATGTATACG
>JAFUIK010000051.1 GCA_017473955.1 Ruminococcus sp. | reverse complement strand
CTCGCTTTATTGCGATTTCATCAACAACGTCGAAAGCCTATCAACCGCCCTAGTAACGCTTGCCAGGATAACCCTCAGCATATTTGTTTGTTAAAACTGAACCCATAGCAGCCATAACAGCAGGAGAAACGATGTTCTCACTAGCGATAAGCTCGATGTTCTGTCTTTGTCTTTTGAGCTCTGTTGCCATAGCGTCAGCTACTTCTTTATCGTAGCCACCTACAAAACCAATTGAATCCATAATGTCCTTATACATATCCATTCCCCTTTTATTTCCCAGCTTAAGCTGTGTTTTATAATTTTATATTACAGACCTTTTTGCTTTTTCAATAAGCTTATTAAGGTCTGATAAGGTTTCCACTCTGCACGCGTCGTTGCGTAATTTTGCGGCTCCCGAAAAGCCTTTGAAGTAATGCGGAATATGAGCACGTGCTTCTTTCATTCCGACATACTCGCCTTTATTTTTAGCAAGACTTTCGATGTGCTTTTTCATAACCTGCATTTTTTCATCGAATGTAGGTTTTATAAACTTGTCCCCGTTAAAATAAGCGTTGATTTCAGAAAACACCCACGGGTTGCCTAAAGCACCTCGTCCGACCATAACAAGGTCACAGCCTGTGTAGTCATACATACGTTTTGCATCATCGGCATTTAATATATCGCCGTTTCCGATAACAGGAATCGAAAGTGCTTTTTTTACGTCCCTAATTATATCAAGGTCAACCTTACCTGAATAATACTGAGCTTTTGTTCTGCCGTGAATTGTTAAGGCACAAGCTCCGTTTTGCTCACAAATTTCAGCTACTTTAACGGCGTTTATATTATCATCGTCAAAGCCTTTGCGGATTTTCACCGTAACGGGTATATTGACCGCTTTTACAACCTCATTGACAATTTCGCCACAAAGAGCAGGGTCTTTCATCAAAGCGGCTCCCGCACCGTTAGAGCTGATTTTCGGAGCAGGACAGCCCATATTTATATCAATTATTTCAGGGTTATATCTTAAAGCAAACTGTGCGGCTTTAGCCATAGTTTCGGGTTCGTTACCGAAAATCTGCACAGCACACGGATGCTCTTTTTCTGAGAGCTCCATCAGCTTTGCAGATTTTTCGCTGTTGTACGAAATGCCCTTTGAAGAAACCATTTCGGAAACACAGTAGCACGCACCAAACTCCATACATAGCTCTCTAAAAGCTCTGTCGGCAACTCCTGCCATAGGAGCCAAGGCTGCATAGCCCTCAATATTAACATTACCTATTTTCATAAAAGCTTACCTTCTGCGGTCAGACTTAGAACTGCCCGACGGTACCTGTCGGGTACGTTGGCTGACTAAAACACCCGCAATCACAGCAATACCAAGTGCTACACAAAGCCACGCGATAACTCCACCCATAAGGGAAGTATCACTCACCTCGATATCGGGAAGCTTAACTGTAGTTGGAATCATAACCTCGTGTGACTCAACCTGCGGAAGTTCATCAAGCGGTTTATCGTTTGGAGCTTGTGTGTCCTCTTCAACAACCTCTTCCTGCTCTACAGCCTCGGTTTCAATAACCGCCTGTGTTTCTTCAGGTATATATTCGGTTTCAGGTGTGTACTCAGGCACATATTCCTCAGTCACCTGCTCTACAGGAGGTTCCCCTTCAGGTATATACTCCTCAGTTGCAAAAGCTGTGACAACTACCGTAAGCATCATAATTATTACAGTCAGTAAAGAAATAAGAGCAGTAACAAGTTTTTTATTCCTCATATTTTCCACCTTTATTATACCGTAATTAGGTTACAAAATTACCCTAGCTTACAGTATAACAAAGTATTATGAATTTTGCAAGACTTCTGACAAAGCATTTCCCAGTAATTCTCCCGATAAAACCGCTTCAGAGAGTGTATTTGCATCGGTTCCTACTTCAATAAGCAGCGACCCCGAGTTTGCGTTCATATTATATGTAAAGTCGCCGAAATTCAACGGTCTGGTCATACCTTTGTACATACTCTCGCAGGTGTTTTGCAAGAGCAGAGCGAATTTCAGATTATCCTCCCAAGTCGGGAAATAAGTGTAAGAGCTGTCGTGGCCAGTCATTATCATAATCTGGGCGGCTTTTTTGCCCTGATATGTAAAAGTAGGCTTGAGCCGTGTCATATTCTCCTGAGTCATAGAGTCCCTATGAATATCAAGCACAACTTTTATTGACGGATATTTTTCAAGGTAATTCTGTATGGTTTCAAAGCTTCGGTCATATGCCCCATCATATGACGGGTAGTCGTGCTGGGTTTTGGCGTGAACAACTCCTATATCGTTTTCTTTCAGACTCTTGCTTATCGCTTCTCCTACTGCAAAAACATTCTTCTCGTTGTCAGTAGTACGAGGATAAAAGCTTTCGTAATAATAGCCGTCATCGCTATCTAAATAGCTTTCACAGGTGTGAGTATGAACAATTAAAACCTGAACTTCTCTGGAATCAGCAATCTCAAACGGCAAGCCATCTTTTAATAACACTTCGGGGTCAACAGTATATGAGGTTTTGTTGTTGAGCGAAATGTTATCATAAAACTTGGTGTCAGAGCTAAGGTCTATTTCTTCGACAGGATAAGTCGCTTCGTCAGTATTTACGACAGTGTTGCTTATCTTTTCGCCTGATTGCTCCTTCTCACCCTCGCTATTTGATTTTTTAGGCTTTTGCACTACATTTTCTTTACTCTTTGGACTTTCAAAATCACCGTCAGGCATCGTAAAAAACACTGCCGCCAAAGCTGTGTCAGTGCTTAAATCCAGCACGTCACTTGCTCTTTTGCTGACACAAAACACTGCAAACACAGCTATACACAGCGACATTGTTATGCACAGAGTTTTTTTAATCTTATCTGCAAATTTCATCATACCACCACCATAAAGCTATGTGGATTTTTCGCCATAGCAACGAAAAACCAGCTTCGCACTTTATTTACAAATACTTATGCACAAATGGCGGTTTTTATTCTTACAACAAAGCTACAAGGTCAGCTAAATCAAAGTCACGCTGTAACGCAAAATTAATAGCAAGCGAAATCAGCTTTGCCGCTCTGTCAACGAGCAAATCAATTTCCTTTGGAGTTACAACCATCGCTCTGCCTTTTGGAGAAACCTTGTTTTTCACATTTAAGCAGTCGCTTTCGAAATCTAAATCAAGCAGGTCAGTAGCCAAAGTCACAGCGTCAACAACGGTGGGCACTCCCAGAGCTATAACAGGCACACCCATTGACTCCTCGTTTATTTTAGTTCTGTGATTTTGAACCCCTGCACCTGGTGATATGCCGGTATTAGAAATTTGCAAGGTACAGCCCAAGCGTTCAAGCCTGCGTGATGCCAGAGCATCAATGACAATAACAGCACTGGGTCTGATACGTTTTACAACGCTTAACAGGTGCTCGCCTGTTTCAATGCCTGTTTGTCCTGTCACCCCTGTTTTCAAAACCGCTACAGGTCGCAATTTATCAAGTCCTGTGCTTTTGGCGATTTCGCCCGAAATGTGACGAGTTGCCAACACCGAGCTTGCGGTTTTCGGGCCTAAAGCGTCAGGCGTAATATCAATATTTCCAAGCCCTGCGACAAGCACCAAGCCATTAACGGGTAACAGCGAACGGATTTCTTCTCCGATTGCAAGAAGTCGTTTGTCGGTATCCTCAAAATTATCGGTGAGTGGTGGCAGTTCAATGGTAATATACGTGCCGACGGGCTTCTTTAACAATTGCCCTGCACGCTCGGTTTTTATAACCATTTTTTCAATTTCAATTTCGTCCTTTTTGGTGATTGAATACTCAACACCCTGTACGTTGTCACCTGCTAGCTCTCTGGCTTCAAGTGCAAGGTCGGTTCTAAGTTCCATAGTTCCCCCTGTTAACGCGAAAATATATATACTTTTAGTATTTACAATCGCGTTTTTTTTGATATAATACACTTGTATTAGTTTGTACAAATCAAGGTTTAAATACAGGTGAAATTTTATGAAATTTTTAACAAAACTTTTACCCTTAGTTTTAGCCGTTACACTTATCTTCTCTTCTGCTTTCACAGCTTTTTCAGCACAGATAGACGAGGTTAAAGTAAAAGCGAGCACAGATGTATCACTGCTCGCAGGCGATTTTGAAGTAAGCGGTACAAAACTTAATTCAAAAGAATCTTTGCCGTCTTACTACAGTTCAAGGGACGAAGGCTTAACAACATCAGTCAAAAATCAGCTCTACAACACCTGCTGGGCTTACGGTTCAACAGCAACACTCGAGAGCTTTCTTAAGAAAAGCGGTGAGGATGTCAGCGACTTTTCTCCGATGCATATGAACCACTGGGGAACAACGCGTGAAGACGGCACCGGCTGGATTAGAGATTTTTATTCCGGAGGATACTCCTACATTTCTCTTGGCTATTTTTCATCATGGCAAGGTCCAAGACTCGAGAGCGACTATCCGCAACAGACTTCTATCGCTGATTTCTCTCTGCTTGACACAAGTGCCAAAAAGCAGTATTCAGTCAACAGCATTGTGTACCTTGACACTAAGGATGTACAAACTGTGAAGACCGCCGTTTATAGCTATGGTGCAGCTGTCGGAAACTATCACGTGAACGAAGCCTACTATAACAGTGATACCTACGCTTACTACTGCAACATTGAGGGGCTCACAACTGCTCAGCTCAACGGCCACTGCATATCGGTAGTCGGTTGGGATGACAACTTCCCTAAGGAAAGCTTCTCAGAAATCGCACAGCCTGAAAATAATGGTGCGTGGCTTTGCAAAAACAGTTGGGGCGATGCTTGGGGAGATAACGGATACTTCTGGATTTCCTACGAAGACTTATATATGTTCGACACAAAATTCGGCCACAGCTACTCTTTCACAGGAGTCGAACCTTACCGTGACACAAAAAAGCTTTATCAAAACGAGGTTGATGGTGCCACCTACACATTTGATTACATAGAAAACTACGACACTTTGACCTACGTAAACGTTTTTGACGTAGAAGACGGTTATGATGTGATTGAAAAAGTTAACTTTGAATCTACCTCACAGGGTGCTTCATACATTATCTATAACATTCCGTTGACTGCTGATGGTGTGCCAACTCCGCGTCAATCCAATTGGGTTGAAATCGGAAGCGGTACTTTGAATTATCAAGGCTATCACAGCATAGACACAAAAGATTTTTCTGTTGATGGCACACAGTTTGCTATCGGAGTTCAGCTTACTAAAACAAACGGTTCAACAAACTCAATCGGTATTGACGAGTGGCTGACTGTCGGTGGCGGAAACTACATATTCATTCCTCAATCTCAAAAAGGTATGAGCTATGTTGTGTGTGGCAACACCCAACCTATCGACCTGATGGATTTTTACAAAGAAATGCTCGACGATGAAATCGGAGCAACCTTTGTAATCAAGGCTGTCAGCTCTAAGACAGGCTCAATTTTGGGCGATGTTGATTTTGACGGACGACTTTCAATCTTTGATGCAACCTCTATTCAGCTTCACTTGGCTTTAATCGAAGTTCTGTCACCTGACCAGCAGAAGGTTGCCGATGTTGACGGTGATGGTGTTATCAGTATCTTTGACGCAACACTCATACAATGCGAGCTTGCAGAACTTGATAATAACGACTCGGACGATTTTGAATAAGTTTTCAATACGTAATATTTAATCGCATAAGAAAACGGACTACCTCAATAGAGATAGTCCGTTATTTTTATATCATCCAAGATATTGCATCATTCAAGACCTGCGAGCTTGAGCAAAATTTTTGTAGCATCAAGCACACTCATCTCTCCGTCACCGTCATAGTCCGAAAGAGAAATCTGGGTTTCACTTGGTGATGCTAAGCCTGCTATAAAAAGCTGTATCTGGGTAGCATCCAACACTGAAATGTCGCCGTCTAAATCGGCATCACCTATAATACCCTGTGGCACACCAGTAGGGGTTGTAGGAGAAGTAGAAGGTTCAGTAGGCTTATCCCCGCCACTTATGAGCTGTGCAAAATCTGTTACAAACCAACCGCACACGCCGTTATAGCTTGTATATCCCCAGATATAACCGTCCTGTTCTTTTGTTTCAAGAACAGCAACAGTTTTGCCGTATGGGATTGCTCCGACTAAATCATAGCTTGTCCCTGCACCCGAGCGTAAATTAACGCCCGTGTTAGATGTAATTTTATATATATCGGCGTCTTCATCGCCTGAGTAATAGTCACCGATGTAAATAAATCCTTGGAAAATCCATCCGCTGTAGCCGTCGGTCGGGTCATCGACAGGAGAGGTAGTAATATAAAACTCGCCACCGCCCCACGCTGAGTTTGAGTAGTAAACCGTATCACCGACGATTTTCTCAACAACCGCAACGTGGCCTTGGTTATAATCTCTGTATTTAAAGCAAACTATCGCACCAAGCTTTGGGGTTGTGCCATATTGATATATACCGTTGTCCTTATTATAATCGAACCACTGGTAAGCATCGTAAATGCAAAGCTGAGGCTCTTTTCCTAAAATTTCGTAAGCTCTGCCGTAAGCGTAGGCTGTACAGTTTGGCATACCATATCCGAATTTATAGAATACATTTTTATTACTGTAATAGTAAGGATTGCTTTTAGCAGGAGCTGTGAGTCGCGGAGAATATTCGCAGTCATCATCAAGCGGCATAGGTATATCCTCTATATCAACAGGTTCGCCTGCAAACAAGGTTTCGCTTGTACCTACTCCCTCTACCGCTGTTTGCTCACCTGCTAACGCTGAGCCTACAACAGTAACCGCTAACATACAAAATACAAGCATAAATGCTACCGCACTTTTCAGCACACGCATACATTCATCTCCCATCACCTGTATAATTCTATTATCGAAATTATAATATATATACTTGAATATTAAAAGTATTATGACTATTTTGTAATCAAACCTTAATAATTAATTCAAACAAAGTTCATCATATAATGTTGCTTTTGGCGTATTGTTTAATACTTTTCATTGATTACTGCCTATCTCTTTACGACAACACACATAATAAGATTACCGCAATATCTGCACTGATAGTTCTCGTCCACAGCCCCTGTGATAGGTGCTCCGCAGGACGGACATTTGTCCTTAACAACCTTTTTAGAAAGAGCAACAACAATCTCGCCATTATGCTTTTCAAAAGTACAATTAGTAAGATAGCCGTTGCATATAGCTGCTTTGACCAGTTTCATTTTACTTTTGTCACTTAAGCAAATATTCAAATGTGGCAGACTGCTGATTTTCACAAACGGTCTTTTAACCTTAGCTAAATAGCTTGAACACAAAGATGCTGTAAAGCAACGCCAGAGTTTATTCACAGCTATTACAAACACAGGAATAAGTCCTATTACAATGAATATACCGAAAATCATCGAATCCATAAGGTCGGCTTTAATCAACTCAAACGAGTTTAGATGATTGCCAGGTGTAAACAAAACTTCTATTAAGTAATCTTCATCATTGTAACGTGTAATGCAACTATAAGTGTAAAGCAAGTTTATACCCATCAGTATGACAGACAAAACCATCATCAAAATATATACTACTTTTCTTACACCCAAACCACCTTTAACATAACTCTTTGCTACACCGAGGTTCTTTTTAGTATCACGTGTAATGCAATAAAATCTATCGTCAGTGATAACCTTAGCGAAAAGGTCAGAACTCCCGCAATACGAACATTCTCCGACAAAGTAATCACTTTTCTCAATAGTGGCACCGCAACTTTGACACTGACAGGTATACTTTTTACTGTGAAGCTCAATATATTTTTTACTGCCAACATTTTTTATCTCAAAATTTTTCATAATAGTAGAACGAAAAAGTGACAGTTCAAAAGAAACAAAAGCAACACTGTTACCTGTGATTTCTGAAAGCTCAGTGTACTCAATTTTCCCATCAAGGTCATGCTCAAAATAACTTGAATAAAACCTAGCGTCCGAAATAAAGCGGAAAGCCACGCTTGTAGCAAACAGTAAAACTGTTGCCAGCAAAAGCCCGAAAACCGAATCAACAATAGCTACTGACCCAACAATTGTTTCGAGTCTGCCAAAGTAATAAACGATTGTTGAAATCAGTGCGTATAACGAAACAACACTTTCTAGCAAACCAAACGCAAACAGCGGATAACCTATCATTTTTACTAACCTGATTCTTTTCTCATTAAGGTACATTTTTATCTACCATCTTTCTGTTAAGCCTATCAAATCCCTAAAATATAACGGAACACTTTCGCTCTAATAATATTTATTATCATCCAATCATTGTATCACAGATAATAGTTAATTACAATAAAAAAGCCCTGATGTTCTCAGGGCTTTTTTATCAATACTCAGCAAAGCTTCACCTTGCTACTTATAGTTCAATTATCGTAGTAACCTTTTTGGACGTCGTCTTTTAGTGTCGCTACTTTACTGCTTTCGTGAAAAAACATAGTCACTGTTTTCTACTTGTTCAATATACCTATCATCTGGAATTAATTCACTGTAGCTGATATCACTTACAATTGACGATGTAACATTAAGCTCATCGCTATTTGAATAATCCGGTTGCCATATAAACACATATGACAGCACACAAATAGCCGCCATTATTAAAGAAACAACCATTGTCGGAAGCTTTAAGCCTGTAGAAAACGGCTTGAGCATACTATTCATTCGGCAGATGTGACGCGACGTATTTGTGGACGCAAAGCCCGCTGTCATCAAATACGCGTTGTCGCGTCTATTTTGATAGCCTCTTGCACTGTCGTTTACAAGCTTTGCATAATCGAGCTTTCTCTCTTCACTCAGTCGTCTGCAAACAGCGTTGTCACATTTTACCTCGAGAATAAAATCAATGTCAGACTTCAAAAGATAAACAATCGGATTAAACCAGAACACACAGCAATAAATATGCACTAATAGCTTTAGCCACAAGTCGTGGTTTTTAAGGTGAGTACATTCGTGGTACAAAATGAGCTCAAGCTCATCAAAGCTGTACTCCTTATTAGGGACTACAACCACACTTCTTAAAACTCCGACAACCATCGGTACCGAAACGAAATCACTCTTAACAAGCTTCATCATCGTCCTGCGTGAAAACACCCTACGCGAAATGCTGGATAGCATTCTTTGCTCGTTTTCTGTAGCGTGGTTTTCTGTGTGTAAAATAGCCAAAACAAATCTCAGCTGTCGTATAAAAAACGTAAGCAACAAAACAATTGTAACAACAACAGATATACTGCCTAAAATGTACATAGCTTTACACGGCAAGCCAGCCGTCAGCTCAGAGCGGTTTTCGAGCAAATCCATAACACTGGGCAACACCACCGAATCTCCCAAAACTATCTGTACCGATGGTATTTCAACAGGCACAAGTAGTCTGAAAAACGACAGTATATATAATAGTGCCATAAACCAGACGCCAAACGTGTTTGCAAAATATTTAGTTTTCTTCAAAAAGTAAATGACGACAATCATAGTAGAGCTTGCAATCATCGCCATCAGGCACGAATAAAAACTCAGTTGCATTTTAGTCCTTAGACAGCTCCTGCTTTCTCTCTTTAATCATCTGGTCAAACTGGTCGAGCACCTCAACACTCGCCTCATTCTTAACAAAAGCAGCAAAAAGCGGAGGCATCTTATCGTTAGTCCAGACCTTTTCATTCATAAGTGTTTTGACGATATACTCATCCTTTGTAAGGGCAGGACCGAATTTGCGTGCATAGTTTTTGCACACAAGCTCAACACCATTAACCTTAATCATACCCTTTTCGAGCAGTGACCTAATCATAATATGGATGTAGCTGTCTTTCCATCTTTTGTCCTCACATCTGTCGATAATTTCAAGACAAGTGAGTGGTTCATCAATACTCCACAGCAATTCCATAATCTGTTTTTCGCTTCTGGTTAACATTCGAAATCTCCCCTTTTTCACTTCGCCAACACCTTTTAACAAAGCAATAAATTCTTCCGATTTATTATACAATATCGCTCAAACCCTTGTCAAATTCACATTTCTATAAACGCATTAGCTTTACTATCTGCGGTAAACAAGCAATCAAAAATCCCCACCGGAAAACCGGTGGGGATGATTTGCTTATATGAGCGAACGAGTTTCTTCTAATATTACACCAACTAAATTATATACATATCACATATACTATCTTGGAATTCTTCAAAGTAATACGATGTAAAAAACTCACATTCTTCGGTTTCAAAATTCCACTTGACTATATATTCATAACTTTGGTCGCCCCAATTTCCCGCTTCAAAGAACGATGTGTAATAAATATCGCCATCTTTTTCAAACACTTTACCAATGTTAAACGACATCATCTTATCAAGTTTTTTAAGCTTTTTTCCTTCTTCAAAAGTATTGAGAGTTGACCTGTCAATTCTTTTTATAATATTGGTTTTATTGTCAACAATCTCAAGATAACTGCCTATAAATCCCGAATGATAAGTGAATGAGTAGTCATTAGACCTGTTATTATCCATTACGTATTCAATTTCGTTTTCAAATTCATCAGTATCAGTACAAGTCATCTGTTGTGTTTCTACACTCCAAGAACAATAGAGCTGATTAAATTCATCGGTTTTGGGATCATCCACTCTAAACCAAAAGCATTTATCCTTGTAAAATGCATTGATAATATCAGAAGGCAAAGTTGCACTTCCAAGTAAGACTGTTTCAAAATCCTCATATTTTGTATACAAGAATTCGACAGTTAAATTATCGTCGTTATATGTATAAGAGTAAAATCCGTTTTCTTCCAAAAAAATAACATTGCAGTTCTTATCGCCGTACTTAATTTGTGACAAATCGTGATATGTATCTCTCACAATAAGATAATCATCAGTTAATAAGACGCAATTATCCGATTTATTAAATGAAGCAAACATTTCATCTATTTCTTTTGATTTAGCATCAGTATGCACACACGCTGTTAATAAGAAAGTCATCACAATACAAAGAGCTATTGATATAAATCTTTTCATACCTAATCTCCTTTTCTAATAACACCTATCTAGCCTACAACTACACTATAGCACATCATATCAATAAAAGGAAGAGTATAAAAACAAAAATCCCCACCCGTTGCCGAGTGGGGATAATTTTCACGCTATGTTAATTCAATCAGAATACATCGCTTAGGCTTTAATTAGCCATTGTTGATTGCAGCCTGAGCAGCAGCAAGTCTAGCGATTGGAACTCTGAATGGTGAGCAAGATACATAGTCAAGACCAATCTTGTGGCAGAACTCTACAGATGTTGGGTCACCGCCGTGCTCACCGCAGATACCGCAGTGAATTTCAGGGCGAGTAGCCTTACCGTTTGTTACAGCCATCTCCATAAGCTGACCTACACCAGTCTGGTCAAGCTTAGCAAATGGATCGTTCTCGTAGATCTTTCTGTCATAATAAGCCTCTAAGAACTTACCAGCGTCATCACGGCTGAAACCGAATGTCATCTGTGTAAGATCGTTTGTACCGAAGCAGAAGAACTCAGCTTCCTTAGCAATAGCAGAAGCTGTTAAGCAAGCACGTGGGATTTCCATCATTGTACCAACTTCGTACTTGAGCTCAACGCCTGCAGCTGCGATTTCAGCGTCAGCTGTAGCAACTACTACATCCTTAACGTACTTAAGCTCTTTAACCTCACCTGTGAGTG
>JAFUIK010000050.1 GCA_017473955.1 Ruminococcus sp. | reverse complement strand
GCTTATGTTTTAGGTATAACAGAGCCTGTTTCTGAGTTTACCGGAAGAATAATAGCCATTATCAATCGTGAGAATGATATAGAGCATAAATGGGTAGTTGCACCGGATGGTATGACTTTTACGCAGGAAGAGATTGCGGAATTAACACATTTTCAAGAAAAGTATTTTAAGTCGACAATCTCCTTGCTATATAAACATCTTTAACCTGGTGTACTTTTGCTTACTTTTACCTCGTTTTTACTCCGTTTGGTTACTCTTTCGCAAAAGAAGGTGTCCGCAAGGACACCTTTTTTGAACCGAAGTCGTCGAACCTGCGGAGCTCTTGAAGACGAGTGTGCCGAGGAGATGTGGAACACATCGACGAAGGTAAAAACGCTCCAGTGGAGCGTTTTTAGGGAGAGCTAAGATGAAACACAAATGTTCCCACAATGGGGGGAAGACGAGGTAGGACTTGATTGGTAGGGTGCTCAAGCTATAACAGACGGCAAGAGCGAGTTTTGTTTTTGAACGTTTTTTTATAAAAGAGTATGTGGTACGAAAGGATTGTTTTTATGAAAAATAGTAGGTTAATATTAGTTGTATGTTTAGTTAGTATTATTTTGTCTACAGCTTTGTGCGGTTGTGGTTTTTCAAAATTTGAGGCTATTAAAGAAGATGGGATTATCACCGTTACCGCGAGAAATGCCGGAAGGGATGATGTTGCTAACGGTTATATTGTAGTTGAAAGTGAGGGGCAGAGCGTTAAGATTTGTGCAGAGCTCAAAGACGGCGGTGCGGTTACAATTAACGTTGGCTCGGATACTGACGGCGACGGCGTGCTAGACACAATCAAGGAGCTTGATGTGACTGAAGACACCGAGTTTGTGTTGCCTGTCGGTGAATTTTATACTACGTTTACAGCTAATGAGGGCACCACCGGTAGGCTTGAAATTGTTGTAGAATAGGTGAAGGTCAAGTACGGCGGTTGCAACAATCCCTGTGTTACCTGTCTATGTTATGGCAGAAATTTATAACAAATCTTATAGCAAGTAAAAAAAGACGGCACTATTTTAGTGTCGTCTTTCGTTTATGTGTATTTTTTAGTACTTATGTAAGGGCTAAGCTAAGCTTTGTGTGTCAAGATAATGCTGTACTTTTTTTATAACCTGTGCTTGAAACTCGTCTTCGTAGTAGAAGTGACCCGAGAGCTCATAGGAGTGAACAGTTGAGGCTTGGTTTTTAAGAAAATATTTTGCTGATTTAAAGCTTACGAGCTCGTCTTTTTTGCCTAAGTACACATCTGTAGGTGTGCTTATCTGTGATGCTACAGGACGCATATCGTTGCAGAGCTTGAGTAATTCAACAAAGCGAGGCAGAGTGCTCAGATATTTGTATAGATAAGGTGTGAGCGTAATGCTTATATCGTTGTATGTAGCAAGCTCTTCGACGTCATCAGAATTCAGCTTGTTGAACGAGAACTTGAGAGCACGCTTGACCATCACAGGCTTTACTGAGACTTTGAGCGGTGGGTTTAAAAGTATCATAGCCTTTATCTCTTTGAATTTGTCGGCAAGTGATAGCGTCAGCAGGGTGCCTAACGAGTATCCGATGACAATGATTTTTGAATGTGTTTTTGCAAGCTCGGTTAGGTGAAAGAGAACTTGTGCTTTCCACTTTTTCATTGATGTGTGTGCAAAGTCGTAAACTGTTGAGCCGTGTCCGTCAAGCAAAATATTGCACACTGAAACGTCACTTGGGATGTACGGCAGGATAAAGTCGAAATGACGCGGGGTTGACATAATGCCGTGTACCATAAATACAGCGGTGTCGGCACCGTCTACTATTCTGATGTAGCTTTGGTGTTTGTTTTGACTCATAAGCTCACCTCTTTAGTAAAAGCTGTTATAAAAGTATTATATAACATATTCTATATGTAAACAAGAGAAGAAATATAAATTGTGGGATGGTAAGCAACGTTGATGATTTAATTGTAGGGGACGGGTTCCCCGTCCCGAAAAATTGGTGCTGACGCACGGCGGGTCGTCGAGTCGCCGACCCCTACGGATGTGGCAGAAACGTTACGGATAAATCGTAGGGTTTGGCGTGAACATAAAACCGCAATAACGGAACGTGGTTTTACAATCCCTCCGCCTCGCAGTGCTCGGCACCTTCCTTAGCAGGAACGGCAACCCTTTTGTCGGTTCCCGACATTTCCCCTATTAGGGGAATTTCCTTTCGTCAGGGAGGCAAACAGGGCAGAAAGGTTGATATAATAATTGTAGGGGACGGGTTCCCCGTCCCGATAACAACATTATATTTGACTAAACAAAAAAGCCACTCGTTATGAGTGGCTTTAGATGTCTTATTCAAACGTCATATTAAACGTTTTAAAGAAACATTCAAACGTCTTATCAAACGTCTTGATATTAGTCGTTGTCTGGGAAGAACTTGTCGTGGATTGCTTCAACAGCGAGGTCAGCGTCACGCTTGTCAATAAGGACAGAAACCTTGATTTCTGATGTTGAAATCATCTGGATGTTAATCTGTCTGTTGTAGAGTGCCTCAAACATTGTAGAAGCAACGCCTGCGTGTGTTTCCATACCTGCACCTACGATTGAAATCTTAGCGATTTTGTCATCGTAGTGAACAGCACCTGTGCCGTTGTCATTAGCGAACTTCTCAATAATCTGTAAAGCCTCTGCACCCTTATCCTTTGGTACTGTGAATGTGATGTCCTTTGTGCCATCTCTGCCGATTGACTGGAGGATGATGTCTACGTTGATATCTCTAGCTGAGAGCTTTGAGAACATTTTGAATGCAAGGCCCGGCTTGTCAGGGATGCATGTTACTGAGATTCTTGCTACGTTTGTATCTTTAGCTACGCCGCTAATAAGCATTTTTTCCATTTTTGGTCTCTCCTTTACGATAGTGCCCGGCTTCTGTGTCAGGCTTGATAATACTTCGAGTTCGATGTTGTATTTCTTAGCCATCTCGACTGAACGGTTGTTTAAAACCTGTGCACCGAGGGTTGCAAGCTCTAACATCTCGTCGTATGAAATCTCGTTTAATTTAATAGCACCCTTGATTTTTCTAGGGTCTGCTGTGTATACACCCTCAACGTCGGTGTAAATCTGGCACAGGTCAGCGTGCATAGCTGCCGCAATTGCAACAGCGGATGTATCAGAACCGCCACGACCTAAAGTTGTGATATCGTCATATCGTGATAAGCCCTGAAAGCCTGCTACAACAACGATTTTCTTCTGATCAAGCTCCTGCTTGATACGACTTGTGTCAACCTTTCTGATACGTGCCCAAGTGTGGGATGAGGTTGTCTTAAAGCCTGCCTGCCAGCCGAGTAATGATACTGCAGGATAACCGAGCTTCTGGATAGCCATAGCTAAAAGTGAAATTGAAATCTGCTCACCTGAAGCGAGAAGCATATCCATCTCACGCTTTGAAGCTAAACTGTCGCCGTTGATTTCAGCGGCTTTTTCGATAAGGTCGTCTGTAGTGTCGCCCTGTGCGGAAACTACAACGACTACGCTGTTGCCCTTTTTGTAGGTGTCTGTAACAACTCTTGCGACGTTCATTACGTGCTCAGCGTCTTTTACTGAGCTACCGCCGAATTTTTGTACAATTAAACTCATGTGTCTTTGCTCCTTTACAGATCTCCGATACGGATAGCAGACTCTACCTTAATTCCGCTATTGTTCAGAGCATCAATGTTGTCTAAAATTGTGCCGTAAGCCATAGGCTCACATACAAAGGCGAGTTCGCCTTCTTTAGCTGTGTCACACTCTAAGACGTGAATGTCATTAAAGAGCTCCTTAGCTTTATTATATGCAGAAGCTGTGTCATCCGAAACGGTGCGGAGGTACATAGCTGTAACTGACTCTTTGTAGTCGATAACCGATGAGTTATCTGAATCTGCCCAGAAAAGGTACTTTCTGTTCTTAAGATGCTTTACACAGTCGATGATGTCGGCAACAACAGCGGAGGCTGTTGGGAGCTTACCGGCACCCTTGCCGTAGAATACTACGTCGTCTGTGCAGTCGCCTCGAACCATAATGCCGTTGAATACATCATCGATGTTAGCAAGCTGGCTCTTGTTAGGGATGAACATTGGTGCAACAACGATGTCGACCTTTTTGTCAGGGAGCTGTTTAACCTTACCAATGAGCTTGATTACACCGCCCCAGATTGATGCGTATTTAACGTCGTCTAAAGTGATTTTTGTGATACCCTGTGTGTGTACTGCGTCAGGGTAGATGTGCTTGCCGTAAGCAAGAGAAGCAAGAATACAAATCTTTCTGCAAGCATCGTGACCCTCAACGTCAGCCTCAGGGTTACGCTCAGCATAGCCCAAGTCCTGAGCGAGCTTTAAAGCTTCGTCAAAATCCATACCCTCGTTAATCATCTTTGTTAAGATGAAGTTTGTTGTACCGTTTAAGATACCTGCGATTTCACTTACATTGTTAGCAACCAAGCACTGGTTTATCGGGCGGATGATAGGAATACCGCCACCAACTGATGCTTCGAAAAGGAAGTTTGTGTTGTTGTCCTTAGCGATTTGTAAAAGCTCGGCACCCTTTGCAGCTACTAACTCTTTGTTAGAAGTAACAACGCTTTTGCCTTTGAGTAAGCACTGCTTGACAAAATCGTAAGCAGGGTTTAAACCGCCCATAACTTCAACAACAATGTCAACGTCGATATCGTTAATGATATCGTTGAAGTCCTTTGTGAAGCGGTCTGCTAAAGGATGCTCAGGAAAATCGCGTAAATCAAGAATGTGTTTTATGTACAGCTCTTCGCCAACTGAGGCAAAGAGCTTCTGTTTGTGTGTCAGAAGAATCTCTGATACACCGGAGCCAACAACACCGTGGCCCATAATTGCAACTGAAACCATATTTATCTAAACCTTTCGTGGAATTTATAACGTTTTAAAATGAATTACCTGTATTGTTACTCGATAACCCAGTTATCCTCAGGAGGAGCTGTTGTCGCAGGTTCTACAGGAATTTCTGTAGGTTCACCTGTTCCTCCGTCACCCTCGCTAGGCGTTACATCTGTCGAGCCTTCGCTTGATGCGGTTGAGCCTGTGTTGCCCGATGAGTTTTGGGTCGCTGCTGAGGTTGAGCTATGGGATGCACCGGTGAACGCAACGTGATATCCGTTACAATAGCCCGGCATAGTGTCTTTTGTGTAGTAGCCTGTGCCTGTAGCACCACAGTATGATGACGCGAGTAAGCCTGAACCCTTGCAGTAAGTGGCTGTGATAACATCATCAGGCATATCGTACTCTTTGTACTCCTTGTCCTCAAGGTAGTTAGACATAACTATACGCCATGTTGTGGTAGCAAGCGAAGTTACAGGAACTCGTGAAGGTGTGTCGTAACCTGTCCATACAGCTAAAGTGCAGTAAGGGGACGCACCAACAAACCAAGAGTCCTTGTCGTCATCGGTTGTACCTGTTTTACCGACGATTTCCCAGCCTGACACGTTAGCATTCATTGAGTGTGAATGAGTAGATGTCAAAACGTTGTAGCGTAAAGCTCGGTTCATTTCGTAAGCAACCTCCGGAGAATACGCTTCGGTTGGGTTATTGTTTCTGTTATCAAGAATAACAGTGCCGTTTGCATCTGTTACATAGTAATAAGTATAAGGCTCGTAGAAAAGACCGCCGTTGCCAACGTATGCCATAGCTGCTGCCATTTCTCTAACAGTTACACCGCCTGCCATACCACCAAGCGAGAGAGCACCGATAGAATTTGCGTCTGCTTCAGGGTCGAGGTGTGTAAAGCCCATAAGGTTGACAGCCTGATTGTAAGCGGTTTGTGTTCCAACCTCTGATAAAAGCTGAACAGTACCTGCGTTTGATGACCACGAAATAGCCTCAGGCATTGTCATATAGCCGTTGTAAGCACCGTAGGCGTTGTTAGGACCTGAGTACCATGTGCCGTCAACGTAGCGGTATTTTTCGAGCGGTTGGTCGAGTACAAGACCCGAATAGTTGATTATATCGCTCTCAAGTGCCAGAGGGTAAGTGAATATCGGCTTGATAGAAGAACCAGGCTGGAGCACTGCGTCTGATGCACGGTCAAAAAGCAGGTTGCCGTCTTTTTCTTCAGAAGAGCCTGTGGTTGCGATAACTCGACCGTCAAAGCCGACCATCGTCATACCTACTTGCAAATCTGTGCCGTAGTCGTCGTTTATATGAAGTCCTTCGTACTCAATCATTTCCTGAGTTTCTAAGTCCATAGCACAGTAAATCTTAAGACCCTCTGTGTAAAGCTTATCGGAAGCGGCTTCTTCGGAAATGTCGTAATATTTTGCAAGGTCGCGTACCAAATCGTCATACATCTGGTCGATGTACCAGTTCTGCACGTTGTTGGTATCGTCTTCTTCTTCGTTTTCCTTTGAGTAGTCAACGAACTCTAAGGTTTCGGACTCATTCATAGCGTTTTCGTACTCATCTTTAGTGATGTATTTTTGTTCGTACATCTGGGATAAGACGAGCTCTCTACGCTCTTTGTTGTTTTCAGGGTAAACAAGCGGGTTCCACTTTGCAGGGTTCTGTGTGATACCCGCAATCGCGGCACATTCGCAGATTGAACACTCTGAAATGTCCTTGTTGTAATAAAGCTCGCTTGCTGCTTGAACACCCTGTGCGTTGTTACCAAAGTTAACAACGTTTAAGTATGCTTCCAAAATATCGTCCTTTGAGTATTCACGTTCGATATTTAAAGCACGGAAGATTTCTCTCAGCTTTCGTGTCAATGATACCTCGTTATCGTAGGTGAGGTTTTTGATAAGCTGTTGGGTAAGGGTTGAACCGCCGTAGCTGTCAGAGCCGGAAAGCAGGCTTAACACAGCACCGCCTGTACGAACCCAGTCAACACCCGAGTGCTCATAAAAACGCTTGTCCTCAATCGCGATTACAGCCTGTCCCATATATTTGGGCATATCCTGTATATCGACCCAGATGCGGTTTTCGGTTCCGTAGAGCTTTTGGTATTCGACGAACTCCTTGGTTTCGGGGTCCTCAATGTAAATAAGCGAGGACAGGTTCATACTTCTGGCGTTAAGGTCGATGCCGGTCGGCTCTGTCGCAAGCTTGAACACATAGATACCCAGAGATATCGAAACAAAAATGCCCGCACACACTAAAATCGCAAGTGCTGTTTTCAGCACCTTCCACAGTCCGTTTAAGAAAGTTCCCGCGGTAGCGGTCTTTTTTACGACCTCGATTTTATCGGTGTACTTGCTGATGTCGGTTTTTCTCATTTTTCCGACCTCCTCATAAAATACATATAGCCACAATAAGTATAGCACTTTCAGAACAAAAAATAAATGTTTTTTTACAAAATTACGGAGATTTTTATTTCTATATATAAATGAAAAATATGAATATTACATAAAAATCAAGGAAAAATAAAGAAAAAGAGGTGCTTTGATTGAAAAAATTGATACTTATTTTTGGTTCTTTCCTTATTATATGTCTGATTATAACATACGTTGCACAAGAAAAGGTCGAGAGCAAAATGGAGAGTCTTGAGACTTTGAGTGTGAGTGACGATGGCGAGCCTATATATTTAGTCAAAAGTGAGAACGGCAGGGTTGTAGTATATTACGGGCAGGAGCTTGTCCGCAAAACAACGACGGCTGTCAGCACCTTGCCAAAAATTGACCAGCGTGAGCTTCTTTACGGAATCACCGCAAACAGCGAGGAAGAGGTCGAGCGTATACTGGAAGAATATTGCTCATAGAAGCGTTTGAGGTCCGCAGCCCTCAAATCACGCAGGGCGAGTCTGTATTTTCGCAATCGACACAGTCGATGAAGAAAATCAATGCGAGTTGCAAGTGATTTGAGGAATAGCGGAGGACAACGAGACGTGACATAGAAGCGTTTGAGGTCCGCAGCCCAGAATTGTAGGGGACGGCGACCTCGACGTCCCGCAAACGGTACGTTGTTTATACAATCCCTCCACCACTATCGTGGTCCCCCTTCCTTCGCAGGAACGGCAACCCTTTTGTCGGTTACCGACATTTCCCCTGGCAGGGGAATTTCCTTTCGTCAGGGAGGTAAACGAGAGGCAGAAAGGTTGATGTTGAAATCGTAGGGGACGGGTTTCCCGTCCCGAAAAATTGGTGCTTATGCACGGCGGGTCGTCGAGTCGCCGACCCCTACGAAATGTGGTTCAATGAAGTTTGATGCAAATAGAGAACGTTTGAGATAATTGAAACGAAGATGTAACCGCAAAAGGCTCCTTTGTGTAAAGGGAGGACTCCCTCACAGTGTGAGGGAGATGTCACGTAGTGACAGAGGGAGACTGGCTCTGTTAGAGTGTCAGCGTAGCTGACTGAGGGATTGTAATATAATTTGTAGTTTTATGAGTGCTACGCACTTGACACACTGCTTGCCCATGCAGGTGGAGCAGAAACGTTGATACACATAAAAAAGTGAGAAAAATTTGCAGGATAAATATTGACTTGTCGATTTGCCTTTTTTGTGATTTACGAAGTTAATGGGTAATTTAAACAAATTATGATAAAAAATATTGTGTGATATACACAATAAAAATTTAGCATTTCGTTTTCTTGTACATACGATATATTTTTGCTTTAGCAGAATGTACAAAGAGTTGTTGTTAAGTTTATAGCTTTTGTTGATTGAGGTTTTTGATTATTTAATGTACAATTGTGAATGTATGAATTTTATCTTTAGGAGGTTATTTTAATGAGAATCAACAAACACGCTTTTAAGTGTGTGGTTAGTCTTCTGATGACTCTTGTTTTGGTTTTCGGTATGGTAGTTGCTACATCTGCTTTTGATACTGATGTGGCTGAAACTGCAGTATCAGGTGATGTGTACTTCAAAAACACAGCAAACTGGTCTTCCGTTAACGCTTATATTTGGGTCAACGGCACCACAACAAGCGTACAGGCATGGCCTGGTGCAGCAATGACACTGGTAAAGGACAATGTTTACAAATGCTCCATTTCAGGTGATTACAATATGATCATCTTCTCTAACAATGGCAGCAACCAGACTTCTGACCTTTCTATTCCGGCTGCAGGTCAGATTTACGACTATTCAACAGGTACTTGGAGTGCTTACGGCGACGACCCAACACCTACTCCAACAACTCCAAACCCAACTCCAACAACTCCGACACCAACACCATCAGGTTCTAAGATGGTTTACTGCAAGAACTCAGCAGGTTGGTCAAGTGTTAACGCTTATATGTGGAGCGGTTCAGGTACTTCAAACAACGGTACTTGGCCTGGTCAGTCTATGACAAACATCGGCGACAATGTTTGGCAGTACGAGGTTACAGGCGATTGGGAGAACATCATCTTCAATGGTGGCGGTGCTCAGACAGGCGACTTAACATATCCTGGTCACGGTTATATTTATGATAACTCAACAAATGAGTGGAAAATTTACGACACATCTGACATCAAGGTTTCATCCTATGGTGCTGATATGGAAGCTCCACAGTACAAGGGCACTGATATCACTTTAACTACAAACGCTACTTCAACAAAGGGCGACGTTTTCTACAAGTTCTCAGTTACATTCGGTGGCAATACAACTGTTCTTTCTGATTACACAGCTAAGAACTCAACTGTTTGGACACCAACTGCCGCTGGTACATACACAATCACTTTTGATTACAAGGACACAGCAGGTAACGAAAACCAGAGAACCTTAGCTTACGAGATTAAAGATGATTCAGGCATCGAAGAGCCTATCTTAAAGGGTGTTTCTCCAAAGCCTGGTCAGGTTAAGAAGGGCACTGCTATCAATCTGTCAGCTAATGCTGCAGGTGGTCAGACAGGCACAAAGCTTCTTTTCTACAAGTTTACTGTTAAAGACGCTAACGGTGTAGTTGTAAACGTTCCTTACTACACAAAGAACGCAACACATAGCTTCACACCATCAGCTCTTGGTACATACACAGTCACAGTTTCTGTACAGAACTGTAACAACGAGCTTATCGAGCGTACATTCACTTACACAAGTGTAAATGAGATTACTGATAATCCACTGCCAACTCTTCCAACAGAAAAGCCAACATCAGACGGCTCTTACTTAAGAGGTGACGCTGACAAGGACGGCAGAGTTACAATTATGGACGCTACAACAATTCAGCTTTATCTTGCACAGCTTCCTGTAGATATGAACGCTGATAACGCAGACGCTGATACAAACGGCGACATCAACATTATGGACGCTACAACAATTCAGCTCTATCTTGCTAATATTACTGTATGGTAAAGGAGGTAACACAAATGAATACTGTTAAAAGAATTCTTGCTATCGTTTTAGCACTTATGATGATTGTATCCGTTGCTGTTATCTCTGCTAATGCTACTGAAACAGACGTTGCAGAAACTTCTGCAGGCGGTATTACAATCCACTTTGAATCAACAAACGGCGTACCTTACGTTTACTACTGGAACGCACTCCCAAGTGACCTTTCAACATCATACCCTGGTGTTAAGATGACTAAGGAAAGTGCTACAGGCGGTAACTGGTACACATATTCTTTCCCAAATGCAACAAAAATTAACCTTCTCTTCACTGACGGTACTAAGACACTCGACGGTCAGATTTCTGAGGAAACTTCCCGCACAACAGGTGAGTGGTGGTACAAAGACGGCAAGTGGAAGAAGGCTAATCCTTACGATAATCCTGTTGCTGAGCGTACAGACTTACGTGAGGATTCAATCTACTTTGTAATCACAACTCGTTTCTACGACGGTAACACAGGCAACAACGTTCACTGCTGGGATGACACTCAGGCTAACAACCCTGACTCTGACCCTGCATGGCGTGGTGACTTCCAGGGTCTTATCGACAAGCTCGACTACATCAAGGCTCTCGGCTTCTCTGCAATCTGGATTACTCCTGTTGTAACAAACGCTTCAGGTTACGACTACCACGGCTACCACTCATTCGACTTCACAACAGTTGACGTTCGTTATGAGAGCTCAGGTGCTACATTTGAGGACCTCATTGAGGCTGCTCACGCTAAAGATATGAAGATTATTCAGGACGTTGTTTGGAACCACACAGGTAACTTCGGTGATTCCTTCCTCGCTCCAATGTTCACTAAAGAATACGATTCAATTCAGGACCTCGGTACAGCTGACTGTATGAAGGTTATTGAAGGCGGCTTGCTTGATAAAGCATATCCTAACTACAACAGCCTCCAGCCTGGCGACCAGTTCCAGGCTCGTCTTGATACTATGAAGGGTCACAAGTCAGGCATGGCTATGAACAAAAACGAGTACTACCACAGAGAGACTGGTATGGGTTACGAGTCATCAATTGAGCAGCAGGGCTCAATGGCTGGCGACTGCGTTGATATCAACACAGAGAACCCTGTAGTTGCTAAGTACATCACAGATACATACCTTGAGTACGCTAATATGGGTGTTGACGCATTCCGTCTTGATACAGAAAAGCACATCAACCGTTGGACACTCAACAACGCATACTTCCCTAAATTCTACAACCTTATGTCTATGAAGACAAACGGTCAGGAGAACTTCCACATCTTTGGTGAGGTTTGCTCACGTGTAAGAGAAACATGGAACCACAACATTCCATCTTCTTCACCTGCATTCTTCACATGGGATGAGACTGAGTCAGCATGGAAGGGCAACTGGAATACTACAAGTCCAACTGCTAACATTGATACTTCTATCAGCCACTACGATGCTCATAGAGATCCATCAGGTCACCCAACATCTAACAACGCATACTTAAACGGTATTTCTTACCACACACCTGACTACTCAAAGTCTAACGGTACATCTGTAATCGACTTTACAATGCACTGGAACTTTGAAAATGCTCACAACGCTTATGGTGCAGGTCTTGCTGAAGACCAGTACATGAACGACTCAACATGGAACGTAATGTACGTTGACTCTCACGACTACGGTCCGGACGGTATGGAGAAAACTCGTTACAGCCTTGGTACACAGGCTTGGGCTGAGAACTTAAACCTCATCTTCACATTCCGTGGTATCCCATGTCTGTACTACGGTTCTGAGATTGAGTTCGCTAAGAATGTTCCAATCGACGTTGGTCCTAACCAGCCACTTTCAACAACAGGTCGTGCATACTTCGGTGACAACATCACTGGTACTGTAACTGCTTCTGACTTTACAAAGTACACAGCTTCAGGTAAGGTTGCTGACACTCTCAACTACCCACTTGCTAAGCACATCCAGAAGCTCAACGCAATCCGTCGTGCTGTTCCTGCTTTACAGAAGGGTCAGTATACAAACTCAAGCAACTACGTACAGGGCAATATGGCTTACGTAAGAAGATACACAGCTAACGGTATTGACTCACTCGCACTTGTTGCTATCACAGACGGTGCTACATTCAAGAATATCCCTAACGGTAAGTACATTGACGCTGTTTCAGGTGATGTTAAGAACGTAACAAACGGCACACTTTCTGTTTCTGTTGGCGGTAAGGGTGATATGGCTGTTTATGTATGCTGTGCTTCAGGCTTCACAGGCATCTCAGGTGCTGTAGGCCCAACAGGTCAGACATACTTAAAATAATACCTTAACCTAACATTTTGGCGTAAGCCTTGATACAGCCCTCGGATAAACTCCGAGGGCTGTGTTTTTTGTAGTAAGCGTCCGAGCACCGCAACCCTCAAAAGTCGAAGTAGAGTCTGTATTTTCGTAATCGACAAAGTTGATGCAGAAAATCAATGCGAGACTGTGGACTTTTGAGGAATAGCGTAGGTGAACGAGGCGTGATATAATTGTAGGGGACGTTGATGTTATAATTGTAGGGGCGACCATCGGTCGCCCGAATTACGGTACGTTATAAATGCCGTACCCTACGGATGGGGCAGAAACGTGGGTGTTGTAATCGTAGGGGACGGGTTTTCTGTCCGAAGATAACAGAATACAGATGATATAGAACAGAAAATCGATAACAAATAACAGACATTTAACACCAAAATTACTGCCGTGAAACTACCGCACTAAACCGCTTTTTTGCTGGGTTGGACGCTTTTTGTGTTAATGCTTGTCATTATTTGTTTTTACTTAAATTTTGATTGCAATATTTGTATAATTGTTATACAATATATATGGATTGGTTTAGGGTGTTTTTGCACCTCGATTCAAAATAATATTTAGGAGAAATGAACATGAAAAAACTCTCAAAAAGAGTACTTAGCTTAGTATTATCACTTCTGATTTTAGTAAGTCTTTGTACAGTAGTGCTCACAGCTTCTGCTGCTGACGGTACTACAGTTTACTTCAAGAATACTGCTAACTGGTCAACAGTAAACGCTTACTACTGGCCAAAGGGTGGTTCAGGCCCTATCTCTTGGCCTGGTACTGCTATGACAAATGCCGGTGACGGCGTGTTCTCAATCGTTGTACCTACAGGTAACGATTGCATCATTTTCAACAATGGTGGTACACAAACTGACGACCTTACTATCCCTGGCGATAAGTACATTTATGACTACTCAACAGGTCAGTGGGCAATCCACGACACAGACTCTATCGCTCCTGTTATCACAGCTTCTAAAAAGAGCGGTGCTTCTTTCAAGTCAGAGACTTTAGATGTTACTTACACAGTTCAGTATGCTGACTCTGCTTCTTACAGCATTGACGGCGGTGCTCAGAAATCTTTCACAGGCTCTGCTACTGTTACTATCGGTGCAGGTGTTGCTGTTGACTCTACAATCACAGTTACAGTTTCTGCTACTAACAAAAACGGCACAACAACCGAGACTTACACTTACACAAAGAAGGCTGTAGGTGCTTCTAACGGCAACGGTGCTACATCTCCTGCTCTTGACGGCTACTTCTCAACTAACCCTAACGGTCAGGTTGGTAAAGAGGCTAAAATCACAATCGACGGCTCTATCTCTGATTGGGACAGCTCAATGCTTATTGCTCAGGGTGTAGCTAACGACGACCCTCGTGTATATCGTCCAAACTCAATGTACGAAATCGCTATGGACGACTACGCTCTCTATGCTGCATGGGATGACTCTAACCTTTACCTTATGTGGGAGATGGCTAACGTTCAGGACGCTGTTGCTCCAAACGATACATATCCAATTTCTCAGGGTAACCTCTGGATTAACAATATGCCAGTATTCCTCTACATCAGCACTGACCCATCTATCGAGGGTCACGGTAATGTTGTAGGCGGTTCTACAGTCTGGGACTCAGGTATCACACTTGACCCATACGTTGATACAGTAGTTGCTTTCTCAACTAACGGTTCTAACGGTCCATTCGTTTACAAAGCAAATGACGAGGGCGAGATTGTTTACAACGAGACACGTCAGTCTTCAATCCAGCTTGATTGGGGTAACGAGGTTATCTCAACAGAGCTTTGGGGTATCGACGAAGGCTACGGCGAGTGGAACAATCGTATCCCTGGCGACGTTTTAGACGAGTCTTCTGCTTGGATTGATTTCTACAAAGACCCAGAACACTCAAAGAGCATTGATATGTTCTACGAAATGGCTATCCCATTTGATGTTCTCGGAATTTCAGCAAGTGAACTTACATCAAACGGTATCGGTCTTATTAAGGTTTCTACATTTGGTACATCAGGTATGAACTCACTTCCTGCTGACCCTTCAATGTGGGATAACGCTCACCTTGACTACTCAGGTCAGGAGCCTAACTCAAGAGAGAAGGAAGACGCTGATAACATCACAGTACCACTTGCTAGAATCGGTAAGATGGATGATAACCCAACTCCAACACCGACTACTCCTGTTCCAACACCGACTACTCCTGTTCCAACACCGACTACTCCTGTTCCAACAACACCTACTCCATCAAACCCATCTGGTTCAACAACATACGTTATCGGTGATGCTGACTCAAATGGTGACGTTAACATTATGGACGCTACATACATTCAGCTTTTCCTCGCTAAGGCTGTTGCTTCTATTAACGAAGACGCTGCTGACGTTGATGGTGATAGCAAGACTACTGTAATGGACGCTACAAACATCCAGCTCTACCTTGCTCAGCAGGGCAATCCGGATTACAAGATTGGTCAGACTGTTACAAAATAAGTTAAACTAAAGCGTTAGTTTTTAAAGCCCTCGGGAAATCCGAGGGCTTTTGTTTTTTGTAGGGGACGGGTTCCCCGTCCCGATAAAAATTGGTGCTGATGCACGGCGGGTCGTCGAGTCGCCGACCCCTACGGGTGCGGCAGAAACGTTGTACATCGCCTTAACCGCTCAAATATTGACCGCAAAAAACGGATATGATAAAATTACCATAGGTGATATTATGAGTAATATGTATCTCACGATTTGTGACAAACTAAAAAACGGGTGCGACGCTGTGCTCTTGAGTGTTATAAAAAGCCGTGGTTCGGTTCCGAGAAAACGAGGAGCAAAAATGGTGTGCTTTTCCGATAACGACAGCGTTGGTACTGTTGGCGGTGGAGCTGTCGAGCATGATGCTGTGTTGAAAAGCAGAAAGCTGAATAGCAACACACTGTGCCTTAATAAAAAATACACGCTTAACCACTCAGATGCCGAAAAGCTCGGTATGGTGTGTGGTGGCGAGGTTGATATAAACTTTGTTTATGTTAATACAAGTGAGAAGAATATCGCACTGTTTGAGCATATTTGCAAATTAGTTGAAAATCATAAAAAAGCGTGGTTGGTGACAGGATTAACTAACGGCGAGCTTTTTGTATTTAGTGATGACGAGTGGTATGAAAACAGGGTACCTGAGGCGGATGTTTCCGTTTTATTAAAATGTGATGCACAATTATCGGCTGACGGCAGATATTACGCAGAACCGCTCACTCAAGACGGAGTCGTTTATGTTTTTGGCGGTGGTCACGTCAGTAAAGCACTTTGCCCGATGTTAAGTGCTACGGATTTCAGGGTTGTCGTGTATGAGGACAACGTTGAGTTTGCTAAAAAAGAATTCTTCGAATCTGCAGAAAAGGTGGTCTGTGCTGAGTTTACTAAGATAAATGAAAATGTCAGCATTACAGGAAGCGACTATGCGGTTGTGCTCACCCGTGGCCACAAAAGCGACAACGAGGTGCTACGTCAGATTTTGTCAAAGCATCCGAGCTATCTTGGGGTGATAGGAAGCCGTAAAAAGGTAGGCGTTATGCGTGAGTATCTACGCAACTGCGGTTTTGATGAAGCGGATATAAAAGCTATTCATTCACCGATCGGGCTTGAGATAGGAGCGGTTACTCCCGCTGAAATCGCGGTGTCGATTACAGCCCAGCTCATCAGCCACAGAGCAGGCAAGGAGTGTTTGTGATACTCAGTCGGTAATAATATTTTAGTGCATAAAGAAAAACAAGCAGGCTGTTACACCTGCTTGTTTTGTTTGCTTTATAGTTCAGGAATAAGTTGTGCAATAAATAACTGAATCTGTGTAGCATCCATGACAGAAACGTCGCCGTCTTCATCGGTGTCGCCATTTGCCAGTAATTCATCAGGGATGAGAACCAATCGAGCGATATGTAACTGAATTGCAGTGGCGTCCATAATGCTTATATCGCCGTCATCGTCTACGTCACCGATTAACCCTAGTCTTGGGATAACTTCCTGTTTAACTAACACCTTGTTGCACGCTGAGCAGTGCGAGCCGTCTGTCAGACCGTCTTTGCCGTAAGTAGCAGGATAACCCTTGTCAATCACCTCAGTAAGACTATGTGCAGGAATAATCTCGCTTGCAATTAAAACTTTTCCACAGCGTTCACACTCAGAACTACGAGTTTTTCCATCGTTCTCACAGGTGGCAGGAACGGCAGGAATGATAATCGCTTTGTGACCTATTGCACGGATAACCTCTTGTTTAACTAACACTGTATTACATACAGAACAATGTTTACCTTCTGTCAGACCTGTGTTTTCACAATCAGCCTCAACCGCTTTATCTATAACTTCGGTATGACCTTTCGAATGGATAACCTCTTGTTTCACAAAGACTTTATTACATGTAGAGCAGTGTGAGCCTTCGGTCAAGCCGTCTTGTGTACAAGTTGCGTTGTAGCCTTTGTCTACTACTTTGGTATGACCTGAAGCCTTGATAGTCTCTTGTGCTACAAGTGTTTTACCGCAAGTTTTACAGCAAGAGCCGTCTGTCAGTCCGTCTTTTTCGCAAGTTGCGTCATAGCCTTTAACAGCAATCTCTATATGCTTTGCTAATGGAATCACTTCCTGGACTTTCAGTATCTTGCCACAATCACGGCATTTATATCCATCAGTAAGACCTTCTTTGATACATGTGGCATCATAACCTTTGACAATTACTGCGTTGTGAAGTGCAGGTACAACCTCTTGTTCAACAATGATGGCCTTACAAACTGAACAGATAATGCCATCAGTAAGACCGTTTTCCATATCTGTTGGAGGTACTGCATCCAGAAATTCGTATGTGTGTCCGTTTTTACATAAATACTCAAAAGTTATACCATTAGACTTTGCATATTCATGAGCAGCGGTATCGTAATTGCCATAAATAACAAAGTCTTGTGCAACCACATGACTATCATCTGTATATTCGTGTGGTTGATCAGGATTTGGAAAAACATATCCAATAGCATGTTTTCCGATAGTTTTAACGCTACTGCCTAATGCAACAGACTTCAGAATATAGCACCCAAAAAATGCGTAATCACCTATATGTTCAACACTACTACCAAAAGTAACAGTTTCTAAATTATGACACTCCTCAATTGCTTTATTACCAATAGTGATTACCGAGTCCGGTATATTTACTGCAACAAGTCCATCAGTATCAAGCCAAGCATCCCATGTATAATTAAATGCCGAGTCTGAAATAGACACCGTACCTTCTTTTACATCGACAATTGTATTCTCTGGTATCGCACAATCATCATCACCATTAAATCCACACAAAACTCTACCAACATACACCGGTCCAACAGGATGATTCTCATACCATGGTGTTCCATAAAACGCACCTCTACCAACGTTTACTAAAGAATCACCTACCTCTAATGTAGTAAGTTTAGAAAACTCAAAAGCATATTTACCAATTGTTGTTACACTATCAGGAATTGTGATTGATGTAAGGCTATCGCAATCCCAAAACGCACTTTCACCTATACTTGTTACCTTATAACCATCAAGCGTAGATGGAATAGTAAGAGTGTCAGCATAACCACTGAAATCTGTTATTTCAGCAGTGCCGTCAGATAACAGCACGTACTCATAGTCACCACTGGTATATGATATTTCAGCCTTGTCTATCTCTACTGCAATGACTTCAAACGGAACAATCGAGAATACACTCATTACCATGACGATTGCTAAAAATAGCGATAATAGATATTTCATTTTTACCCCTCCTGTCTTTTTGTGTATAGATATATACGAGAATAAATATATACACTTGCACAGAGCTATTATACTACTTTCGATTTACAAAAACTATTAGCTATTTATACATAATTGATTATTCTCATTTGTGAATTATGACGCTGTGATTTTGTTCTTATGCACAACATAATAATTTATAAATTCAATATAATTTTCTATTATTTTCATCTTATAATAACCCGCGTGACTCACATAATACTATTACAACGATTAAGTAATCATTTTTTCGTTGTTTTTCTATAAATTATTATTTGTGAAATAAAACAGAAAAGGAGAAGAAAATCATGTCAAAGAACTCTATCGTAGTTCCAGAGGCTAAGGAAGCTCTCGAGCGTTTCAAGATGGAAGCAGCCGCTGAAGTTGGCGTAAACCTCAAGCAGGGTTACAACGGCGACCTCACATCACGTCAGGCAGGTTCTGTCGGCGGTCAGATGGTTAAAAAGATGATCCAGTCTTACGAGAACAGCTTAAAATAATATAAAAGAAACTAAGGTCGATTGTAATAATTTGCATTTTTGACCATAAAAAAGGAGCAAGTCAAAAGCTTGCTCCTTTGTTTTATTTTAGTATCCTAATGTGCCATCCAGGGACTCATCATTTTGTACCCATTCGTCAACGTAGATTGCTGTGAACTTATCCTTTGTGTTGCGGATGATAATCTTTTTGATACCTGCGTTTATTATCATACGCTTGCACATTGAGCACGCACACGCGTTTTCTACATAATCACCTGTTTTGGCATCCTTGCCGACAAGGTAAAGGGTTGAGCCAATCATCGCATCTCTGGATGCGTGGATAATAGCGTTAGCTTCGGCGTGCACACTGCGACAAAGCTCGTAACGCTCGCCTCTTGGTATGTTGTTCTGCTCGCGAACACAAACACCAAGGTCGATACAGTTCTTTCTGCCACGCGGTGCTCCGACGTAACCTGTTGAGACAATCTGGTCGTTCTTAACGATAATCGCACCGAAGTTGCGTCTTAAACACGTACCACGTTCAAGCACAGTTTCGGCAATGTCGAGATAGTAATTTTTCTTATCTGTTCTCTTCACAATGATGCCTCCTATGTAGAATAAAGTTTGATTGTTTACTATATATTGGTAGTAGTGCTATTAAAGCTCCTTGATTTCTTTTAAGCAGTGCTCACAGATAGTTTTGTCCTTGAATTTGACAAGATTGTCGTCGTTGCCACAGAACGAACAGCTCATACAGTACTTTTTCATCAGAATGCCGTCCGGCTCGTTGAAAAGCTCAAGGCTGTCGCCAAGCTCTAGGTCGTATTTTTTTCTAAGCGGTTTTGGGATAACAATACGGCCGAGCTGGTCAATTTTAAGAATAAATCCTGCTGGTTTCATATAACTCATCCTTTCTATATTTTTCAACATTATTCTACCAAATGGATTTGCCAGTGTCAATATAATTTTGACAAAAAACGTGAAAATAATATAAAAATTGTGTTATTTAGTAAAAGGTGGTAAAAATGCTTTCTTTTATCTTTACTTTTATGATTGTTGCAAGCATTGTTTGTGCGATGTTTACGGGAAAAACCGAGGAGCTTTCGCAGTCTATGATGGACGGTTGTGCGGATGCCGTGGAGTTGCTTATTATGATGAGCGGTATGATGTGTTTGTGGTCGGGTGTGATGGAGGTTGCAAAAGAGTGCAGGCTCACAGAAAAGCTTGCAAAGCTGTTTTCGCCTGTGCTTAGTTTAATTTTTCCGGATATACCAAAAAGCTCGAAAGCGTTTGAGCTTATGAGTATGAACGTCAGTGCTAATTTACTGGGGCTTGGAAATGCCGCGACACCGCTTGGACTACAGGCGATGAGAGAGTTAAAAAGGGACAGCGTTAGCGATGTCGCGACGGATGCAATGGTAAACTTTGTTGTTATGAACACTGCGTCAATCCAGCTTTTGCCGACTACCATTGCCACGATGCGTGGAGCTTTGGGGAGTAAATCACCGTTTGATATAATTTTTTGTGTATGGATAAGCTCGGTGGTTGCGTTGTTTATGGGGCTTTTGGTGTCTAAATTTTTATGCATAGTAGGGAGAATTAAATGGAACTTGTGATGCCGTGTGTGATAGGCGGGGTGTTGCTGTACGGATTAGTAAAGAAGGTGCAGGTTTTCGATGTTTTTACTAAGGGTGCGAAAGACGGAGTGCGACTGCTTTACACTATCGCTCCAACGCTTATCGGTTTAATTGTGTCGGTTAGTATGCTTAAAGCATCAGGTGCGTTGACACTACTGTGTGAGTGGCTATCGCCGTTTTGTGAAAAACTGGGATTTCCGAGTGAGCTTTTGCCAATGAGCTTACTGCGACCTGTGTCGGGCGGTGGGTCAACCGCACTGCTCAATCAGGTGTTAAGAGATTACGGCCCCGACAGCTTTTTGGGACGATGTGCGTCAGTTATTGCAGGGTCAACGGAAACAACGTTCTATGCTATTACTATGTATTTTGGTGCAGTTAAGATAAAGAAAATCCGCCATACGCTTGTTGCGGCGTTAGTGGCGGATTTTGTAGCGGCAGTGGTTGCCGTTATGACGGTGAGATGGTTAATGTAGAAATGTAGGGGACGGGTTTCCCGTCCCGAAAAATTGGTGCTGACGCACGGCGGGTCGTCGAGTCGCCGACCCCTACGGATGTGGCAGAAACGTTGTATATAAATCGTAGGATTTGGCGTTCACGACAAACCGCAAACGGTACGTTGTTTTCTCTCCCTCCGTCTTTTGCTACGCAAAATACACCTCCCTCATCAGAGGGAGGCATGCGGTGCTCGGACGCTTAATATCACGTTTCGCTCGTTCTCGCATCTCTTTCAAATCTCTACTGTTCCTCGACCACTTGCTAAAATCAAAGAATATATGAAATCTTTGATTTTTTAACGCGTGGACTCGGTCACATTGAGATTTAAAAGGCTCGAACGCTCAACGCTTAATATCACGCCTCGTTCACCTCCGCTATTCCTCAAAAGTCCACAGTCTCGCATTGATTTTCTTCATCGACTTTGTCGATTACGAAAATACAGACTCGACCTCGACTTTTGAGGGCTACGGTGCTCGGACGCTTAATTCTTCTTTGCTGTAGTTCTGATACGTGTGAGCTTCAATAATAACTCCTTTGGATGGAGTGGGAAGAGTGGATACATATAGCTTTTGCCTGACAGGGTTTTGTTTGTAAACAGTAGTACGATATTTAAAACTATGCCCAAGATAAAACCCCAGAGGTTGAATATTCTGGTGAGAATAAGCAGGATAATTCGCATAAATTTCAGGCTGTAACCAAGCTCATATGACGGCTGGGAGTAGGTTGCGATTGTGACAAATGCCATATAGAGGATGACCTCCATTGAGAACCAGCCTGTGTTGATTGCAAACTCGGAGAAAGCAATCGCACCTATGATTGAAAGCGAGGCTGATAATGAATCAGGCGTGTTTAATGCAGCAAGTCGCAAGCCGTCGATACCGATTTCGATTAAAATAAGTTGAAGAAAAATCGGGATATTTACGTTGCTTTGGTCGGGTATGACGAATTTGAGCGTTTCGGGGACGTGCTCGGGGTTTTGCACAGCTAATAACCACAGCGGTGTTAAAAGCACTGACACAAAGGTGATTAAATATCGTGCTATTCTTATATATGTGCCTGTGATTGGCGGAAAATAGTAGTCGTCGGCTTCTTCGAGTACTTCAAAAATCGAGGTCGGTAAGAGTAAGGCTGACGGTGAGTTGTCAACTAAAATTATAATACTGCCCTTTAAGCACACTGCGGCGGCAACGTCAGGTCGCTCGGTGTACTTTACTTTAGGGAAAGGGTTGTACCATTTTTGTGGATAGAGAGCTTCGATAAGACTCTGTTGGTTCATCGACAGAGATTCAATGTCGAGGTTCTCTATTTTCTTTTTAAGCGTGTTTAAAAGCGTTTTATCAACCTTGTTTTCCATGTAGCACATTACTATGTCGGTCTGGGATGATGTGCCTGCAGAGAGCACTGTTGTTGTAAACTGAGGGTCGCGTATTCGACGTCTGATTAACGCACAGTTGAAAATGAGTGTTTCAACAAAGCCGTCCTTACTGCCTCTAAGCACCTTGTCGTCCTGAGGCTCTGAGGTGCCTCGTTGTGGGTAGGTTCGCATATCAAGCATAACGCACTGTGAAAAGCCGTCTATCATAATACAGGAAATGCCCGAAAGCACGTTTTTGACAATCGCGTTTATATCTTCAAGCACATCGACCTCGACATACGGCACACAGTAGGACGCGAATGTTCGGGCATCTTTTACGATATCGTCCTCGCTGTTTTGGTAGAAATACTCCATTATGTGCTCCATTGTGTCGTCTTTAACAAAGCCGTCGATGTAAAACATTACGGCATCTTTTGAGTTCAGCGTTATACTTCGCTCGATGATGTCAAAACACTGGTCGCTTCTTAAAGCGTTTTTTAAAAGCGTTCGGTTGTGCTGAAAGTCTTTTGTGAATTTTTGTGTAAACATAGCATCGTTCCTTGTTTTGATTTTTGGGTGCTGACGCACATTGGACGAGCAATGCTCGCCCCCAAAATTATTAATTTTAGTATTGCCCAAATGTTGTCAAAAAAATTTTTTTAAAAAAGTTTTCCAAAAATTGCATAAAAGTATGCAATTTTTCGCGTTTTTTCAGGTTAAGTGGGAGGAGGTTTTTATGGATAGCAAAAATAAAAAGAGAAAGGGACTAAACCAAAGGGAGAAACTGTTCTGCTGTTACTTTGCAAATACCCAAAGCGTAGAGCTTTCTGCAAAAAAGGCAGGCTACAGAAAAAATCCTTTCATCAAAGGGCAACAGCTCTTACTAAGAGAAGACGTAGTTGATGAAATAAAAAACCTGATGGTAGCGAGAAAGGAGCTTTACGCTTCTCTTGCGTATTCAGGGTATCAGCGACTTGCGTTTTCTTCTGTTTCTGATGCTGTGAGCTTACTTTATATGGATAGCCCCGATAAGAAAACCTTAGAGAATATGGATTTGTATATGATTTCGGAAATCAGAAAACCGAGAGATGGTGCAATGGAGATTAAATTCTTTGATAGAATTAAAGCTCTTGAAAAGCTCACTCAGTTAAACACTGCGGACGACAGCTCAAATATGGGGCTGATGGACGCACTGACTTTGGGAGCACAGAATTTAAGTGACGGGGATGATGAGTGTGGAGTATAAGCCGTTTTCAAAAAAGCAGATGAAAGTGCTTTTGTGGTGGCATAAAAATTCACCTTACAAAAACTATGATGCCGTGATCTGCGATGGGGCAGTCAGGTCAGGTAAAACGTTTTGTATGTCGCTTTCATTTATAATGTGGGCTTTTACGTACTTTAACGAGTCATCATTCGCTTTGTGCGGTAAGACAATTAAGTCGTTAAGGCGTAACCTTGTTACTCCGCTTATAACTCCGCTCAAAGAGCTTAATTTCAAGGTTGAGGAAAAGTACTCTGATAATTTGCTTATAGTGTCGTACAAGGGCAGGGTTAACCGCTTTTACCTGTTTTCGGGCAAGGACGAAGGATCGGCGTCGCTTATCCAAGGTATGACTTTAAGCGGAATATTACTCGACGAGGTTGCACTTATGCCACGCTCATTTGTCGAGCAGGCGTTGGCACGATGCTCCGTGTCGGGGTCCACGTTCTGGTTTAACTGCAATCCTGAATACCCCTCCCACTGGTTTTACAACGAGTGGATTAAAAAGAGAGCAGAAAAGAACGCTTTGTACATCCACTTCACTATGAAAGACAACCCCTCGCTTACTCAAAAGACGATTAAACGCTACGAAAAAATGTACTCGGGTGCTTTTTATCGCAGGTTTGTAAAAGGCGAGTGGGTTGCGGTTAACGGTGCAGTTTATCCGTTTATGGAAAATGAGCACAGCTACCCCGATGTGCCAAAGGTAGAGTTTTCTGACTTTGCCGTTTCGTGCGATTACGGCACGGTGAATCCAGCATCTTTCGGGCTTTGGGGCAAGCAAAATGAAACGTGGTACAGGATAGACGAGTATTATTTTGACTCTAAAAAAGAGGGATACCAAAGAACTGACGAGGAGCACTACAAGGCTTTGTGTGAGCTTATCGGAAATAAAAAGGTATCTAAAATCACGGTTGACCCGTCAGCGGCGAGCTTCATTGAGGTTATCAAAAGGCACCAAAAGTTTAGCGTTGTGCCTGCAACAAACTCGGTTATCGACGGCATCCGTATGGTAAGCTCCGCACTGAAAGAGGGTCGCATAAAAATTTGCAACAACTGCAAGGATGCTATGCGTGAATTCTCGCTTTATCGGTGGAGTGAAAACGCGAAAAATGATACCGTCATCAAAGAAAATGACCACGCTATGGATGACATAAGATACTTTGTGTCGACCATTTTAAACAATGACAGCGACGACTTTTGTGTTGTCGCTCAAAGAAGATATTAGATATATAGTTTTAACAGGAGGTAACAGATTGAAATTATTTTCTGCAAAAACAAAAGTAAATGATGAGCATACTGTTCAGACCTCTTTATCCAGAGCAAATTCACACCCGTTTTTGAGTATCGAAAACTACAGCCCGTACCAAAAAAAGCAGCTTGAGCTGTATTCATCTCTACGTGAGGCTGTGCCTGTTATTGATGCCGCTATTTCAAAAATAGTAAGGCTTATAGGTACATTCACAGTTGAGTGCGAAAACGATTACGCCACAAAAAAGCTCGGTGACTTTATCAATAACATTAAGGTTAATAGCTGTTCAAACGGCTTGCATCAGTTTGTTTACACTTACTTTGACGAGCTTCTCACTTACGGAACGGCTGTGGGCGAAATTGTACTTTCAAGGGATATGTGTGAGCTTAAAGCCTTATATAACGCATCTTTGTATGACGTTGAGCTTAAACAGGGCGACACACCCCTTGATATCAAGGTTATGAGCAAAAACGCCGACGGCACACTAAACGAGGTCAAGTACCCTAACCTTGTGTGCGTGAGCTTACTAAACCCTGTATCGGGCAGAGTTGAGGGCACGTCTGTTTTAAAAGGCTTGCCTTTTGTCAGCTCTATACTACTCAAGATTTTTAACACAATCGGTGTTAATTTTGAGAGAGTCGGAAATGTGCGATTTGCGGTGACGTATAACCCAAAAGACGGACAAACAGGCAACACAAAGCACAGGGTGCAGGAGATAGCAACCCAGTGGAGCAAGGCGATGAGAGATAAAACTCAGGTATGCGATTTTGTGTCGGTTGGTGACGTTTCGGTTAAGGTTATCGGTGCTGATAACCAGATACTTTCCTGCGATATTGAAATACGCCATCTGCTTGAGCAGATTGTGTCGAAGCTCTCAATTCCGCCGTTTTTGCTCGGACTTTCGTGGTCTTCAACTGAGCGTATGAGCTCTCAGCAGGCGGATATTTTAACCTCGGAGCTTGAATACTACAGGACAATTTTAAACCCTGTTATAAGTAAAATTTGCAGACTTTATTTAAGGCTTGAGGGGCTAAGCGAAGACTTCACCATAAACTGGAGTAACATTAACTTACAGGATGAAACAGAGCTTGCACAAGCTAGACTTCACAATGCTCAGGCTATGCAGATTGAACAAAGCTTATCGGAGGTGAACGGATGAAGACAGGTTTAGTAATAAAAAGTGCTGAAACTACTGTTACAAACGAAGAATTGGCACTTATAAATCAGTACACAAGGCGAGAACTTAAAGCAGATGAGGTTTATGTTTTTTCGGTAGTGCTGTGTGACAACGATATCGACAGAGATTGTGAACGCTTTACGGTTGAGTCACTTTTTGCTTTAGAAAAGCTCTTTGTCGGCAAGACAGGAATTTTTGACCACCAGATGAGTGCTAAAAACCAGACAGCAAGAATTTTTAGCTGTGAGGTAGAAGCAGTTGACGGCAAAAAGACGGCTACAGGTGACGATTATTTCAGATTAAAAGCGAGAGCTTACATTCCAAAATCTGAGAGTAACAAAGACGTTATACTTTCGCTTGACAGCGGAATTATAAAGGAAGTCAGCGTTGGGTGTGCGGTTAAAAGCACCTTATGCTCAATTTGCGGTAATGACGTAAATTCACTTTCTTGCACTCATAAAAAGGGTGAAGAGTATAACTCTAAGCTGTGCTACGGCGAGATGGTTGACCCGTTTGATGCTTATGAGTTCAGCTTTGTGGCTGTACCTGCCCAAAAAAACGCAGGTGTAATAAAAAGCTATACTGATGAAAAGGAGAACATTACTATGAATGATTTACTTTCTTGTATTAAAAAGGGTAAGGATTTGACTCTTGATAAAAAGCAAGTAAAGAGTCTTTGCTCTTATATTGAGGAGCTTGAAGTCTTAGCACAGGATGGCAGAGCTTACAGAAAAAAGCTCAAGGATACATTGCTTAAGATGATGTGTGTTAAAGATGCGACATTGCCTGTTGATGTACTAAAAGGCATTGTGGAAAAACTGAGCTTACAGGAGCTTAAGGTGCTCGGCGGTTCTTATCTTGCCAAAGAGGCAGAGTGCGAGGCTCTTGAAACTCAGCTTAACTGCAGTAGATGCAGTGAGCGTAATAACCAAAACAATAATAATCAGTTTACTATTTAACGGAGGTATAAATTATGAATATCAATTTTTCTGGCTATAACGAAAATGTAGTAACTTTTGAGACAGGCTCAAGCGACGTTGTTATGGGCACACCTGTAAAAATGAGTGAAAGCGGCACTGTAGAAAAGTGCTCAGCAAATGACAGCTTTTGCGGTGTTGCTGTGAATGTTAGAAACGGCTATGCGGCTGTTCAGCTTTCAGGTTACATCGAAATGCCAACAGACGAAGTTTTTACTGTAGGCTATCAGAATATCTGTGCTGATGCTGACAATAAGGTCAAGTCAAGCGACTCAGGCAGAGAGTACCTTGTTGTAAATGTCAGCGACGGCATTGTTGGTTTTATTCTTTAATAGAATTTAATATTGAAAGGACGGTTTAATTTATGGCATTATACGAAAACTTAAATCTTGAAAAAGGTATGTATCAGGCAAAGGGGAAGAGCTTAACAGATGTGCTCGAAAGTTTAGACCCATCAGCTAACTACGTTGGAACTCCTCTTGAGGGCTTAGACGCGTTTTCTCGTCAGCTCAAGCGTTTTGACATTCGTGTTTCAGGCGAGGGCTCAAGCACTGTTGAAAAGTTTTTCCAGACTTCAAACTCAGCGGCACTTTTCCCTGAATATGTAGCCAGAGCTGTAAAGCAGGGAATGGAGGAAGCAGACATCCTTTCTGATATCGTTGCAACAGTAACCACTATCGACGGTATGGACTACAGAAGCATCACATCTGACCCAAAGGAAGAGGACAAGGAGCTTTCTGTTGTAAACGAGGGTGCGTACATTCCGCAGACAGTTGTTAAGACTAACGAAAACCTTGTTAAGCTTCACAAGCGTGGAAGAATGTTAGTTTCTTCTTACGAAGCACTTAGATTCCAGCGACTTGACCTCTTTACAGTAACCTTAAAGCAGATTGGTGCATATATTGCAAGGGCACAGCTTAAAGATGCGGTTAAGGTTATTACTGAGGGCGATGGTAACTCAAACCCTTGCGAGTCTATTGCGTGTGCTAATTCAGGTGAGATTTCTTACGCTGACCTTATTTCACTTTGGGCTAAGCTCTCTCCATATAACTTAAACGCAATTTTAGCACCTACTGAGGCTATGAAGAAAATCTTAGCTCTTCCTGAGCTTAAGGATGCTTCTGCCGGTCTAAACTTCCACGGTAGCGGTAAGATGGTAACACCGCTGGGTGCTAATCTTTTACACACTACTGCACTCGAGAATGACTGCATCATCGGTCTTGATAAGAACTGTGCTCTTGAAATGGTCAAGGCTACAGACATCGTGACAGATTACGACAAGCTCATTGACAGACAGCTTGAGCGTGCAACAGTAAGCTGTATCGCAGGCTTTGCTAAAATCTTCAAGGACGCATCCGTAGAGCTTACATATTAAAGGAGGCGTGACACTTGAGTATTAAGGAAGTTATCGACAGATTTGCTCTTGTGTCAGGACTTGAGCAAGAAGATATTTCTAAATGGATTTTTATTATCGTTGACTGCATAAAATATTTTGAGAGTATGGTTGATGTATCAAAGCTACCTGACTACAAATACACGCGTCTGGTAAACGCGTGTGCGGTTTATGCTTACTATAAATACTCGCTTTATAGTCTTATCAGCACAACAAGCAAGTTCAAAGCAGGTGACATCGAAATCACTCAGTCGGAAAGTATCAGCGATAAAGCACATATAATGTGGCAACAGGAGAAAATCGCAATTGCTGACATAATAGATTTCGACGATTTTTGCTTTAAGAGGGTGTGAGTATGAGCTTTCACACTAATGTTAAGCAAATGATAGAAAGCTACGGCAGTAAGGTCACAATACAAAGAGGCGAAACGGTAACAAAAACTAAGGCTTTCGTTCAACCTTTGAGATATAAATCAAGCGTTTACAGGGACAGAGCTGTAGCCTTGGGTGGCTTTACTGACGGAAGATATTACCTGTATATCGGTCAGGCTGATAATGAATTTTCAAGAACAGATAATGCAATAATTTCTTGTAACGGGAAAAAATATGTTGTACATACAAGCGAAACCTTCGAGTTTTTAGACAAGGCGTTGTATGTATGGGCGGTGCTTGCACCGTACAAAGAGCAAAGGCGTGATGACTATGAAACAGATTGATAAGAGCATTAACGGACTTGTGCGTAGGATAAAACAAGACGAAAGATTAAAGAGCCTCACCTTTGTAAAAGGCTTTTCATCAGTTGAGCACCCTGACCCGCTTGAAGGCTATCTTATAGCAGTGTCAACGCTTGATTTGAGCGTCGGCACAAATTTTGTGGGGGAGTCGGTGGGTGACAACCTCAAGGGAATGGTGCAGACAGCCACAGTGAAATTCAGGGTGTACGCTCCTAAAAATGACGGTGGCGACGGCTTGTTATCTCTTTGCTGTGATTTGTCTGATGCTATTGAAAAGTCGGACACTATGGGTGTTTGTGAGGACGTTAAAATCTCGTCGATAGCCTTTGATAATGACGCGAACACCGTGTACCGCGACGTTGTCGCAACACTTTCGTTCTGTGTTTATGAGGAGGTGGCGATATGAACACGCTGAGAGTAACAAGGGGCAAGGATGTTGAGCTTTTTGTGAATGATGAGATGCTGTGTTTTGTTACTGATTTTTCTGCAAAAGAAATAACTGACAGCTATCCTATCTCTGAATTTCTAAGTGAAGCATATGTTACGGAGCTACCGCTTAAAACGCGATACGAGTTAGCTGTCACTTCGCTTAGTCACCTTGATTCATCGGTTTTTCCGAATGAACCATTTGAATTAAGCGTTGTGCTGTCTGATATGAAATACGTTTACAAAAATTGTCGCCTCATTAAAAAGCAGAAGGATGTAAATCCGGATAAGCCAGTGTCGGACAGGTACGTTATTGTATCAACTGAGCTTAAGGTGATGGAGGTAGTATATGACTGATGAAAAAACACAGGGTATGATACCCGAAATGTTAAATAACGAAGACCACAACAGCGAGTACCTCAGCACTTTGTCTGATGAGTTTGAGAGAGATTCAAGGCGATACAATAGAGCTTTTTTAGAGGAGAGCGAGGTGGGTGCGGTATGAGGCCTGTACCAATGAGATTTATGGGCTATACATGGCACCATAACCCCAAAGAGCTCTCTGTTATCTGTGACAAAACGGTTGTGAAATTTTCAGTTCCGTATTTCAGGGAGATGCTGCAGAGCTTTTCAAACAAGCTTATTACCATTAAGGGAGTTGGCGAATTATACGGAGAAGATTGCCTTGAACAGTACAAAAAGCTTAACTCAATTTTTGAAAAAGGCGGCACAGGCATACTGTGCCTGCCTTCCCTATCTCCGATGTACGCTTGCTTTGAGAGCCTTAAAATGCTAGCTGACGATAAACCCGGCGTTATTACATACGAGTTTACGTTTACCCAGACAAAAGACAGAGAGCCTTTGACTAAGGTCAAAAAAACAGTTGTTGCAGACGGCACAAAAACGCTGTGGGACATAGCGTATGAAAATTCTGTTGACATAGAAAGCTTAGTAGAGCTTAATCCCCACATTATGTTTATAGGCGACATTAAAGCGGGGGAGGTCGTGAAGATTTGCTAAGGTTTGTTTTTACGGATATTAACGATAACGAGATTAGTGTAACTGATGTTATTTCGCTGAGCATTAACATTGAGGAGGATGTGCCTGCTGATGATATGAAAGCGAAGTTTTCGTACTTTGAGTGTGACGAGCTCAAGAGTGTTGTGGTGTACAGCGATGACGAAATTGTGTTTACAGGGGTTATAGATGAACAGCAACTCATCAAGGATATAAAGGGCGAGTATGTGAATATTGTTGCACGCTCGTTAGCAGCTCTTTTACTGGATAACGAAAGTATGCCGATAGGCTACACAAATCCGAGCGTAAATATGATTTATAACAGGCATCTTTCACCCCTTGGAATAAAGCTGAAGGAGGAAAGCTCGAAGGCGTTTTTCGGTACTTTGCTTGTTTTAAAGGGTGACAGTGACTACAACACGGTGCAGAATTTTTCAAAAAAAGCATTTGGAGGCAGTGTCAGGGTTAACGAAAAAGGAGAGCTGTGTTTTCCTGATGAAAAAGAAGGCGAACCGCTTTTGTTTTCTGATAACACACAGGGCATCAACTACTTTAGCTATTCTGAAAATATAAGACGCTGTGACGAAATATCATCGGTTAAAATAAAGCTTTTAAACAGGACAGGCTATGATACACAAGTTGTTAACGTCGGTGCTCAAAGTCGTGGGATAACGCGTCAGCGTTACCTTGATGCGTATAAAACCGACACCCCTGCAGTGTATGCACAGAAAATGATTGACAACAGCAAGAAAAAAGCATTTGTTCTGTCGCTTTCGTGTATGGGCAGACACCTTAACATTCTCAACAGAAACGCCAGAGTTTGTGACAGTGTTTACGGTGATACGGACAAGCTCTATGTCAGTGCTTTGAGATACAGCCTAAGCGACAAAGGCGAGTACACCGTGGTGTCGCTTAAGAGAAAGGGAGGCTAGTATGTGGTTACTTGATTACATAACTAAAAATTCGCTGAAAAGTGCGGTTGCTTCAAAAGGCGATGTTACATCTACAGACACAAACAGCGTTAATGTTAACTCGGCTTTTGAACACAGAAATGTGCCTATTGTTGCTCCGTTCGGCGTGTACTACAATCCGCCTGTGGGTGAGGAGTCACTGGTCGTTCCTGTCAACGGCTCTTATGTAAGCATCGGGGTTGTGTCAAATGAGGAACACGAGCTTTCCTCGGGAGAGCTGATGCTGTGCTCAAAAGGCGGGGCAAAGATTGTTTTAAAAAACGATGGCTCGGTAGTAATAAACGGAAAGGTGTTTTAATTATGGACATAAAAATTGAGAACAAAGACACGCTTATTTTGAGCGGTGGACAGATGTGCTACATAGATTCGCTTGAGGAGCTTTGTCAACGCATAAAAATAGCCTGTTGCGTGACAAAGGGCAGCTTTCCTTATGACAGGGATTTGGGTGTTGACAGCACTGTTTTTGACAAAGAGGACCAAAGACTCAAGGAAAAGCTTTCTATGATATTCAAGGAAGCTACCATTGATATACCCTATACTGATTTAAGGGTTACTGACGTGTATGAAAAAGAGGGTAAACTATATGCTGTACTTGAAATAGTAAACGGCATAGACATAATCACAACGGAGGTGAATGTAAATGAGCAGTTATGATGAAATACTTAACAGGATGGTTGAAAAATACGAGGAGCTGTCAGGCTTTTCGATAAACAGGGAGTCTGACATTATGATAAGACTTAAGGTGCTTGCGGGCGAAATATACAACAGTGTGGTAGCAACTGAATTTTTGAAGCGACAGATGTTTTTGTCCAGTGCAAGTGGTGAGTATCTTGACAAACACGCTCTCACGCGTGGTCTGTATCGTAAAGAGTCAAAAAAATCAACAGGTGAGGTTACATTTTACAGAAATGACGTGACAGACAGCGAGGTTATAATTGAAAAGGGAACTGTAGTTTCAACAGCAGGCCCTGCGATAAGACAGTTTGTAACGGACGAAACCGTCACTATTCTTCCCAACACAGGTAGTGCTACTGTGTCAGCGACAGCAATTGAGGGCGGAGCTTCATACAATGTGCTTTCTCACACTATTACTGTATTGGTTACTCCACCTGCAGGTGTTACTAAGGTTGTAAATACTAAGGCGTTTAAGGGTGGAAGTGATGAAGAAAGTGATGAGGAATTAAGAGAACGTGTGCTCTATAGCTACCGTGATATTTCAAACGGTACGAACGCTGTGTATTACAAGCGACTTGCCGAGTCTGTACCGGGTGTGTACTCAGCCTCTGTTGTACCGCAGGAGCGAGGAGCGGGCACGCTGAATGTTTACATCTGTGGTAAAGGTGACGACGCAAGTGTTAATAGAGACCACATCGGTACGGTTCAGGCTTTGCTTGACGAAAACAGAGAGCTTAACGTAGATATTCTGGTGCTTTATGCACTTGCACTTAAGGTAAGCTTCAACTTCAATCTTTGTGTCAAGGATGGTTACAGCTTTGATGAGGTTAGTGCGGTCATTACTGAAAAGCTCACACAATACATCAACTCGCTCGGTGTCGGAGAACCTGCCCTCCTTTGTGAAATGGGTGAGCTGATTTACCACACCGAGGGTGTTAAAAACTACGAGTTTCTTGATGCTTTTTGCAACGATGTTTTCCCTGATAAAAACGAGTACTGCGAGCTGTCAAGCCTTGATATCAGGCAGGTGACACGATGAGCGATACATATGTTTCGATGAAAAATGCGTTGACACCGCTTTCTTTGTATGACTTTGAGGGCACGAATATATCTAACGAGCTTAAGGTGTACGCGATGGTGCTTGATGAGCTTAATGATGAGCTGTGTACTATGCTTGATGAGTGCTTCATTGACACAGCGAGTAGCTACGGGTTGTCTCAGCGTGAGTTAATTATCGGCGATGTCAGAGATGATTTGAGTGTTGAAAAACGCAGAGAGATGCTAAAGCTCAGAGAAAGCATCTGTAAAAGCTCCTTTACTGTTGAAAAGATTAAGGAGTCGCTTAAGAGCTTTGGCTTGCAGTTTGAGCTTAAAGAGTATCCGTCGCTTTATATAGTAAATGTCAACGCATTTGGCTCGTATTCACAAAAGGAACAGGCGTGGATACAAAACGAAGTAGAAAAAATTATGCCTGCTCATTTAATAACACAGGTTGTTTTCTGTGGCCCAACGTGGGACCAAAGTGATAGTAAAAATAACACGTTTTCTTACATTGAATCACTTGACCTTTCTTGGGACGAAATTGATAACTTAGAATAGGAGGATAAAATATGGCTTCAACCTCATATACAAACCATCTCGGGCTGTGTGCATGGGAGGGTGCTGACCGACCAAAGCGAATGGACTTTGTTAACGATAACGCCATTATTGACGAAAAGCTCGGTGAGCATCTCATAAACTCTAATATCCATGTTACAGCCGAGGAGAAAATTCAATTTTTAAATCCGTATACTGTGTTTTCCTACGCAGGTGACGGAGCTAAAACAAAGACATTTACGCTTGACGGCAGTTACACATTTGCGATTATTTTTCAGAAATTTTACCCGCCTGTTGAGCTTGACACAAACGGTAATGTTATATCGCATTTTTCGATTGTCGGCAGAGTTTTTGGTTCGTCATCAAGTGTTACGTTGACAAGCAATTCGATTGTTGTAACACAGGACAGCGAGCCTACAGACGGCGTAATTAATAATTTCAACGAAGAACAGGGTCAGTATGTTGTTGTGTTGTTTAAGTAATAAACAATAGGTGTGATACACATAAAAAAAGGACACTCCGTAAAAAGAGTGTCCTTTAGGTTAGTTTGTTAAGTTTTCAGCCGATTAAAAAATCAATGTCTTGCTCTGTACTTGTTAGGCAGATCGATTTCAGCAGTGTCAGCCTTCAAACGCTTTCTTTCAGCGTAGCCCATACCGTCTGATGCGTAACGCTTACGCTGTGGACGTGAGCTGTGATTAGAACGTGGGGCATAGTCATCGTCACCGTAATCATCTCTTGAATGATATGAGTTGTATTGCTGAGAGCTTACGGCTTTTTGCATCTTTTTCTTGTATGTAGTTGTAGCGATAATGAAGTACATTATGCCAACAACTGAAAGTGCAATAAGAGCGTAGCCTAAGTATAAAATCCACTGGCCGTCGTCGTTGTTGCGTGTGTTCTTTTTAATAGCTGAGAAGTCCATCGCATCGCTTGAGCCCTTTGAAACATCAAGTGCGATATCATCCCACTTTGTTTCTTTCAAAGCTGCCTCGTTGATGTCTGATGTGTCGTACTGCTTAGTAGCGTTACTGACGCTTCCTGCCGACTGCTCGATAGAAGCTGCCATTTCGTCTTCATCATAGTAGTAGAAATCATCACCATTGTCAACGTAACCGCCTGATGGTGTGTCATTACCTGTATCCGGATCAGGGGTAACACTAGTACTAGGGTCAACAACAGGTGGGTCAGGGTCGACAACAGGCGGGTCAGGGTCAACTACAGGTGGGTCGGGGTTGACAACAGGCGGGTCAGGTTCAACCACAGGTGGGTTGTCAACCGGCGGGTTATCAACCGGTGGGTCAACTACGTCTGTAGCGTAAGCTGTCAATGAACAAGCTAAGAATAAAGTAAAAAGTGCGATTATTACTGAGAGTATTCTAATTCTATTTTTCATAATATCACTCCCTCAATATAATATGCAATTTAGTAAAATTTATCAGCTAAGTAAGATTATTCTTCAAACATAGCAGGTGTGTACTTGGAAACTGCTTTGCTTACTTCGATGTCAAGGCTCTTAGCTAACTCATCAATGTATGCTGTGAACTCTTCACCCTTGTAGTTCTGGAGAACTGACTTGCGGTTTGTAGCGTCTTTGATGTACTCGTCAACCTTGTCAGCAATCTTGCCCTTGTAGAAAAGGTACATTACCTGTGAGTTCTCTTCGCCGACAGCCTTGTTTGAAGCCTTACCTTCATCAAGCTCGTTGATAGCAGAAACAAGCTCCTCGCCGATTACGGAATTATCCATAATCTCAACGTTTGATGTGCTTGGGTCATTTTCAAGCTCGTAGTCCTTCATAAACTTATCTACAACGTCATCAAATTTCTTGCCACCGTTTAATGAGTCAACGTAGCCCTTGAAGTTTGATTCAATCTTCTTAACTTCACTGTCAGAAAGTGCAACGTTTGTTGAAAGTGTACCGCCACTCTCGGCTGTGTCAGCAGTAGCTTCCTTTGCTTCATACATATTTGTGTTGAAGTAAGAGTAGCTTGTGTAATTCTCTGTGAAGTACTTTGTGAGCTCTTCATCGTTTACACCCTTTTCGCCACCATCAGCATAGAGAAGGTCGAAAACAACTTCCTGCTTAGCTGATGTAACATAGAAATACTCAAATGATTCGTATGAAACGCCGAGTGGCTCAAAGATGTCCTTGTAAGGATTGATGTACTGCTCACCGTACATTGAGTAGTATGGGCCGTAGTCCCAGTACTCTTTAGCAGATGCTTTGTAGCCCTCGACGGTTGCCTCGTCCATAGTAGCACCTAAGCGGTTGTACTCGTGCTCAATAGCAAGTAAGTTTCTGACAGTTTTGTCAGCCTGTGTTGTAATCCACTCGTCAGCAGTAGCTGTAACGCCTTCCTCGTCAGTAATCTGAACCTTGAGGAAAGATTCACTGCCATCATATGTGCCTGCTTCAGAATCATAACCCTCAGTGTTCTGAGCTAAAGACTCAGCCTGTGAGTATGCTGAATATAAAGCGTAGATGTAAACGCCGATAGCAAGCTCAGTGTCATCAGTCTTGTAAGAATACTGTGGCTTAAGTGAACAAGCGGATGTTGAAAGTGCGATAACCATACAAAGGATTACCGCAAGAAGTTTAGTAAAATTCTTCATAGTTTTTACCGTCCTTTTTATTTATTAAACGTACCAAATCATTATACATAAAAAAGTATAATTTGTCTACAAAATGAGCGAAAAAAAGCAATTCTTCACAATTTGCTCACAATTTGGAGATGAAAACAGGGTTGAAATTAGCTGAATATTTCTTTTAAAGCACTAACAGGGTCGATTTTTTCTTTATAACGAACAGCAATATATGGCTTTTGGGTAGCTGACAGCATTGCCTGACCCTTGAGCTTTGAGATAAGAATTGTGACTTCTTCGCGTTTTATCGAGTCAATGTAAAGTAAAAGGTTGTTCTCATTCTGCTTGATTTCGTAAATACCCATAGAAATTGCCTTATTACGAATGAGTGCGATATCAATAAGTCCCAGAACAGACTTTGGCAAATCACCGTAGCGGTCGAGTAGCTCGTCAATAACATCGAGCGAGTCTTCCTTGGTTCTGATATCAGCAATTCTGCGGTACGCATCTAGCCTTAAGTTCAGGCTTTCGATGTATTCTTCAGGAATGTGAGCCTGCATAGAAATGTCGATAAGACAGTCTTTTTCATTATTGTCTACAGGTTTTTCGCCCTTTTCTTCAAGCACGGCATCGTTTAAGAGCTTTAGATACATATCGTAGCCGACGTCCTCCATATGACCGTGCTGTTTAGCTCCGAGTAGGTTTCCTGCACCTCGAAGCTCTAAATCACGCATAGCGATTTTAAAGCCGGAGCCAAATTCAGTAAATTCTCTTATAGCATTTAGTCGCTTTGTTGAAATTTCGGACAGCACCTTACCTCCGTTAAAGGTGAAGTAAGCATAGGCTCTACGCGGTGAACGGCCTACTCGACCTCTAATTTGGTGTAGCTGAGAAAGTCCGAAACGGTCAGCGTTTTCGATAATCAGCGTGTTAGCGTTAGGCAGGTCAACACCTGTTTCTATAATAGTTGTGCACACAAGTACATTTACTTCCTGCTCGAGCATTTTACGCCACACTTTTGAAAGCTCACTTTCGCTCATTTTACCGTGACCGACAGCAACGCTTGCCTCGGGGATAGCGTCAGCAATTTTGTTAGCTTTGGAAACAATGGTTTCTGTGTTGTTGTGTAGATAGAACACCTGACCGCCTCGCCTGAGCTCGCGTCTGATTGCTTCGTTTATGACTGCGTCGTCGTGCTCTAAAACGTAGGTTTGGACAGGCTTTCTGTCAAGCGGAGCTTCTTCGATTACCGACATATCGCGGATGCCGCTCATCGCCATATTCAGTGTGCGAGGGATAGGAGTAGCAGAGAGCGTAAGCACATCTACGTTTTTGCATACTTCCTTAAAACGCTCTTTGTGAGCAACTCCGAAACGCTGTTCCTCGTCTATTATTACAAGTCCTAAATCGTGGAATTCAACGTCCTTTTGAACAAGCCTGTGTGTGCCGATTACCATATCAATCTCGCCACGCTTGAGCTTTTTGAGGATAGCTTCTTGCTCCTTTTTTGTTCGAAAACGTGATAGAAGTTCAACTCGTACAGGGTAAGTGTCAAAGCGGTTTAATACCGACTGGTAGTGTTGCCACGCTAAAATTGTTGTAGGGCAAAGCAGGGCACACTGCTTTGAGTCAGTAACACATTTAAAAGCAGCCCTGAGTGCTACCTCGGTTTTACCAAAGCCAACGTCACCACATAGCAATCTGTCCATTGGGGCTTTACGCTCCATATCATGCTTTATTTCTTTGCAACAACGTAGCTGGTCAGCGGTTTCGTCAAACTCAAATGCCATTTCAAAGTCGCGTTGCCACTCTCCGTCACTCGAAAAAGCGTAACCCTCAGCCTGCATACGCTCACTGTACAGCACAATAAGCTCTTTTGCCATATCCTTGACGGCTGATTTGACCCTCGATTTAGCTTTGTTCCAGTCCTGTGAGCCAAGCTTGTTAAGCTTAACCTTGCTTTCTTCTCGAGGACCGATGTATTTTGCGACTAAGTCAAGCTGGGTGACAGGAACGTAGAGCATATCGCCTCTTGCGTATTCAATTTTGATGTAGTCTTTTATTATGCCGTGGACATCGATTTTGTGAATACCCTTGAAAAGACCGATGCCGTGGGTCGAATGGACAACATAGTCGCCAACAGTCAGGTCTGAAAGACTGTAAATTTGCTGAGCGTTTTTCGGGGTTTTACGGCGTTTAACAGGCTTTGAATAGGTTAGGGCACGCGAGTATAAAATGAAGTGCTCGTTAACGTATTCTATACCTGAACTAAGCGTTCCCTCTACGATGTGTATTTTTCCTTTTTCGCAATTTTCTAAGTTCTCGCTGTATGATGCAGGGTAGCCCTTGTCACATAAAGTATCAGCCAGACTTTCACACGCTTTTTTAGTGCCTGCCATAACTGCGACGTAATAGTTTTTGTAGCCAATTTCGTCTAAGTCTTCCATAAGCGAAGTGGCTGTACCGTTGAACAGAGCGTTTTGCTTAGCGTTTAACTGCACAAGCTCTTTGATTTCGGTATCGTATGAGCCGTGTGAAAAGTTGTCGAGATACAGTAGCGGGTGAGCTAGTGCTTTGTTCATAAATTCACTGTAGTTAAGCGAGTAGCACTCAAACCCGCGACACAGCACGCCCTCTTCGAAAAGTGAGCTAATCTCAGTTTTTCGGTAGGTGTCAAACGACTTCATACGCTCTTTTGTCGCCTTGGTTTCGCTTATGAAAACGATTGAGCTTTCGTCGATGTAATCAAGCAGTGTAGCGGGTTTTTCGTAAATAAGCGGTATGAATTTGTCGATGTTTGACAGGGTGATGTTGTCGCTTAGCATATCCGCTTCTTTATACAAAAGCTCTTTAGCTTTAGCTGATTTTTCACCTTTTAGATAAGACGCTTTTTTGCGGATTTTATCAATTAAAGCCTGTTTGTCTTCTACCAAAACCTCGGTGGACGGAGTGAGAAAAATCTCCTCGCAGTAGTCAGTTCTACGCTGAGAAATGGTGTCAAAATAGTTGATTGTATCAATCTCGTCACCCCAAAATTCAATTCGAACCGGAGAAGACGAGTCTGTCATAAACAAATCAACGATACCGCCACGAACTGCAAACTGCCCCACGCCCTCGACCTGCTCTGTTCGTTCATAGCCAAGCAGTAACAGCGACTTTATAAGCTCATCAATTTTTACACAGTCGCCTGACTTAAGCTTGACTATAGCTTTTTTTAAGGCATCCTTTGGCATAGTGTACTGTGATGCTGCGTCCATACACGCGATAACAGCATCACATTCGTTGTTTAGTAATTTTGTCAGTACATTTATACGCTGGTGTTCGTATTCGTGCGACTCGCCTGTGACGTTCATAAAGGTGAAATCTCGTGTCGGGTAGTAGAGAGCTTTCATCCCCATAACACAAAGGTCGTTACATAAGGTTTGGGCTGTTTGCTCGTTTTCAACAACACAAAAGGCTCTGACATTTTTAAAATGGCAGAGCGAAGAAATCATATTAGCTTTGTGAACACCCGAAACACCTGTCAAAGCACAGGGAGAGTCGGCACTGAGAGCACTACTCAGCGTTTTGAAGACCTTGGTCTTTTGCAAAACATTTTCTAAGAATTTCATTGTAGTTTACCTCAGTATATATTATGCGTGATAAAAGTGAAAAATCACATCACGAATTGTAAAGGTTCATAGCTTTGTCAATGTTGCCGTCAACCATAAGCGATACAGCATCTAAAATGTTATCCAGTAGCGGCATCATAAGCTTTTTGTCAGCGTCGCTAAAGCGTGAGAGCACCCACTTTTTCAGGTCGTACTCAGGGTGTGGCTTCTTGCCGATACCAACCTTAATTCGCGGAAAATCCTGCGAGCCCGACAGATAGATGATGTTTTGCATACCCTTTTGACCACCGTCAGAGCCTTTTCTGCGGATACGCATTTTTCCCACATCAAGCGAAATATCATCAAAAATCACGATGACATTTTGTGGCGAAATTTTGTAGAAATTCATCGCTTCAACAACAGCTTGACCCGATAAATTCATAAAGGTGGACGGCTTCATAAGCAGACACTTGTGAGAGTTTATTTCGCACTCGCCAACAGTACTTTTGAACTTAATTTTATTTATCTTGCAGTTTAGCTTTTCAGCCATATAGTCGAGTGCGATGAAACCACAGTTGTGACGAGTGTTTTCGTACTCTTTTCCGGGGTTACCGAGCCCTACGATTAGGTACTCGATTGAGCCTGTTGTTGCTGATTTTTTGAATTTTGAGAACATATTAATCTCCGAAAAAATGATAATTTGTTGGTGCTTACGCACGGCGGGTCGTCAAGGATGCCGACCCCTACGATTAGTGGTTATATCTGCGTTTGTGTCACAGAGAAACCCTCCTTGTGTAAAGTCGGGAGGATTGTTATGATTCTCTGACCAAAAACAAAGACAAAAAGAGGGTGCGTTTTGCACCCTCTTTCTTACTATTAAAGGAACATTGGAGATACTGGCTTGTCCTCGTAAATTCTCTCAATAGCCTCAGCGAAAAGTGGAGCAACAGAGAGGATAGTGAACTTGTCGAGCATCTTGTCCTCAGAAATCGGAACTGTGTCAAGGAGGATGCACTCTTTGATTGCACTGTTCTGGATTCTTTCAATAGCAGGACCTGAAAGTACAGCGTGTGAAGCACAAGCGTAAACCTCAGTAGCACCGCCCTTTTCAACGATAGCGTTAGCTGCGTTGCAAAGTGTACCTGCTGTGTCAATCATATCGTCAACGAGAATAACCTTCTTGCCTTCAACCTCACCGATGATGTTCATAACTTCAGAAACGTTTGCACGCTGTCTTCTCTTGTCAACGATAGCGATAGGGCAACCGATTTTAGCAGCGAAGTTTCTAGCACGAGTAACTGAACCAAGGTCAGGAGATACAACAACGTACTCATCGTTATGACCTGCGATTTTGTTTCTCATATGCTCAGCAAGCATAGGAGCACCAACAAGGTGGTCAACAGGGATGTTGAAGAAGCCCTGAATCTGAGCTGCGTGGAGGTCCATTGTGAGGACTCTGTCAGCACCTGCTGCTGTGATAAGGTCAGCACAAAGCTTAGCTGAGATTGGGTCTCTAGCCTTTGACTTTCTATCCTGACGAGCATAGCCAAAGTATGGCATAACTGCTGTGATAGAAGAAGCAGAAGCTCTCTTCATAGCGTCAATCATAATGAGCAGCTCCATTAAGTTGTCGTTAACAGGAGCACATGTTGACTGAACGATGAAGCAGTCGCTACCACGAACAGATTCGTGAAGAGATACAGCGATTTCACCGTCAGAGAATGTAGCACAGTCGCTCTTGCCAAGTGGAAGACCGAGTCTGCCCGCAATACCCTGAGCAACTTCTACGTTTGAGTTCAGCGTAAAAATCTTGATGTCCTTACCGTGTGAATTCATTTTGATTATTCCCCTTTTTGTTTGATATGATGTATGTGAAAAAATTATTTGTATCCTTTTGCAATCGCAATCTGGTTTAACTCTTCTAACTGCTGTGGGTCATTTGCTCCAAGCACTGTGTCAGGAGAAGATGCTGTATATGCACCTACTGTTTTGCCCTCGCTTAATAAGAGTTTTAACGCATCAGGAAGATAATACTCAGCAGCTGCGTTGTCAGCTGTGATTTTATCCAAAACAGAAAGTAAGTCCTCGGTGTCAAACCAGTAACCGCCTGAGTTTACTTCCTTGATTTTAAGTGTTTCTTCGTCGGCTTCTTTTTGTTCAACAATAGCTTTAAGTGAGC